>NZ_JAGHRG010000030.1:0-2587 GCF_017743915.1 Sulfitobacter sp. R18_1
GGCTTCTGGCGCAATACATCTTGAGCCATAGCGGACAAACCTGCGATCCCTTTGCGCATGCCCGTCACGCCGCACGCCAGATACACACGGACACCGGGTCCGGGCACGATCATGCTGCCTCAACTGCCCGAATGAGTCGCTGGACGCGCTCGAATGGCAGATCACTGGCGCAGCTCAGCTTGCGACCATTTCCAAGCACGACTTCGATCTCCAAAGGTTGCCGATCTCCTGATTGCTCTGACCCAGAAGGCAAAGGCAGCGGCAGAAAGACCGTCTCCGAAGTCCGCGGCAAAACCCCTTAACGCCGAAGTTTCTGGCGCCACTGGTAGATATGGTGACGTGTAATGTCATGACATCGCGCGACATCACTGACCGTTGCGCCATTTAAGCCAACCTTTTCGAGGATCGATAATTTCTCCTCTTCGCGCCAACGGAGCCTTCGCTCAACGCCGACAATCACTTCATGACGCATATCTCGTCCCATCTCATACGACGTCAGTAACGACGACAATAACGACAGTAGCTACGTGATTATGGGTTCACGCGGCAGGCGGTAACAATCGGGCGCTTACGTCTGCTGGCGCTATCAGTAATTTCTCGCTGCTAGTCAGATCGCACGCTGCGCCATTAGCGCAGGAGAGATAGTTCTTATTAACATAAGCCTGACGGCAATCTGTGAAGCACCGCAACGACAACCGCCGGTCCGCGTCTCAGAAATGCTCCTTGAGCTTTCGGGCAATCTGTATAGGCCCTACGATCCGACAAGCCGCTTCTTGCTCCTGATGGGCACATCATATAGGGTTTAAGTAGATCGCTAGCGCATGATGTGCTTCGGTCGCCTGTAAACCGGGCGCCGACACATCTGTGGGGTGCCCCTTTGCTATGGAGCGCCATGATGATCCATTTACGAAGCTTAGGAACCGATTTGGAACCGGTTTCTGATCTGTCCTCCCCAACAAGCGCGTACCCGGGCATCCCATTGAACAGTGTTCGTGAGGCTGTGGCGAGGTTTGGCTGGAAGGCCGGGGGTTATGAGGCTCTGCTTTGCGATGGTGGGATCGGAGGGCTTTCGGCATGAGCATGCAACCAAGTGATCTTGTTGTCGCCGATGTTGCGCTTTGGGCGATGCGGTACCGCCTGACACTCCAACAAGCGATTTTCGTCGAAGCCTACCGCCATGACTTTGACCCAGTTAAGGCGCTTCGCATTGCCGGCTTTCCGGGACGGAATGGAAAAGCGCTTGCCATGAAGCTGCTCAACCAGCGCAACATTCAAGCCGCACTTAAGGCCCGTAACGAGGAGCTCCATTGCCGCGCTGAGGAAATGCGAGCGGCAGTTTTGAAATGGACCCGAGACCTGCTCGAGGCAGATCTTGACGATATCTATGATGAAAGCAATCAACTCAAGCCTGTCGCTGAGTGGCCGGAGGTCTGGCGGAAGGGCCTCGTGCGGTCTCTCAAAGTGGACGCGGGGGCCGACAACAGCGGGCGCAATAGGGTCAAACTTTCACTAGCGGATCGCCTAAACTTCCTAGAGCTTCTGATGCGACATCTGGGTATGCTCGGCCCTCGCATCAAACGCAACGAGGATAGGAAGCTTTTGGGAGCAGCGCGGGCGGCGCAAATGAGTGCTGACCAGGTGGCGTTACGGAAGCTTTAAATTAGTCCCGCGACGATATCTGAGGTATGGTCAGTAGTGTCTCAGGCTTCCCAAACGTTCTGCTCAGCATATTCTAGGTAGCGTGCGAGCACATTCACAGATTTCCAGCCTCCGGCCCTCATGATAGCAGCAGTATCGAAGCCTTTGCGTAGAAGATCTTGGGCTGCTCCTACACGCATAGAGTGTCCGCTGAACGCCCGAACCTCTTCAGGAGAATAGCCGGCCTGTTTCGCGGCTGTTTTGACAACCGTCTTGACAGTTGTGTCGCTGAGGCTGCGATCTACCGGGCGTTCTTGATAGATTGGGCAGAAGAGCCATTCAGTGCGTGGACCGCGCCAAGCCTGCCAATCCAAAACGCGACAAGCCGTATCGGCCGAAGTAAAGGCGATGCGCCCTTGACCTTCTTGATCCGCTTTGCTGCGCCTGATCAGTACTCGAAGAGTGCCATCGCTCCGCAGCGTGATATCGTCGTCGCGCAATGCAACGAGCTCTGATCTGCGGGTCATCAGTTCATAACCTAAAGAAAGCATGGCTGTGTTGCGCATTCCCCAAGGTGTCTTTGGCTGGACAGCCAGAAAACGTTCAAGGTGCAGAGCAGTCAATCCCCGGGCCTGCTGAGGGCGGACTGGTCTAGCGCGGCGCACCCGGCGGTAGGCTAGATTTATCGCTTCGTCATGTGTCGGGTCAGCAAGACCCAAGAGCCTGTGAATCTTTCGGATCGCATATAGGCGGCGCCTTACAGTCGAGGGCGCCATTTGCCTGCCTTCGGCTTCCAAAAATGAGCAGACCTGCGCAACACTTGCGGTCATGTCCCAGGGAGAGGTGTAACTTCTGGTAGCGCTTTTGGTGGCGTCCGCGCCCTTCATGAGGCGCCGTAGGACGTCATCAAAGGCGCGGTGGTCATCGGTGAATTTTCGGTAAGGTCGGG
>NZ_JAGHRG010000031.1:0-1968 GCF_017743915.1 Sulfitobacter sp. R18_1
AGCAAAACACCTGGTCCCATCCCGAACCCAGCCGTTAAGTGCCGTAGCGCCGATGGTACTGCGTCTTAAGACGTGGGAGAGTAGGTCATCGCCAAACCTAATAAGTTCCTAGACTACAGTATCTCTCGACGATGATCAGAATAACAAAACCGCCGCAGCTCAAAGCTGCGGCGGTTCTGCGTTTGAGGGTGTGATGCCCGATCCCTTCCGGCGGTCTTCCGAGCGGCCTTTGGGCTGCGCGTCGCTCTATCAGTCAAAAACTTGAACCCAGGTTTTCGACAGCTGAGGTGAACTGGCCCCCATTTCGACCGGACACCTTGGACTGACCAAGGAGGCTTAAGGATAGCCTTAAGCACGTGCTTATGTCTGAGATGGAAATCATTACTGATGGTGGGCGCCGTCGACGCTGGTCTGCGGCTGAAAAGCTTCGGATCGTTGGAGAGACCCTCTATGACGGGGATAGCGTTTCCGCCGTTGCTCGTCGTAATGGTGTGGCCCCAAATCTGTTGTATCGTTGGCGTAGATTGATGCTCGAGGGAGGGAGTGTCGCTGTGACAGGGGATGACAGTGTGACCAGCAACAAGGCTGTCCGAGAGATGGAAGCCCGCGTCCGGGAGCTTGAGCGCCAGCTGGGACGCAAAACGCTGGAAGTGGAGATTTTGAAGGAAGCGCTCGAAAAGTCCCGCACAAAAAAACCGACCTTGCTTGCGCGTGCCTGCGGCACCTCAAACCGGGCGGTTCCCGGTGAAGGCGGTAGCACAGACGTTAGGCGTATCCCGCTCGAACTTACATGAACGACAGAGAAGAAGCACGGAGCCGCGTCGGAGCTATCATAAAGCTCAAGACGCGGCGCTGTTGCCACGTATCGAGCGTTTGGTGGCGGAGCGCCCAACCTATGGCTACCGTCGGATCTGTGCAGTGCTGAACCGGGAACTCAAGGCAGAAGGCCTTGCCCCGGCAAATCATAAACGCGTCTATCGCATCATGAAGGCCAATAACCTGCTGCTGGAGCGATCTGGCTTCGACCGGCCCGAACGCATCCATGACGGCAAGGTCGTCATGATGCGGTCGAACTTGCGCTGGTGCTCTGATGGGCTGGAGTTCACCTGCTGGAATGGCGACATTATCCGCGCGGCGTTCCTGCTCGATGCTCATGATCGTGAGGTCATCGCCTGGCGGGCCGTCGCCAATGCCGGGATTAGCGACTCGGATGTGCGTGACATGCTTCTGGAGGCGGTCGAGAAACGCTTCGGCAGCTATCGTGCGCCAGAGGTGGTCGAGGTCTTATCCGACAATGGAAGCGCTTACACAGCAAAGGAAACCCGCACCTTCGCTCGCCAACTCGGCCTGAAGTCATGCTTCACCCCAGTCGCCAGCCCGCAATCCAACGGCATGTCCGAAGCCTTCGTAAAGACGCTCAAACGCGATTACGTGCGCGTCAATCCACTACCCAATGCCGAAACCGTTTTGAATTTGATAGGAGAATGGATCGAGGACTATAACAACAACCACCCACACAGCGGCCTTAGATGGCGCTCGCCTCGCGAGTTCATCAAGGCCAAAACCGAAACCGCTTAGGTGTCTGGTGAAACGGGGGCCGGTCCATGAGGGTGCTTGCGCGCTATTGCTTCAAAGACCCGGAATCACGGCTACGAGTCGGGGACTTGAACTTTGCTGCCGTATCGGGTTTCCGACTCAGTTTTTTTCACCCCTAGCTTGCTTTTCGGGACACCCATGGCGCTCCCCTTAGACCATCTGCCCCGAGAGAAGTCTATCTAACCCTCTATAATATATAGAATATTTCCAGAAGATCATAACCGCGCCGTTTTTCTCAACTTTCTGCTTGCGGCCTTGTCTCAGTAACCTTAGAACCCCCTCTACCGGCGGCGCTGAGACGCACCGCTGGGGCGCCAGACGGGGCGGACGGCAGCGGAGACGCGGTGGTTCGGATCGAAAGGCGGATAGGAA
>NZ_JAGHRG010000032.1:0-1844 GCF_017743915.1 Sulfitobacter sp. R18_1
CTGTAGCCGCAAAGCAGTAATGTCACCCATCGGCAAAGCAGAAGTGTCACTCTCCTTGCATACGGTAGCGAGGATTAGTGGACATGGGATGGGTGACGATGAGTGAGCGCGAGTTGAACCGCGTTGAGGTTTTGGCGCAGGTCGACGATGGTCGGCTGACGGTAGCTAATGCGGCGAACATGTTGGATCTGACACGGCGGCAAGTGTTTCGGCTTTTAAAGCGATACCGCCAGGACGGCGCCTCAGCGATCCGGCATAAGTCGCGTGGGCGCGCGCCGAACAACCAAATCCACTCAGCCAAACGCGATTATGCGCTGACCGTCATCAAGGAACATTATCCGGACTTCGGGCCGACGCTTGCGGCTGAGATGTTGGCCGAACATCATGGGTTAAAGGTCTCGCGTGAGACGGTGCGCAAGTGGATGGTTGAAGATGGCATCTGGCTGTCTCGCAAGCAGCGCCGCCAGTTTCATCAACCTCGCCTGCGCCGGGAATGCTTCGGTGAGCTGATCCAGATCGACGGCTCGGACCATCGCTGGTTTGAAGACCGCGCACCACCTTGCACCCTGCTTGTGTTCATTGATGACGCGACCAGCACGCTCATGGAACTGCGGTTTGTGAAGTCAGAGAGCACGTTCAGCTACTTTGAAGCTTTGGAAAGCTATCTGCACAAACACGGTCGCCCGGTCGCGTTCTATTCTGACAAGCACACGGTGTTCCGTGTCTCCAAAGAGGACGCCAAGGGTGGTGCGCGGATCACCCAGTTTGGTCGGGCGCTGAGTGAGCTGAACATCGAGATTCTCTGCGCCAATTCGAGCCAGGCCAAAGGCCGTGTCGAACGCGCCAACCGCACGTTGCAGGATCGGCTGGTCAAGGAACTGCGCATCGCGGGCATTTCAGACATGGAAGCTGGAAACGCCTATTTGCAAGGCTTCAAAGACCGCCACAACGCCAGGTTCGCCAAGGCCCCGGCCAGGTCGGACAACCTGCATCGCGCGCTCAATGTCGAGCCGGATCGGCTGGCAGATGTGCTGTGCTGGCGCGAGAACCGCTATGTCGGCAGGCAGTTAACGTTCTCCTACGACCGCAAGCGGATCATGCTCGAAGAGAGTGACATCACGCGCGGGCTGGTTGGCAAATACGTGGACACCTACGCCTTTGTTGATGGCCGGTTCGAGGTCCGCTCCAAAGGCCGCTCCCTGCCCTACACAGTCTTCGACATGGATCAGCGCGTCACCCATGCGGCAATCACCAGCAACAAAAACCTGAGCGCAGTTCTGGAACACATCAAGGAGATGCAGGACGCCGCGCCGCCAAAGCCGAAGGTGCGGACAAATTCCGAGAAGATGGGTTATAAACCGAATGGGCGGCGTCCTGGCAGGCCCTCAGGGTCGAAAGCCAAGAAGAAGATTGCGCAGGCGGCGGAATAGGCCAAAATCGACGGTATGACTGAGGACGAGCCAGAGATCATCTTTTCCGAATACACCCAGACCGTCACCATCGACGGGCATCACTTTGACGTCGAGATTTACAAGACCAGCATCGATCCCGGCTGGATCCTGTCAGTTGAGAACCAATTCGGCACGTTGACGATTTCAGACAATCCGCCCTTCTTTGGTGATGTCCTTGCGTGGCGTGCCTTTGAAAAGATCGTGCGCGAAGACGGCGTCAGAGCATTCTACAATCAGACCGAACAACGGAAGCTGGGTCTCTAAGCCAATCCCCGCAAGGCTTTTCAGCCCTTCGATATGTGGGGTCTCCGGGCTGCAAAGCCTTGCTACCGTCGCGCCAGTAGTGACATTCCTGCTTTGCAAACCCAGTGACATTTCTGAATGGTGTTTACA
>NZ_JAGHRG010000034.1:0-1792 GCF_017743915.1 Sulfitobacter sp. R18_1
ATCCATCGAATGAACCAAACCGCCCACATATCTCTTCAGATATCAAATTTTCAAACAGCGTTGAGACAAAAGAAACTGAGATGCGCCCTAACTTCTTGGCGCGCCCCGCCTCTAATACCTCGAATTCTTATCCGCCTCGTGATCCGAACCACCGCGTCTCCGCTGCTGTCCGCCCCGTCTGGCGCCCCAGCGGTGCGTCTCAGCGCCGCCGGTAGAGGGGGTTCTAAGGTTACTGAGACAAAGCCGCAAGCAGAAACTTGAGAAAAGATGAGATTTCGGGGAACTTTTCGGCAAGATGCTGAAATGGCGTGCTATTTTTATAAGAACAGACCCTGAGTTTCGCCGCGATGGCAGCATGACACTGCGTAGAACCCTCTTTGACCGCGTGAATCATCGCCGAGTGCAGCGCCATAGAGGGAAAAACCGGGTGAATCGCCCCGAGGCAGCGCGACTCGCTGAACACTTACGCGCTGATAGCCCTGAGGCGGGCAAACCCACAAAAAATAGATTGCCGCAGACCGCCATAGCCTTAAAGGCACGGCCCCGCCTCTCGCGGATGCAGGACTCCGCAAAGAACGATACGCTCGCGCAGCTTCGTCCTAAATTTAAGGAAATGTGGCAGGGGCTGAGGGACTCGAACCCACGACCCTCGGTTTTGGAGACCGATGCTCTACCAACTGAGCTAAACCCCTATGCCGGTGGCTTGGGTAGTCGCAAACGGGCGGCGGATCAAGAGCAGATCTGACCTTTCCGCCGATATTCTCTTCTTTGGGGAACATTGAGCGCTCAGCTTACGTTTTCCCGTCGAACCAAGCCCGAAATTGGAGGACGACCGATGACTATGAACAATCTCAAAGACGTCTACACCGACCAACTGCAAGACCTCTATTCTGCCTGCAAGCAATCGCTCGAAGCGACCAACGCTCTGGGCCGTGCGGCAGAAGACAAGGAACTTAGCGAAGCGCTTATCGACGGCAGCAACGGAATCGCCAAGGGCATGGATGTGCTGAAGTCCATCTGCGCCAAACATGACCTCGACCCGGAAGGCGAGCACTGCCACGGGATGGAGGGCCTTGTGAAAGAGGCGCATAAACATGTGCTGGAGGAGGATTTTGGCGACAGCGATGCCCGCGATGCGATGATCATCACGCAGTATCAGCGGATGGTGCACTATGCTCTGGCGGGCTACGGCTGTGTTGTCGCCTTCGCCAACCGTCTGGGCGAAAACGAAGATGGTGCACAACTTCAGGAGCAGCTTGATCACACCTATGATGGCGACCGCCGCATGACTGAGATCGCGACCAAAGGTGGCGTGAACGCTGACGCCGCTTGATTGCAGTTGAATTGGAATGATTAAAGCCGGTTCTTACGGGGGCCGGCTTTTCTGTTTCAGGGGGATTGCCCGCCCCGCCAAAGCAAAAGGCCGCAGCAAACGCTGCGGCCTTTCGAATATCTGAATCGTGGTCCCCGGTCCGGCCAGGGGGTGGGCTCTCATCGCTCCTGCGGAGCGACTGCCGCCCACCGGGTCCGTTTCAAAATCACTCAGTGATTTTGGAAACGACCCCGGCGCCAACAGTCCGGCCACCTTCGCGGATCGCGAAGCGCAGGCCGTTTTCCATGGCGATCGGTGCGATCAGCTCAACGCCAAAGGACACGTTGTCGCCCGGCATGACCATCTCGGTGCCTTCTGCCAGCTGAACGGTGCCGGTCACGTCAGTTGTACGGAAGTAGAACTGCGGACGGTAGTTCGCGAAGAACGGCGTGTGACGGCCACCTTCCTCTTTGGTGAGGA
>NZ_JAGHRG010000035.1:0-1731 GCF_017743915.1 Sulfitobacter sp. R18_1
AAGCAAGACTTAGCGCCTCGCGCGAAGATCAGAAGCTGGTAAGAAACTGATCCTCTTATTCTGCATCAAAAGCATACTTTACCCGCCCAGACTGTCGTCTGGACAATGAGCGATGCAGATAGCTGCCATCCGTGCAGGAGGCAGCGTCACCGCTCTGGTTAGTGTACTTGACTTGGACAACATATTCGTTTCAGCCGCGATATGCTTGAAAGACCGAGGAAACAGTCCGTCAAACACCGGCCCCGAAGGGCAGCAACTGAGATCATCACCTAACGCGGTGAGATCAAACATGTTGTTAGTATCTCTCTTTACGATGTCAATCACGTGCATCCGCTGGATGCCACGCAAACGTCCAGATTGGACGAGCAAAAGCGCCGTAGCGCTCTTGCTGATCTAATCTATCAGCAGTTTTCGAACCACCTTGGGAGGGTCGTCCGAAACGGGAACTTTACCGATCTGGCACGCAGCACGTTCAGCTTCTCGTCTCGAACCGGATCGCGCTTGATCCGCCGATAGGCGCGTCGCTCTGCCAAGGGCCAATCCAGCTCCTTCAACCCGCGAAAAGCGGCGTAAAAGCGGGAGGCATCTTGATCTGCCTGCGCCCAAGCTTTACCGGGAAGACCTTTGCTACCAGCGTTGCCAATAAGCGTCCGATGCTGGTTGGCATCAATCAGCGCAGCGCTGTTCGCGTACTTGAGATGAACCAAGTAAACACCTTTGGGAAAGGTGAATGACGTGTCATCCAAACGCTCAGGAGCAGTTTGAATGCCATGGCGCACCAAATGCGTTCCACCTCGAACCGCCCAAGCTTTGCTGTAGTGCCCGGAGAAATGCGCATCACGCCTGTAGTGCAAGACATTATCCTGTGCAGTTAGCGTAGGATCGCCCTCCATTTCAGCGAGATTCATTCCCAAAGCAAAGAGTGCAGACGCTCTCTTGCGCGAGGCGAACAGGTCGCTGAAACTTGCGTAACGTTCCGGGTCAAAACATATCAACTCGTCCGCATCCGTGCGGACAACCCAGTCGTATAGCGCACCCAATCCGTCCTGAAGGCCGTTCAGCAGCTGTCCACGAACCCGATCGAAACCAGTCAGGTCATCCCGCGGCACCGTGATCACATTCGCCCGTGGGCAAAGCTCAAAAAACTTCGGATCATTACCATGGGCCACGATGTAAAGATGCTCCGAACCTAGGTGCCGTGAGTAATGCGCGTACCATTGTGATAACGCCCAATAATCGCGGTAAACCATTGTGATCGCACAAATCTTCATGCCTTCTTTTAATCCGTACGGATCAAAGGGGGCAAGAGAATTCATGGTGGAGCCTAGGAGGATCGAACTCCTGACCTCCTGAATGCAAATCAGGCGCTCTCCCAGCTGAGCTAAGGCCCCAAAGGGGTTCTGCAACTGCAGAAGCGATGGTGGGTCGAGGAGGACTTGAACCTCCGACCTCACGCTTATCAGGCGTGCGCTCTAACCACCTGAGCTACCGACCCATACGGGCGGTAGCCCGTGTTCTATTTCTGAAGAGATATGAGGACGGCTCGGTTCTATATATTGACCGGCTTTGTTTGCCGATCTGCTAAGTGTTCCACGAGTTGAGCGTGCTCAACTGGCTAGGAACATCCTTAGAAAGGAGGTGATCCAGCCGCAGGTTCCCCTACGGCTACCTTGTTACGACTTCACCCCAGTCGCTGATCCTACCGTGGTCCGCTGCCCCCAAAAGGTTAGC
>NZ_JAGHRG010000036.1:0-1425 GCF_017743915.1 Sulfitobacter sp. R18_1
GGTCATGTCCCAGGGAGAGGTGTAACTTCTGGTAGCGCTTTTGGTGGCGTCCGCGCCCTTCATGAGGCGCCGTAGGACGTCATCAAAGGCGCGGTGGTCATCGGTGAATTTTCGGTAAGGTCGGGTTGCGAACATCAACCTGAACCGAAGGAAGACCCCGATGACCAAACCTATGATGGACCTGAAAGAGCTTGTCGAGAAGAGCGCGGATGCCGATCTTCTTCGAGATATGATCGGTTTTGCCGCCGAAAGGCTGATGGAGCTGGAGGTCGGCGCAAAAACCGGGGCCGACTATCATCAGAAGACGTCGGAGCGGAAGGCGCAGAGAAACGGCTACCGCGAACGCGATTGGCAGACGCGAGCCGGGAACGTGGAACTGCGGATTCCCAAGCTGCGCACCGGCAGCTATTTTCCTTCTTTTCTGGAGCCGCGGCGGGCGACAGAGAAGGCGTTGAGCGCGGTTATTCAAGAAGCTTATGTCCATGGCGTCTCAACCCGTTCTATGGACGATCTCGTCCAAGCGATGGGTGGGACCGGCATCTCGAAGAGCCAGGTTAGCCGCCTGTGCGAGGAGATCGACGAGCGGGTCGATGCCTTCCTTACCCGTCCAATTGACGGCGAATGGCCCTACCTTTGGATCGATGCGACTTATCTCAAGGTCCGCCAGGGCGGGCGTATCGTCTCCGTTGCCGTCACCATCGCCGTCGGCGTCAATACAGACGGCCGCAGAGAGGTGCTGGGCATGTCCATCGGCCCGTCCGAGGCCGAAACCTTCTGGACGGAGTTTCTGCGCGATCTGGTGCGGCGCGGGCTATGTGGTGTGAAGCTGGTCATCAGTGATGCCCATGAAGGCATCAAGGCCTCAGTCGCACGCGTGCTGAACACGAGCTGGCAGCGTTGTCGGGTGCATTTCCAGAGGAACGCTCTTGCGCATGCAGGCAAGAGCAGCCGACGCGTCGTCTCCGCCTTTATCGCAACCGCTTTTGCACAGCCAGACCATGCGGCGGCGAAAGTCCAATGGCGCAACGTCGCCGACCAGATGCGGTCCAAGCTGCCCAGGCTCTCTGGGCTGATGGATGATGCCGAGGAAGACGTGCTCGCCTACATGACCTTTCCCCAACAGCATCGGACGAAGTTGCATTCGACGAATCCGATTGAACGTTTGAACGGCGAGATCAAGCGCAGGACAGACGTCGTCGGGATCTTTCCAAATGAGGCTGCCATACGTCGCCTCGTCGGCGCCATCCTCATGGAGCAGACCGAAGAATGGACTGTGCAGCGTGCGCGATACATGACGCTGGAAACCTTGGCACCGGTCTGCGATGATCCCATCATCAGCCTGCCTGCAACTCAGACGGACTGATCAGCTCGGCCGTCGAAAGCGCCCGGCCAGCCGCGAGTTACACCACGCTATGGGGCATGATC
>NZ_JAGHRG010000037.1:0-1172 GCF_017743915.1 Sulfitobacter sp. R18_1
AAACGGTTTCGGCATTGGGTAGTGGATTGACGCGCACGTAATCGCGTTTGAGCGTCTTTACGAAGGCTTCGGACATGCCGTTGGATTGCGGGCTGGCGACTGGGGTGAAGCATGACTTCAGGCCGAGCTGGCGAGCGAAGATGCGGGTTTCCTTTGCTGTGTAAGCGCTTCCATTGTCGGATAAGACCTCGACCACCTCTGGCGCACGATAGCTGCCGAAGCGTTTCTCGACCGCCTCCAGAAGCATGTCACGCACGTCCGAGCCGCTAATCCCGGCATCGGCGACGGCCCGCCAGGCAATGATCTCACGATCATGAGCATCGAGCAGAAACGCTGCGCGGATAATGTCGCCATTCCAACAGGTGAACTCCAGCCCGTCAGAGCACCAGCGCAAGTTCGACCGCATCATGATGACCTTGCCATCGTGGGCGCGTTCGGGCCGGTCGAAGCCGGATCGCTCCAGCAGCAGGTGATTGGCCTTCATAATGCGATAGACGCGTTTATGATTTGCCGGGGCAAGGCCTTCTGCCTTGAGCTCCCGGTTCAGCACTGCACAGATCCGGCGATAGCCATAGGTTGGGCGCTCCGCCACCAAACGCTCGATACGTGGCAAGAGCGCCGCGTCCTGAGCTTTATAATAGCTCCGACGCGGCTCCGTGTTTCCCCTTTGCCGTTCATGTAGGTTCGAACGGGATACGCCTAACGTCTGTGCCACCGCCTTCATCGGGAACCGCCCGGTTTGAGCGACTGCGCAAGCAAGGTCGGTTTTTTTGAGCGGGACTTGGCGAGCGCTTCCTTCAAGATCTCCACTTCCAACGTTTTGCGTCCCAGCTGGCGCTCGAGCTCCCTCACGCGGGCTTCCATCTCTCGGACAGCCTTATTACTGGTCACGCTGTCATCCCCTGTCACGGCGATACTCCCTCCCTCGAGCATCAATCTACGCCAACGATACAACAGATTTGGGGCCACGCCGTTACGGCGAGCAACAGCGGAAACGCTGTCCCTGTCATAGAGGGTCTCTTCAACGATCCGCAGCTTTTCTGCCGCAGACCAGCGTCGACGGCGCCCGCCATCAGTAATGATTTCCATCTCAGACATAAGCACGTGCTTAAGGCTATCCTTAAGCCTCCTTGGTCAGTCCAAGGTGTCCGGTCGAAATGGGGGCCAGTTCA
>NZ_JAGHRG010000038.1:0-985 GCF_017743915.1 Sulfitobacter sp. R18_1
AAGCAAGACTTAGCGCCTCGCGCGAAGATCAGAAGCTGGTAAGAAACTGATCCTCTTATTCTGCATCAAAAGCATACTTTACCCGCCCAGACTGTCGTCTGGACAATGAGCGATGCAGATAGCTGCCGTCCGTGCAGGAGGCAGCGTCACCGCTCTGGTTAGTGTACTTGACTTGGACAACATATTCGTTTCAGCCGCGATATGCTTGAAAGACCGAGGAAACAGCCCGTCAAACACCGGCCCCGAAGGGCAGCAACTGAGATCATCACCTAACGCGGTGAGATCAAACATGTTGTTAGTATCTCTCTTTACGATGTCAATTCGTCTGGATTGAATGAAGCTTGCTTCATCCGGGAACAGACGTTCAAACACACGGTATGTGCTTGAAGGTATGTTCCGTTAACCACCCTAGGAGAGGTGGTGGGTCGAGGAGGACTTGAACCTCCGACCTCACGCTTATCAGGCGTGCGCTCTAACCACCTGAGCTACCGACCCAGTGTGCGCCGGAGGCGCGCACGTCGCACAAACAGCATATTGCGAAGCAATGTGCGAGTTCTGCAGGCGTGTGATAGTAAGACCTGGTTTGTGGCTGGCCCTGCCCTTCTCGCACATCCTTCGGATATGCTGCCAGGGCTACGCTCGTCCGCTTCGCGGCCAAGCTTGGTGGAGCCTAGGAGGATCGAACTCCTGACCTCCTGAATGCAAATCAGGCGCTCTCCCAGCTGAGCTAAGGCCCCAAACTATTGAGACCCACGCGTTCAGCGCAGGACCTATTTCTGAAGAGATATGAGGACGGCTCGGTTCTATATATTGACCGGCTTTGTTTGCCGGTCTGCTAAGTGTTCCACGAGTTGAGCATGCTCAACTGGCTAGGAACATCCTTAGAAAGGAGGTGATCCAGCCGCAGGTTCCCCTACGGCTACCTTGTTACGACTTCACCCCAGTCGCTGATCCTACCGTGGTCCGCTGCCCCCAAAAGGTTAGC
>NZ_JAGHRG010000039.1:0-860 GCF_017743915.1 Sulfitobacter sp. R18_1
GGCATGACCATCTCGGTGCCTTCTGCCAGCTGAACGGTGCCGGTCACGTCAGTTGTACGGAAGTAGAACTGCGGACGGTAGTTCGCGAAGAACGGCGTGTGACGGCCACCTTCCTCTTTGGTGAGGATATAGGCTTCGGCTTCGAACTTGGTGTGCGGTGTCACGGAGCCGGGCTTGCAGAGAACCTGACCACGCTCAACGCCGTCACGCTCAACGCCGCGCAGCAGGGCGCCGATGTTGTCGCCAGCTTCACCACGGTCCAGCAGCTTGCGGAACATTTCCACGCCGGTGCAGGTGGTTTTCTTGGTGTCGCGGATGCCGACGATTTCGATTTCGTCGCCAACGTTGATCACGCCACGCTCGACACGGCCAGTCACAACGGTACCACGGCCGGAGATCGAGAAGACGTCTTCGACCGGCATCAGGAAGGGCTGGTCCACGGCACGCTCGGGTGTCGGGATGTAGGCGTCAACTTCGGCCATCAGCTTCTTGATGGACTCTTCGCCGATCTCGGGCTTGTTGCCTTCCATCGCCGCCAGAGCGGAACCTGCAACAACGGGGATGTCGTCGCCGGGGTAGTCGTAGGAGGACAGCAGTTCGCGGATTTCCATCTCGACGAGCTCGAGCAGCTCTTCGTCGTCGACCTGGTCAACTTTGTTCATGAAGACGACCATGGCGGGGATGCCAACCTGACGGCCAAGCAGGATGTGCTCACGGGTCTGGGGCATCGGGCCGTCGGCCGCGTTCACAACCAGGATCGCGCCGTCCATCTGCGCCGCACCGGTGATCATGTTTTTCACATAGTCAGCGTGGCCGGGGCAGTCGACGTGGGCGTAGTGACGGTTCTCGGTCTCATACTC
>NZ_JAGHRG010000003.1:0-396608 GCF_017743915.1 Sulfitobacter sp. R18_1
TCGTGGGCTCGGAGATGTGTATAAGAGACAGGCCCTAGCGCCTTTGGGGGGCGCTAGGGGTTTTGGTGGTTAGCCGACCATGCCGACGATCTCATAGGTGCGTTTGAGGATCGGGGCGGTGATCTCGCGCGCCTGTTCCGCGCCGCGGGCGAGGATGCGGTCGATCTCGGCCGGGTCGGCCATCAGGCGCTGCATTTCGGCGGTGATCGGGCCCATTCTGGAGACGGCCAGCTCCGCCAGCGCAGGCTTGAAGGTGCCGAATTGCTGGCCGCCGACCTCCGCCAGCACCTGATCGACCGATTGGTCGCTGAGGGCGGCGTAGATATTGACGAGGTTGCGCGCCTCGGGACGGTCCTTCAGGCCCTCGGCCTCGGACGGGAGGGCGTCGGGGTCGGTTTTCGCCTTGCGGAACTTCTTGGCGATCGTGTCGGCATCGTCGGTCAGGTTGATGCGGCTCGCGGGCGAGGGGTCGGACTTCGACATCTTCTTGGACCCGTCGCGCAGGGACATGACGCGGGTGGCCGCGCCTTCGATCACCGGTTCGGTGAGCGGGAAGAAATCGACACCGTAGTCGTGGTTGAACTTCGCGGCGATGTCGCGGGTCAGCTCTAAGTGCTGTTTCTGGTCCTCGCCCACCGGCACATGGGTGGCGTGGTAGATCAGGATGTCGGCGGCCATCAGCGCGGGGTAGGCGAAAAGCCCCAGCGAGGCGGCTTCGGCGTTTTTGCCGGCCTTGTCCTTCCACTGGGTCATGCGGCCCATCCAGCCCATGCGCGCGACGCAGTTGAAGACCCAAGCCAGCTGCGCGTGCTCAGGCACTTGGCTTTGATTGATCAGGATGGATTTTTCGGGGTCGATGCCCGAGGCGATGAAACCGGCGCAGAGCTCGCGTGTGCTTTTCTTCAGGTCCGCCGGGTCTTGCCAGACCGTGATCGCATGCAGGTCCACCATGCAGTAGATCGATTGCACGCCCTTTTCCTGCGCATCGGCGAACCGTTTCAGCGCGCCGAGGTAGTTGCCCAAATGCAGGTCGCCCGAGGGCTGAATGCCGGAAAACACGCGCGGGGTGAATTGGGTCTCGGACATCTGGAGGCACCTCTGGGCTGGAAAGTCTTGCGCGGCAGGCTTACTTCTGGCCGCGAACCCCGTCAAGGAGCGCCCATGCAAGACCCAGACCTCCAGCCCCCCGTGAACCCGTTGCCGCCCGCGGTTGTCATTCTGTTTCTGGCCATCGCCGGGGTCGAGGTGGTGCTCTCTCTGGCCGAGGCCGGGCTGGTGGGTGGCCCCGCTGCCGTAGGCTGGCGACTGGCGCTGGTGCGCGACTTTGGCTTCTCGGGGCTGATTTTTGACGCGATGATTGGCGCAGGCCAGTACCCGATCGAACATATCTGGCGGGTGGTGACTTACCCCTTCATCCATCTGGGCTTTACCCATGCGATCTTTGCCGTGGTGCTGCTATTGGCTCTGGGCAAGATGGTGGCCGAGGCGATGGGGCAATTGGCGTTTGTGGTGATCTTCGTGCTGTCGGGCATTGGCGGGGCGCTGGTTTACGGGGCGCTGTTGAACGATCCGGTTTGGCTCGCCGGGGCCTATCCCAATGTTTACGGGCTGATCGGCGGCTATAGTTTCGTGATGTGGCGGCGGCTGCTGGGTTCGGGCGGGCCGCAGTATCAGGCCTTTACGCTGATCGCGCTGCTGATGGGGTTGCAACTGTTCTGGGGAATCTTTTTCGAGACTGGTTTTCTCTGGGTGGCGGAGCTCGCCGGGTTTATCTGTGGTTTCGGGCTGAGCTTTCTTGTCGCGCCCGGGGAATGGGCGCGACTGCGGGCGCGGTTGCAGCAGCGTTAACCGCGCCGCATTGCCGATTTGAACTCCGACAGGCGGAATGCGCCGATCAGCTGGCCGACACCGAAGTAGCTGACCGCAGCGATGATAAGCAGCAGCACCAGCGCCAGCCCGCGCCACCACGGCAGGCCAAGCATCGGTTGCAGCGCGGCATTGCCCAGCCAGAGCGCGCCGCCCATGGCGGCGGAGGCGATGAGGATGCGCCAGATGCGTTTGTGAAACCGCGCGTCGAATTTAACGGCGTCGCCAAAGCGCCGCGCGCCGATGGCGAGGCATGCAAACATCGTCCAGCCTGCCAGCGTCGTGGCGACCGCCGGGGCGATCCAGCCGATGAAGGGGGCAAGGCCGATGGCGAGCGCCGCGTTCACCACCATGGCGATCAAGGCGAAATGGAAGGGGCGGCGGGTGTCTTCGCGCGCGAAATAGACCGGTTGCAAGATTTTTTGCAGCACGAAGGAGGGCAGGCCGAGGCCGTAAACCATTACCGCCGTGGCAATCGCGGCGGTGTCATCGACGCCCGAGGCGCCGCGCTCGAACAGCACGGTGACCAGTGCGAAGGGGATCACGATCAGCGCGACCGCCGAGGGGATCGTCAGTGCCAGCGAAATCTCGGCGGCGCGGCTGAGCGCGGTTTGCGCGCCTGCGTCGTCTCCGGCCCGCAGGCGGCGCGACAGGTCGGGCAGCAGCACGATGCCCACGGCGATGCCCACCACGCCCAAGGGAAGTTGATAGAGCCGGTCGGCGGCGAAGAGCCATGAGACGGCCTTGTCATATTGGCTGGCCACCAATTGCCCGACCACGAGGTTGATCTGCATCACGCCCGAGGCCAGCGCGGCGGGCAGGGCGATGACGATCATCGCGCGCATGTCGGGGGTCCAGCGCGGGCGGGAGGGGCGCAGCGGGAAACCCGCTTGGGCCGCGGCGCGCCATGTCAGCGCCAGCTGTGCCACACCGGCGACGGGGATCGACCAGATCAGCCAAAGCGCCACTTCGCCCCCGGTGAGCGCGGCGAAGGTCATGGCGGCGATGACGAAGATGTTCAGCAGCACCGGTGCTGCGGCGGCCACGGCAAAGCGTCCGGTGGCGTTGAGGATGCCCGAGAACAGCGCCGACAGCGACATGCAGAGGATATAGGGAAAGGCGATGCGGCCAAAGGCGACCGTCAAGTCGAAGCGCGGGTCTCCGACGAAACCTTCGGCTGTCAGCCAGACCAGACCGGGCATGAAGATCATGCCCAAAGCGGTCAGCGCCAGCACCACCAGCGATAGGCCGTTGAAGGCATCGCGGGCGAATGTCCCGGCGCCTTCCTCGCCCTCCAGCTTTTTGGCGAACATCGGCACGAAGGCCGCATTGAACGCGCCTTCGGCAAAGAAGCGGCGGAACATGTTGGGCAGGCGGAAGGCGGCAACGAAAGCGTCCATGACCGGGCCGGGGCCAATGAGCGACAGCAGCAGCACTTCGCGCAGGAAGCCGAGCACGCGGCTCAGCAGGGTCCAGACCCCGACAGTGAAAAAGCCGGACATAAGACGGATAGGTTTCATCGCAGGAGCCTTAAATTGCGCTGCGGTGATCCCTAGCGCGGGCGTTCACCCGGTGCAATCGCGGTGAGCGGCAGGAAATGCCTTGCCACCCGCCGGGGCAAGGCGGCGCTTATCCCCCCGTGGGGTAGATGAACCCATTGATCGGATAGGTGCTGCCAAAGGCGCCCGGCTGGCTTTCCAAGCGGACGGCGGACCAGTCGTTGTCGTCGGAGACGTCGATCACCGCCATTTTGAGCGAAACCTCGTTGCGCTTCCAATTGGCGTGATCCACCCGGATTTCGCGGGGTGAGACGATATCGGAAACCACAGCGATATGGCCCATCGGCATGGAGCGGGTGGCGCTGAAGGCCATCACAGCACCGACGACGGGATCATCGCCGCGCGGGTAAAGCCCCTTGGCCTTGCCCCACCATGTTTCCGCATTGCCGCGAATCTGGATGCCGCTGACATTGCGGGCGAAGGGCACGCACCAAACGCGCTGGCCCTTGGCGCGCATGTCTGTGGCGGTCTGCACGGCCATGAAATGCCGCTGCGGGTCGATGCCGCCGAAATCATAGGTCTGCGGGATGTCAGGCGCTTTGGCGCAGGCTGCCGTGAGAAGAAGTGTGGCGCAAAGGGCCATCAGGCCCCGGTTCGGCAGTGCGGCGCGTGTCACGCTCATATGTCCCTCATTCATGGAATCCCGTCTCAGCGACGGGTTGAAGAGATTTTGAGGATCTGATGCGCAAAGCAAAGCGGCCAAAGAGCGGGTGGCGAAAACCCGCCGATGAGGCGGAGGCGGGGGGCTAGCCCTCCGCCCGCTCCACCCCTGCGGCAATCGCTTCGCGCAGGCGTTTCTCCAAGGTGCGCTGCTTGGCCTCGGTATAGTATTTCAGCCCGAACATATCCTTGACGTAGAAGGTATCGACCACCTGTTCGCCATAGGTCGCAATCACCGCATTGGCGATATAGACATTAGAGGCCGCCAAGGTGCGCGTCAGGTCATAGAGCAGACCGGGCCGGTCGCGGGTGTCGACCTCGATGATCGTGTAGATTTCCGACCCTTCGTTGTCGAAGGTGATATGCGTGGGCACTTTGAAGGCGCGTTCGCGTTTCTTGACCTTATCGCGGGATTTCAGCGCATCGCGGGCAACGATCTCGCCGCGCAGGGTCTTGAGGATCATCTCGCGCAGCCGCGGCAGGCGGCTGGCCTCATAGGGTTGATCTTCGCTGTCTTGAATCCAGAAAGCGTCGGTGACGAAACCGTCCTTCGTGGTGTAGCTGCGCGCATCCACCACATTGGCGCCGACCAGCGCCAGCGCCCCGGCGAGCCGGGCAAAGATGCCGGGGTGATCGGCCATGACGAAACAGGCCCGCGTCGCGCCGCGGTCTTCGTCGGGGTGCAGATCAATGCGAATATCGTCATTGCCGATGTCGCGCAGCAGTTCCGCAAAGGCGATATGGGCGGTGACATGCAGACCCTGCCAATAGGGCGGATAATGGCGGGCCGTCTCACGCTGGAGACGTTTGCGCGGCCAATCGGAGAGCGCGGCGCGCAGGGCTTTCTTGGCCTCCGCGCCCCGGTTTTCACGGTTTAGGTCTTCGAGCCCGGTTTCCAGCGCCCGCTCGGTCTGGCGATAGAGCGCGCGGATCAGCACCGCTTTCCAGTTGTTCCATGTATTCGGCCCGACGCCACGAATGTCGCAGACCGTCAACACGCAAAGCAGGTCGAGCCGTTTGACCGTCTGCACCGCCTTGGCAAAATCGCGCACTGTGCGCGGATCGGCGATGTCGCGTTTCTGGGCCATGTCGGACATCAGCAGGTGATAGCGCACCAGCCATTCCACCGTATCGACCTCATCGCGTTTCAGCCCCAGCCGCGGTCCAATGCGCCGCGCCAGTTTCGCGCCGATGATGGAATGATCCTCGGGCCGCCCCTTGCCGATGTCATGCAGCAGCAGCGCGACATAGAGCACCTTGCGGTTCACCCCGCGTTTCAGGATCGAGGAGGCAACGGGCAGTTCCTCTTCCAGCTCGCCCTTCTCGATCCGGGCGAGGTTGGCGATACATTGGATGGTGTGTTCGTCCACCGTGTAGGAATGATACATGTTGAACTGCATCATTGCGACGATCGGCTCGAACTCAGGGATGAAGGCGCCCAAGACGCCCAATTCGTTCATCCGCCGCAGGGAGCGTTCGGGGTTACCATGCTTCAGCAGCAGATCGAGGAAGATGCGCCGCGCCTCGGGTGTGCGGCGCATGTCGTCGTCGATCAGCGCGAGGTTGGCCTTGATCAGACGCATAGCATCGGGGTGGATCAACATTCCCGTGCGCAGGGCCTCTTCGAAGATGCGCAACAGGTTCAGCTTGTCTTGTAGAAACTCCTCGTCGTCCTTCACCGCGATGCGGTTGTGAACCACCTGAAACCCCTCGCGGATTTTCGGGCGGCGGCGGAAGATGCGTTCCAGCAGCGGTTCGGCCTTCATATGGGACGCTTCAAGCCCGCTGACGAAGATGCGCGTCAGATCCCCCACCGCGGTGGCATGGCGGAAATAGGCCTGCATGAAGATCTCGACGCCCCGCCGGCCGCCGATGTCCTGATAGCCCATGGCTTGGGCGACCTGCACCTGCATGTCGAAGGTCAGCTGTTCCGTCGCGCGCCCGGCAATCAGGTGGAGGTGCCCCCGCACGGCCCAGAGAAAGGCCTCGGCCTCGCGGAAGGTGTCATATTCATCGGCACGGAAAACGCCCAGATCGACCAGATCCGCGACCCGGTCCACGTCATGGATGAATTTGGCGATCCAGAACAACGAATGCAGATCGCGCAGCCCGCCTTTGCCTTCCTTGACGTTGGGCTCGACCATATAGCGCTCACCCTGTTTCAGGTGGCGATTGTCGCGCTCCTCCAGTTTCGCTTCGATGAAATCCTTTCCCGCGCCTGAGAAAAGTTCGTTCTTGAGCCGTTCGGAAAGCTCTTGCGCAAGGGACACATCGCCGTCGATGAAACGGTTTTCCAGCAGGGCGGTCTGAATGGTGAAATCATCCGCTCCCAGCCGCAGGCAGTCTTCTATCGTGCGGGTGGCGTGGCCGACCTTCAGCTTCAGATCCCACAGGATATAGAGCATCGATTCGATCACGCTCTCCGACCATGCGGTGGCCTTGTAGGGAATGAGGAACAGCAGATCGACATCGGAAAAGGGCGCCATCTCTCCCCGGCCATAGCCGCCGACGCCAATCATGGCGAGCCGTTCACCCTCGGTCGGGTTCGGGTTGGGGTGCAGCACCTGCGTGGCAATCTGCAAGACGCAGCGCAGCAGTTGGTCGGTGAGATAGGTGTAGGAAGAGGTCATCGCCCGGGCATCGAAGGGCGATTCAGCAAAGCCCGCCGCGATGGCTTTGCGGCCCGCCTGCTGGGCTTCTTGGATCAGGGGAACGATCTCGGCCCTGAGGGCCGCGCCCTCCAGCGTGCTGTCGCGCTGGGAAAGGGCCTGCCAGATGGCTGTGTCGTCAAAGATTTGCTCGGGCGCGCAAATCAGGCGCGGGTGTCGACGCGCGCCTGATGTTGTTGTCGGTTTCGCGAGGTCCAATTCAGAAACCAGCCCCGCCAAAGCCGCGCGGTGCCGGGTCGAGCACGACGACGCGGTTGTCGCGGATCGTGGCCACGGCCAGCGCACGTTCGTTGGTGCCATCGCGCCGCAGGCGGAAGATGCCGCTGGCGCCTTGGAAGCCCGCCCCTTGGGTCAGCGCGGCCCCGGAAAGCGCGTTGGATTTGCCGCCCTTCACCAAGGAGCCGATCGCCGCGATCCCGTCAAAGGCCAGCCCGGCCAGAGGGTGCGGATCACTGCCATAGGCCGCGGTGTAACGGTTCGAGAAGGCACCGCTCGCCGCCGTGTCGGGCAGGGCGAACCAGCCGCCCTGAACGCCGGGCAGTTCCAGCGTTTGGGCGGGGATGTCCCAACGGGTCAGACCGACATATTGTGTGGTCGCCGATTGGATGCCGGCCTCGGGCAGAAGCTGCGCGAAAAGCGGCAGGGCACTGGCCGAGGAGGTGGTGAGGAAGAGCGCATTGGCGCCGCTGCCTTCGATGGTTGCTTTGACGCGCGGCACGGCGGCCACGACCGACTCTTGGCTCAGCGCGTAATCGACGGTGCCTGCCAGCGTCGCGCCATTGGCGCTGATCGCCTGAACGATCGCGTCACGGCCCAACTGTCCGGCAAGGTCCTGACCATGCAGCACGACCATTTTGTCTTTGCCGTTGCGCTTGGCAAAGCTCACCAACCGGTTGGCGGTATTGGCAAAGGTCGGCCCGAGCACGAAAACATTGCCACCCGCGATGGTCGGGTTGTTCGAGAAGGAGATCACGTTGACCCCGGAGGAGGCCACGGCCACCCCAGCCGCATTGGCCGCTTCGCCGTAAACCGGGCCGAGGATGATCTTAGCCCCTTCATTCACCGCCTGCGCAGCGACGGATGCGGCTGTGCTGGCATTGCCCGCGGTGCCATAAACGCGCAGGTCGATCTGGACGCCATCCAGATCGCGCATCGCAAGGCGCGCGGCGTTTTCGAGGTTCTTGGCCAGCAACTCATCACTGGCCGTGCCGCCCCGCGGAACCAAGAGCGCCACGGGGACGGGGGCCGCAGGGTCGATGCGCGGGCCGCCGGAATTGGCGCCGCCCGTGGCGACAGGCTGACAGGCCGCCAGCAGGACCGCGAAGAGCGGCAGCAAGAGCAGGTGCATCTTCTTGCGGATGGCGCGGAAACAGGCAATCATTTGTATTCACTCCCCGGTGGTGGCAAGACGACGATGGTCGCCGGAACATGGCCGCGATCATAGTGACTGCGAAAGGCGGGTCCAGCGTTGAAATTTGACAAGACAGAGCTAGCCCCGGGACTTTATTTCGTGGGCGTCCCCATCGGCACCGCACGCGATATCACCCTGCGCGCGCTCGACACGCTGGCCTCGGCAGATCTGCTGGCGGCAGAGGACACGCGCAGCCTGCGGCGGCTGATGGAAATTCATGGGGTGCCGCTTGATGGACGCAAGGTGCTGGCGCTGCACGATCACAGCGGCACATCGGTGCAAGAGCGGCTGATCGCGGCCATCCGCGAGGGCAAATCAGTCGCCTATGCGTCGGAGGCGGGCATGCCGCTGATCGCCGATCCGGGGTTTGAATTAAGCCGCGCCGCGGCCGAAGCGGGCGTGATGCAGACCTGCGCGCCGGGACCATCGGCCGTGCTGACCGCGCTGGCCTTGGGCGCCCTGCCGACGGATGCATTTTTCTTTGCGGGTTTCCTGCCCAATAGTAAATCGGCACGCATCGCGGCGCTGGAAAAGCTGCGCGACGTGCCGGGGACACTAGTTTTCTACGAATCGCCCAAACGGCTCGGCGCCATGCTGCGCGATGCGGCAACGGCATTGGGCGCGGGGCGCAAAGCGGCAATGTGCCGGGAGTTGACCAAGAAATTCGAAGAGATCCAGCGCGATACCCTAGAAAACCTCGCCGGGCTTTATCAAGCGAAGGCACCGAAAGGCGAAGTGGTCGTGCTGATTGATCGCAGCCGTTCAGACTCTGTTAATCACCTTGACCTAGAAACAGATTTGCAACGGGCGCTTACAGATATGTCGATGCGTGACGCTGTCGATTTGGTGGCGCAGGCCCATGGCCTGCCGCGGCGGCAGGTCTATCAAGCGGCATTGGCGCTCGGCAAAGGTTAGAACACGGGTCGGAGCAATGAAAATGGCGCAGGGTGATACGGGGATACGAACTGCGACCAAGCGCCAACGGGGGCGCATGGCCTATCACGCTGGGATTGCTGCCGAGAACCGCATCGCGCAAGACTATGAAAGGCGCGGTTTTGCCATCGCGCGCCGCCGTTGGCGCGGCCGCGCTGGTGAAATTGATTTGATCCTGCGCGATGGGGCTGCCTTAATCTTTGTCGAGGTGAAACAAAGCCGTAGTTTCGCACGGGCCGCCGAAAGCCTTTCGGCCCGACAGATGCAGCGCATCTACCGCTCCGCCGAGGAATTTCTTGCTGGCGAACCTGCAGGAAGCCTGACCGAGGTGCGCTTTGACGTGGCGCTTGTCGATGGGCAGGGGGCCACCGAAATCATCGAAAACGCCTTTGGCCACGGCTGACCCATTGCGCATAGGCCCCTGCTGCGCCATCTAAGAAGCGATCCCGAAAGCCTGCACCGTCGGTCCGGGTCGGATCACGACAAAGGTAAGCAGCGGGGGACGCCGATGAAAATCGCCTTTCAAATGGACCCGATCGGGGACGTGAACATCAATGCCGACAGCAGCTTTCGGCTGGCCGAAGAGGCGCAGGCGCGGGGGCATGAGCTGTTCTTCTACACGCCCGATCATCTGGCGTACCAAGAAGGGCGGATCACTGCGCGGGGCTATGACTTTACCGTGCAGCGCGTGCAGGGCGATCATGCCCGGTTCGGAGAAGAGCGCGAGGTCGATTTGGCGGATTTCGACGTGGTCTGGCTGCGCCAGGACCCGCCTTTCGACATGCATTACATCACCTCGACCCACCTGCTGGACCGGCTGAAAGAAACCACCTTAGTGGTCAACGATCCCTTTTGGGTCCGCAATTACCCCGAAAAACTTCTGGTTCTCGACTTCCCCGATCTGACGCCGCCCACCACGATTGCGCGCGACCTTTCGACCATCAAAGCCTTCAAGGCGAAGCATGGCGATGTGATTCTGAAACCCCTTTACGGCAATGGCGGGGCCGGTGTGTTCCGGCTGGACGCCAATGACCGCAACCTCACCTCGCTGCATGAATTGTTCACCGGCTTCTCGCGTGAGCCGCTCATCGTTCAGAAATTCCTGCCTGCCGTGTCCAAGGGTGACAAGCGCGTCATCCTCGTGGACGGGGAGCCGGTGGGCGCGATCAACCGCGTCCCGGCGGAGGGCGAGACACGGTCGAACATGCATGTCGGCGGGCGGCCTGAGAAGGTCGGGCTGACCGAGCGCGATCTGGAGATCTGTGCGGCCATCGGGCCATTGCTCAAAGAAAAGGGCCAAATCTTTGTCGGGATCGATGTGATCGGCGATTATCTGACCGAGATTAACGTGACCTCTCCCACCGGCATTCAAGAGCTGGAACGGTTCGATGGCGAGAATATCGCCGGAAAAATCTGGGAGGCGATTGAGGCCAAGCGCGGGTGAGCCTGCGCCAGCATCTTCTGAACCGCTACCTGCGTCTGACAGAGAAACCTTTGCTGGCGCATGCAAACCCGCAGTTCCTGCGGGCCACGATGGAGATGCAGGCGCGGCTCTTTTTCAAAGGGCCGCGCGAGGTGCATGCAGAATGGCGTGATCTGCCGGGGGCGGGATCGGCGCTTTGGCTTACGCCGCCGCAGGCCTCCCAAGGGCGTGTGATCCTCTACGTCCATGGCGGCGGGTTCGTCTTTGGCAGCCCGGAGACGCACCGGGCGATGGTCGCGCGCCTAACCCTGCTGACCGGCGCGCGGGCGGTGCTGCCGCGCTATGCACGCGTGCCGGAAGCGGCCTTTCCCAAACCTGCGCAAGACATCCGCGCGGCGTGGGATGCGCTGAGTCAAATGGGCTTCGCCGCGAGGGACATCGTGATTGGCGGCGACAGCGCGGGCGGCGCGCTGGTTTTCGATCTTATGGCGCAGCTTTGTCGCGAGGGGGCGGCGCTGCCTGCTGGCGCCTTTGGGCTTTCCCCATTGTTGGACCTGACGTTTTCCGGCCCGAGTTTCACGCAGAATGCCGAAAGCGACGTGTTGTTGCCCGCCGCCCGCGCGACGGAAATGGCGCGGCTCTATCTTCAGGGGCAGGATGCGGAGAGCCCCCGGGCGAGTCCCATTCTCGCCGATTTCAAAGGCGCACCGCCCGTCTGGCTCACCGTAAGTGACAGCGAAATCCTGCGCGATGACAGCCGCCGATTGGCGGCCCGTCTGCGCGAAGCGGGCGTGTCGACCAGTTTGCAGGAGCTCCATGACCTGCCGCATGTCTGGCCGCTGTTTCAGAACCACCTACCCGAGGCGCGGCAGAGCCTTGCGGCCCTCGCCGATTGGATCAATGCCCTGCTGCCGGATCGGGCAGGCGAAAGCTGATCGCCTCGGCCATATGGGGGCGGCGGACCTCGGGTTCCCCCGCAAGATCGGCGATGGTGCGCGCGACACGCATGACCCGGTGATACCCGCGCGCCGACAGGGAAAACCGTTCTGCTGCGCGCAGAAGCAGCGTGCGTGCTTCGGCATCCGGGCTGACGACAGTTTCAAGCAAGTCACCCGCCGCATCGGCATTGGCCGAAATCCCGTCATGCGGCGCGTAGCGCGTGGATTGAAGCGCCCGCGCGGCGGCGACCCTTGCTGCGACCTCGGCCGAGGTCTCACCGTTGGCGGGCAGGTTGAGATCGCTGTAGCTGACGGGCGGCACGTCGACGCGTAGGTCGAACCGGTCCATCAGCGGGCCGGAGATGCGGCCGAGATAGTCTTCGCCGCAGGCCGGGGCACGGGCGCAGGCGCGGGCCGGGTCGGGCAGGTAGCCGCATTTGCAGGGGTTCGCCGCCGCGACGAGCATGAAGCGGCAAGGGTATTTCACATGGGCATTGGCCCGCGCGATCATGACCTCGCCAGTCTCGATCGGTTGACGCAGGGTTTCGAGGACCGTGCGGTTGAACTCGGGGAACTCATCCATGAACAGCACGCCGTTATGGGCGAGAGATGCTTCCCCCGGTCGCGCTTGCCGACCGCCTCCGATGATCGCGGCCATAGAGGCCGTGTGATGTGGCTCGCGAAAGGGACGGCTGCGGGAAATGCCGCCCTCATCCAGCAGCCCGGCGAGGGAGTGGATCATCGAGGTCTCAAGCGCCTCGGATGCCGTCAGCGGCGGTAGGATGCCGGGCAGCCGCGCGGCCAACATGGATTTCCCCGACCCCGGCGTGCCGACCAGCATCAGGTGATGCCGCCCGGCGGCGGCGATCTCCAACGCGCGTTTGGCGCGTTCTTGGCCTTTGACCTCGCGCAGGTCGCGGCCCGGCAATGTGAGGGGCACCTCGCCCGGCTCGGCGGGGATGATCGGCACTTGCCCAGTGTAATGGCGCACCACGTCGCCCAGATTGGCGGCGGCGATGACCTGTGTCTTGCCCACCCAGGCGGCCTCCGCCCCCGACCCTGCGGGGCAGAGCAAGCTGCGGTCCTCGGCGGCGGCGGCCATGGCGGCGGGCAGGGCGCCGACCACGGGCATCAGTGTCCCGTCGAGCGAAAGCTCCCCCAAGGCCACCACATTCTGGGTGATGTCATCCGGCAGGATATCCAGCGCTGAGAGCAGTGCCAGCGCGATGGGCAGGTCGAAATGGCTGCCTTCCTTGGGCAGGTCGGCGGGGGAGAGATTGACGGTGATGCGTTTGGACGGCAGCGCGATGGCCAAGGCGCTGAGCGCCGTGCGCACCCGGTCGCGGGCTTCCGACACGGCCTTGTCCGCTAGCCCCACGATGGAAAAGCCCGGCAGCCCGGCGGTGACCGCGCATTGCACCTCGACGATGCGCGCGTCGACCCCTTGAAATGCGACCGTATAGGCCCGCGACACCATTACCCCTGCTCCGTCTTGCTATGGTTAATCGGTAGGCAAGACGGGTTTAGGAATGGTTAACGGCGCTGTGGGTCAGGGCGTGTGATTGATCCCTTCGACCCGCCATTGGCCGTTGTCGTGGGACAGATGCGTCACCGAGAGGTTGTCGATCTTATGGGCCATCGCCTCCAGCGGGCCGCCGCCTTGGGCCTGCTGCACCTGCGTGAGGATCACGCCGAAATGGGCCACGGCGATCACATGGGCATTGGGGTGGGCCGCGTTGATCCGTGCTACAACTCGGTCGACGCGCGCCTTGGTCTGGTTCCAGCTTTCGCCCTCGGGGGCCATGACATCGCCGGGGGTCTCCCAATAGGCGCGGCTGAGGTCCGGGTCACGCGCGGCGACTTCGGAGAAATGCAGCCCGTCCCAAGCGCCGAAATGCAGCTCGCGCAGCTCATGCTCATGGGGCAGGCGGCGGCGGGAGGGCTGGGCCAGCGCATCCGCCGTATGCACAGCGCGGATCAGGTCCGAGGAGACAAGCAGCGCCTCATCCGGCAGATGCAGATTCAACCGCGCCAGTCGGGGCGCATCGGAAAGGTCCGCCGGGACATCGCGCCAGCCGACGAAGTTCTTCTCATGGGTCGGGCCGTGGCGCACCCAGTGCCAAATGGTCATGGCATCTCCCCTTTCAGCAGTTGCGGCAGGCCGACGACGACCTGCACCACCGTATCCGCCTCGGCGGCCAAGGCGATGTTAAGCCGCCCCTGCGCCTCGCGGAATTGGCGGGCAATGGCGTTCTCGGGCACGATCCCTTGGCCGACCTCGTTCGAGACCACGACCCAATGCGCGGCACAGCCCCGCAGAGCCTGCAAAAGCTGCGTCTGCGCGGCCTCCAGATCGCTGCCTTCCATCAGGTGATTGCTCAGCCACATGGTCGCGCAGTCGATCAGCACGATTTCGCCGGCGGGCAGTTTCGCCAGCGGTTCGGTCAGATCGAGCGGGCATTCGACGGTGCGCCACCCCGCATCGCGCCTTGCTTGATGCTTGTTCACGCGTTCTTGAACTTCGTCATCCCAGATGCGACCGGTGGCGAGGTAAGTCTTTGACATGCCGCTGGAATTTACGAGGGCCTCTGCCCATTCCGACTTGCCCGAGGCCGCCCCGCCTAGGGCAAAGGTAGTTCTAGGCAACATCTTCTCACCAAATATTTGAACCAAATGGCATGTCTCTGCGTATCTCCACCAAAGGCCCATCACAAGGTGCGCCGCGCATTTCTCAAGGGGGATACCAAATGTCATTGCAGACCGCTCGCGAATTTTCACTCACCCGCACCGCAATGAAGGCCGAATTGCTCGATGCCGAGACGGAGTTGGAATTGGCCTATGCGTGGCGCGATCACCGGGATGAGGCAGCGTTGCACCGTTTGATCACTGCTTACATGCGTCTGGCGATTTCGATGGCCGGCAAGTTCAAGCGCTACGGCGCGCCGATGAACGACCTGATTCAAGAGGCCGGTCTGGGCCTGATGAAGGCCGCCGACAAATTTGACCCCGACCGCGGTGTGCGTTTCTCGACCTATGCGGTTTGGTGGATCAAGGCGAGCATTCAGGACCATGTGATGCGCAATTGGTCAATGGTGCGGACGGGGTCGACCTCCTCTCAGAAATCGCTTTTCTTCAACATGCGCCGCGTGCAGGCTCGGTTGGAGCGTGAGGCCACGGCCATGGGCGAGACGCTGGACAAGCACCAGCTGCGCCAGATGATCTCGACCGAGATCGGCGTGCCGCTGCATGATGTCGAGATGATGGAAGGCCGTCTGTCGGGGTCGGATTACTCTCTGAACGCCACGCAGAGCGCCGAGGATGAGGGCCGCGAGTGGATCGAAGCGCTGGCTGATGAAAGCGCGCAGGCGGCGGAGCGTGTCGAGGAAGAGCATGACACGGCGCAGCTGCGGAACTGGTTGCTGGCGGCAATGCAGGGCCTGTCCGAGCGTGAGCAATTCATCGTGCGCGAACGTAAACTGCGGGATCCTGCGCGAACTTTGGAAAGCCTTGGCGATGAACTCAGCCTCAGCAAAGAGCGGGTCCGCCAGCTTGAGGCCGCGGCCTTTGGCAAGATGCGCAAGTCGCTTGAGATGCAATCGCGTGAGGTCTTTGCCTTTCTGGCCTGACCCCGCATCGCGATCCCTTCCGGGGCTGGCAGATTTCCCCGCCCCGGATTAAGGTCTCCCCAACGCAAACGGGGGGTCTTTATGCTGTCGGGCAAACATATTCTGCTGATCATCGGCGGCGGCATTGCCGCCTATAAATCCCTTGATCTGATCCGGCGTCTGCGCGAGCGTGGAGCCAAGGTGACACCGGTGCTGACCCGCGCGGGCGAAGAGTTCGTCACCCCGCTTTCCGTATCCGCCCTGACCGGCGTGAAGGTCTTTCGCGATCTTTTCGACCTCGGCGATGAGGCCGAGATGGGCCATATCCAACTTAGCCGCGCGGCGGACCTTTTGGTGGTCGCCCCCGCCACGGCAGACCTGATGGCCAAGATGGCGCAGGGGGCGGCGAATGATCTGGCATCGACCTTGCTTTTGGCCACCGATACACCAGTGCTGCTGGCACCTGCGATGAACGTGCGGATGTGGCAGCACCCCGCGACGCAGCGCAACATCGCCACCCTGCGCGGCGATGGCATCGCCATGGTCGGACCGAACGACGGTGATATGGCCTGCGGTGAATACGGGCCGGGACGGATGGCCGAACCGCTTGAGATTGTCGCGGCAGTCGAGGCGCGGCTGGGGCAGGGGCCGCTTGCGGGCAAGCGCATCCTCGTCACCTCGGGCCCCACCCATGAGCCGATCGACCCGGTGCGCTATATCGCCAACCGCTCTTCCGGGGCGCAGGGCACGGCCATCGCGCGGGCGCTGGCGGTTCTGGGGGCTGAGGTCGTCTTTGTCACCGGCCCCGCCGAAGTCGCCCCGCCCGAGGGCGTCGAGGTGGTGCCGGTGCAAACGGCGCAAGAGATGATGCAGGCGGTAGAGGCTGCTCTGCCCGTCGATGCCGCCGTCTTTGCCGCCGCGGTGGCCGATTGGCACGTGCAGGGGGCAGGGGACCGAAAGCTGAAGAAATCGAAAGACGGGCTGCCCAGCCTGTCTTTCGCGGAAAACCCCGACATCCTGAAAACCGTCAGCCAGCGCGGCGACGGCCGCCCGCCGCTCGTCGTGGGCTTCGCCGCCGAGACTGACGACGTGCTGGCCCATGCCACCGCGAAACGCGCGCGCAAGGGCTGTGACTGGATCGTCGCTAATGACGTCTCCCCCGCCACCGGCATCATGGGCGGGCGCGAGAATGCCGTGACACTGATCACCGAGGCCGGGGCGGAGGATTGGCCGCGCATGGGCAAGGATGCCGTGGCCGCCCGTCTGGCCGAACGTATCGCCGCAGCACTTGCCTGAGGGGGCGCTATGACCACTATCAAACTCTGCTGGGCCGATGGCGCGGACCGCAGCCTGCCATTGCCCGCCTATGAAAGCGCCGGGGCGGCGGGGGCGGACCTGCGGGCCAATCTGCCCGGCGGCGCTGTCACACTGGCCCCCGGCGCGCGGGCGCTGATCTCCACCGGGTTGCAGATGGCGATCCCGCAGGGGTTCGAGGTGCAGATCCGCCCGCGCTCGGGTCTCGCGCTGAAGCATGGGATCACCCTGATCAACAGCCCCGGCACCATCGACAGCGATTATCGCGGCGTGGTGGGGGTGATCATGGGCAATATGGGGGCGGAGGCCTTCACCGTCGAACATGGCATGCGCATCGCGCAGATGGTCGTGGCTCCGGTGGTGCAGACGGGCTTCGAGCTGGCCGCGCGCCTTGATGAGACCCCGCGCGGCGCGGGCGGGTTTGGCTCGACGGGGGCGCGGTGATGCTGGCTGTTTTGATTATCGCGGCGGCGCTTTGGTTCGGCGGCGGCTTCCTTGGCCTGCCGCGCGGGCTGCGCGCGGGGCTGATCGGGCTGATGTATCTGGCGCTGGTCGCGCTGCATCTGCTGTTTCCGGCCACCCATCCGCTGCGGCTCGCCACCGGCGGCAGCGCCGCGCCTTGGCTGCTCTTGGGCGGTTTCGTCGTGCTGGTGTTGCTCTACCGGCAGGGGCTGGCGACCCTGCGCGCGCGCGCCACGCCGGACGCGCCGACCGAAGCCCCCACCGCGGGACGTTTTTCGGAGAGTGAGTTGAACCGCTACGCCCGGCACATCGTTTTGCGCGAGGTCGGCGGCCCCGGGCAGAAGGCGCTGAAGAACGCGAAGGTGCTCGTCATCGGCGCGGGCGGCCTCGGCGCGCCGGTGCTGCAGTACCTCGCCGCGGCGGGCGTGGGCTCCATCGGGGTGATCGACGACGACGCGGTCGAAAACGCCAACCTGCAACGGCAGGTGATCCACAAGGACAAAGCCATCGGCACGCCCAAGGTCTTTTCCGCGCAGGCCGAGATGCTGGCGCAGAACCCCCATGTCACCGTCCGCCCCTACCACCGCCGCCTGACCGATGAGATCGCCGAGGAACTCGTGGCCGACTATGACCTCGTGCTCGACGGGACCGACAATTTTGACACCCGCTACCGCGTGAACGCGGCCTGCGTCGCGACGGCCACGCCGCTCATCTCGGGCGCGCTCAGCCAGTGGGAGGGGCAGCTCAGCGTCTTTGACCCCGCCCGCGGCGCGCCTTGTTATCGCTGTATCTTCCCCGAGGCGCCGGCCGCGGGTCTGGCACCATCCTGCGCCGAGGCCGGGGTGATCGGGCCGCTGCCCGGCGTGATCGGCACGATGATGGCGCTGGAGGCGGTGAAGCTCATCACCGGGGCGGGCAGCGTGCTGCGCGGCGAGATGATGATCTATGACGGGCTCTATGGCGAGACCCGCAAGATCGGCCTCAAACGCCGCGCGGGCTGCGAAACCTGCGGCGGGTGATTGCAAGTCACCCCGGCGCGCCCCATCTTGGGCGCAAAGGAGACCTGCATGACAAACCCGCTTCTGACCGAATGGGAGACTCCCTTCGGCATCGCCCCCTTTGACCGCATTTCCGACGATGATTTCGCCCCCGCTTTGGAGGAGGCGCTCACCGCCCACCGGGCCGAGATCGACGCCATCGCCGACAATCCCGAGGCCCCCAGCTTCGCCAATACCATCGAGGCGCTGGAATCCTCCGGCGCGGCGCTCGACAAGGTTCTGAGCGTCTTCTTCACCGTGGCAGGCGCGGACAGCAACCCGGCACGCGAGGCGTTGCAGCGCGACTTCTCGCCCAAGCTCGCCGCGCATCAATCGGCGATCTCGGGCAACACGAAGCTCTTCGCCCGCATCAATGCCGTTTGGGAGGGGCGCGGCAGGCTCGACCTCAGCGAGGAACAGGCCCGCGTGCTGATGCTGACGCACCGTGGCTTCGTCCGCTCAGGCGCTGCGCTGACGGGGTCGGAGGCCGAGCGCATGAAGGAGATCAAGGCGCGGTTGGCTGTGCTGGGCACTCAGTTCACCCAGAACCTGTTGGCGGATGAGCGTGACTGGTTCATGCGGCTGTCCGAGGACGATCTGACCGGCCTGCCAGATTTCGTGATCGTCTCCGCCCGTGCCGCGGGCGAAGAAAAGGGCGCGCAAGGCCCGGTGGTCACGCTCTCGCGCTCGCTCATCACGCCCTTCCTGCAATTTTCGGACCGGCGCGACCTGCGCGAAAAGGCGTTCCGCGCGTGGGAAGCCCGCGGGGCGAACGGCGGCGAGACCGACAACCGCGAGATCGCGGCGGAGACGCTGGCCCTTCGCAAGGAGCGCGCCGAACTCCTCGGTTACGACAATTTCGCCGCCTACAAACTGGAAACCGAGATGGCGAAGACCCCGCAAGCCGTGCGCGACTTGCTGATGTCAGTCTGGAAACCGGCCAAGGCGCAGGCCGACGCCGATGCCGAGGTGCTGACCGCGCTGATGAGCGAGGACGGCGTGAACGGGGCGCTGGAACCTTGGGACTGGCGCTACTACGCCGAGAAGCGGCGCGCGGCGGAGCATGACCTCGATGAGGCGGCACTAAAACCCTATTTCCAGCTCGCCCGGATGATCGACGCGGCCTTCGACTGTGCCAATCGGTTGTTCGGGCTGGAGTTCGCAGCCCTCGACGCGCCCCTCTACCATCCCGATTGCCGGGCGTGGGAAGTGACGCGGGACGGCCAGCATGTAGCGGTCTTCATCGGCGATTATTTCGCGCGCGGCTCGAAACGGTCGGGCGCGTGGTGCTCGGCGATGCGCGCGCAGGCGAAGTTCCCGCGCGAACAGGCGCCCGTGGTGATCAACGTCTGCAACTTCGCCAAGGGCGATCCGGCGCTACTGTCCTACGACGATGCGCGCACGTTGTTTCACGAGTTCGGCCATGCCCTGCACCAGATGCTCTCGGACGTAACCTATGAAAGCGTCAGCGGCACCTCGGTGGCGCGCGACTTCGTGGAGTTGCCGAGCCAGCTTTTTGAGCACTGGTTGGACCAGCCCGAGGTGCTGCAGAAATTCGCCACCCATGCCCGCACGGGCGAGGCGATGCCGCGTGAGATGCTCGACAAGGTGCTGGCCGCCGCGACCTTCGACATGGGGTTCCAGACAGTGGAATATATCGCCTCCGCCCTTGTCGATCTGGAGTTCCACGACGGCGAACCGCCTGCCGATCCGATGGCGAAACAGGCCGAGGTGCTCAGCAGCATCGGCATGCCGCAGGCGATCCGCATGCGCCACGCCACCCCGCAGTTCGCGCATGTGTTTTCGGGCGATGGCTATTCCAGCGCCTATTACAGCTACATGTGGTCCGAGGTAATGGACGCCGACGCCTTCGCCGCCTTCGAGGAAGCGGGCGGGGCTTTTGACGCCGAACGTGCCGAGGCGTTGGAGGAGCACATCCTTTCGACCGGCGGCAGCCGTGATCCGGCGGAACTTTACACCGCCTTCCGGGGTCGTCTGCCCGGGGTCGAAGCGCTGCTCAAGGGGCGCGGGCTGGCGGCCTGAGATTGGCCGCGTCCGGGGGTCAATATCCCCGGTCGCGGTCCACCAGATGCAGCAGGGGCTCCCCGGCCTCGCTGCGGCGGATGTTTTCCGCGATGACTTCCGAGGCCGTGTCGTTGCGCGTGGCCGCCGCGATATGCGGGGTCACGGTCACCTTCGGATGCGCCCAATAGGGGTGATCTTCGGGCAACGGCTCCACCCGGAAGACATCCAGCGTGGCATGGGCGATCTGCCCGGTGTCGAGCGCTGCCAGCAGAGCGTCGTCGTCGATCAGCGGCCCGCGACCGGGGTTGATGATAAAGGCGCCCTTAGGCATCTGCGCCAGCGTCTCGGCATTCAGAACGTTCTGCGTGGCGGGCGTGTCGGGCATCAGGAGCACGGCGATCTCGGCGCGTTTGAGCGCTCCCGTCAGACCTTCGTCGCCATGCAAACAGCGAACGCCCTCAATCTGCTTTTCGCTGCGCGACCAACCGGTCACGTCAAAGCCCAGACCCACTAGCGCCTCGGCAACGGTCTGCCCAAGCGCACCGATGCCCAGCACTGCGACGCTGCGCTCGCGCGCCAGCGGTGGGGTGCGCGGCTCCCATTTGGCATCCTTGCGCAGGATGTCGGTATCCATCCCCAGATGATGGCGCAGCACATGGCCGGTACACCATTCCACCATGCCGTGGGTCAGGCCGAAGTCGACCATCCGCGCCAGCGGGATCTTCAAGGTTTCGTTGCCGGTGATCGCCTCCACCCCGGCCCAGAGGTTCAGCACCGCCTTGGCGCGGGTATAGGGGGTGAAATCCTGCAAGTCGCTGTTGGGGGCGTAGACGATATAGTCGACCTCCTCGGACGGCAGGTCGGTGGCCAGCGTGAAATCCTGCCCCGGCAGTGCCTTGCGCAGCGCTTCGTTCAAAGGCTGTTCGTAGCCGTCCCAGCGTTCGGCTTTGGCGGCGAAGAGAATGTTGATCGTCATGAATTACCTCGGTCTATGAACATGCGCCGATTGCACCAAGCCGAAGGCCAGCAGCAGCACCAGCATGGCCGAGCCGCCATAGCTCACCATGGGCAGCGGCACGCCGACCACGGGGGCCAGCCCCATGACCATCGACATGTTAACGGCGAAAAAGAGAAAGAAGTTAAGCGCGATGCCAAGGGTCAGCAGGCTTGAGAAGCGGTCCTTGTTCTTCACCGCCGAGGCCACGCAGAACAGGATGATCAGCGCGTAAAGCCCCAGAAGAGAGACGCCGCCGACGAAGCCGAACTCTTCGGCCAATGTGGTGAAGATGAAATCGGTGTGTTTCTCGGGCAGGAAGTTCAGCCGCGACTGGGTGCCTTGCATATAGCCGCGCCCCGACCAGCCGCCCGAGCCAAGCGCGATCTTGGACTGGGTGATGTGATAGCCCGCGCCAAGCGGGTCCTGGCTGGGGTCGAGAAAGGTGTCGATGCGGCGGTATTGGTAGTCTTTCAGCAATTGCCACGGTGCCCCGCGCGACTGGAAGACGGCGGTGACCAGCCCGATGGCGGCGGTGATGACGGCGGCGAAATAGGCCCAGTGCACGCCCGCGAGGAACATCAGCCCGCCCCCGGCGGTCAAGAGCAGGATCGAGGTGCCGAGGTCGGGCTGTTTCAGCACCAGCGCGGTGGGGATCACGATGATCAGGATGGGCACCAGCACCCAGAAGGGGCGCGAGACCTTCTTGACCGGCAGCCAGTCGTAATAGGCGGCCAGAAACAGGACCAGCGTGATTTTCATCAGTTCCGACGGTTGCAGCCGCATGAAGCCGATGTCGATCCACCGCTGCGCGCCCATGCCGACAGAGCCGAAAAGTTCGACCGCGACCAGCAGCACCAAGGTCGCCCCATAGGCCACGCCCGACAGGTTGCGCCAAAGCCAGATCGGCACCATCGCCACGGTGAACATAATCGCCATGCCCATGGCAAAACGCTTCATCTGCGGTTCGGCCCAAGGGGAGAATGACCCGCCCGCGACCGAATAGAGCATGAGAAAACCGACGCCCGCGACACTGGTCAGCAGGATCGCCAGCGGCCAGTTCATAAAGAGGATCTTGCGCAGTCCTGTGGGGACGGATTTGACCGTATGCTCAAGATAGCTCATGCCTGATCCTCCCCCTCCAGATTGGCGGTGGTCTCGGGCGTGGTGTTGCGCAGTTCCTCTTGCTGAGTGGCGATGCGGCCCCGGTCGGATTTGGGGTAGGCTTCGAGCGGCGGCTCGCCGCCCGCCATGGCCTGCAACATCACGTCGCGCGCGATCGGGGCCGCCGCGGTCGACCCGCCGCCGCCGTGTTCCACCAACACGCAGGCTGCGTATTTCGGTTTGTCATAGGGTGCAAAGCAGACAAAGAGCGCGTGATCGCGGCGTTCCCACGGCAGGTCGGCGTTGCTGGTCACGCCGCGGGCGCGTTCGGCGGCGGTGATGTTGCGCACCTGACTGGTGCCGGTTTTGCCTGCCATGCGCATCGTGTCGTCGATGATGCGGCTGCGGTAGCCGGTGCCGCGGCGGTCGTTCACCACGTCATACATCGCCTTGCGCAATTGGCGCAGGTTGTTCTCGTTCAGCCCCATCGGTTCGCCCGCGCCGCTGGGTTGCTCTACCCCGTCGATGGATTTGATCAGCCGCGGCGTCACCGCGCGGCCCGTGGCGATCCGCGCGCTCATCACCGCCAATTGCAGCGGGGAGGAGAGGGTGAAACCCTGCCCGATAGAGGCGTTGACCGTGTCACCCACGACCCAATCCTCACCCCGGGCCGAGCGTTTCCACTGTTTCGTGGGCGCAAGCCCGCCCGCGACCGAGGACAGCGCAAGATCATGTTTGATCCCAAGGCCAAAGCGGTTCGCCATGGCGGTGATCTTTTCGATCCCGACCTTTACCGCCAGATCGTAGTAATAGACGTCGCAGGATTGTTTCAGCGAATGTTGCAGATCGACCCAGCCGTGGCCGGCGCGTTTCCAGCAGTGGAACCGCCGCCCCGCGACTTCCAGATGGCCGGGGCAATAGACCGTCTCATCGGGGGTGACGATGCCCTCTTCGATGGCGGCAAGTGCCACGATCATCTTGAATGTCGAACCGGGCGGGTAGGTGCCCTGTATGGGTTTGTTCACCAAGGGGCGGTATTTGGAATTGAGCAGCGGGTTGTAATCCGCCGAAGAGATGCCGCCGATAAAGAGGTTCGGGTCGTAGCTGGGCGAGGATGCAAGCGCGGCCAGATCGCCATTCTCGCAGTCGATGATGACCACGGCGGCGCTTTCCTCGCCCAGACGGGCCTGCACATAGCGTTGCAGATTGGCGTCCACGGTCAGTTGCAGATCGGCCCCGGCCTGCCCCTCGCGCCGTTCCAGCTCGCGCATCACGCGGCCCGTCGCGTTCACCTCCACATGTTTGGTGCCCGCCGCGCCGCGCAGCAGGTTTTCGGCGCGGGCTTCGACGTTGATCTTGCCGATTTGAAACCGCGGGATGCGCAGCACCTGATCGGGGTTCTCCAGCGCGTCGAGATCGGCTTGGCTCACCCGGCCCACGCGGCCCACCACATGGGCGAAATCCGCGCCGCGAGGATAGACGCGGGTCAGGCCCACTTCGGGCGTGACGCCGGGCAGTGCGGGGGCGTTGACGCTGACCTTGCTCACGACTTCCCAACTCACGTCATCGACGATGGTGACGGGCAGGAAGGGGGCAGAGCGCGACATTTCGGTCATGGCGCGTTCGCGGGTCTCCTCGTCGATCTCGATGACTTGGGCGAGCCGCTCCATCACCGCTTCCACGTCGCCCGCATCTTCGCGGACCATGACGATCCGGTAGGAGGGCACGTTATCGGCAAGCTGTACGCCGTTGCGGTCGAAAATCTCACCCCGGGCGGGGGGGATCAGACGGATGTTGATGCGGTTCTCTTCGGCCAGCAGGCGGAACTGGTCGGCTTGATCGACCTGTAGATAGCGCATGCGCGCGGCCAGCCCGCCCATGAACAATAGCTGCGCCCCGCCCAAGAGGGCGGCGCGACGCGTCAGGCGCGTGTGGGTTGCATCATTGTCGGCGCGGCTCCGTCTCATCTCATCGCTCTCCGATCACACCCGTTTGCCAAGCGCATCCAGATCGCCCGGCGCGGTCTTGCGCACGCCCATGATACCATGGGTCACCGCCACGATCAGCGGATAAGCGAGCGTCGTCAGTGCCAATTCCGTGAGGTTCAGCGTCAGCGAAGGCGTCGGCACCAGCGCAAGGCTCAGCAGAATGCGATAGGCAAAGATCACCATGGTCAGGATCACGGCCACGGTCAGCCATTCGGCGGCAAAGCTCGCATCTCGCAGGTGCCGCCCCCGCGATTTGAGGTTCTCGACCCCGATCAGGGCCAGCACCGCCCAAAGACCGGGCGGGCGTTGCAGCAACAGGTCCGCCAGCAGAAAGACCAGCGCCAGAAAAAGCGAGGGCACGTATTCGGGCCGTCGGAGCCCCCAAGCACAGGCAAAGCCCAGCAGCAGGTCCGGCCCGGCCCAAGCGCGCGGGGTCGTCTCAAGCGGGAGGAGGTGGAAGAACAAGATCACCAGCGCCAGCGCGACAAAGCTCAGGCGCATGACCCAGAGACGGCTGCGCGACAGGTCGGTCATGGCTGCACCCCGACCGGGGCTGCCGGTTCGGCCAAGGGGCCGTCGGAGGTGATGACATGGGCGGTGTCCGGCACGGTTTCATTGCCGTGATGGCGCAGCACGCGCAGGAATTCCAACCGCTCGTAATCCGCCGCCAGCCTAACGCGCAGCCGCCCGCCCGGATCGGCGGCGACCTGACCGATCAGGATGCCCGCCGGGAACACGCCGCCATCGCCCGAGCTGATCACCCGGTCGCCGGGGCGGACCAGCTCGCGGTTCTCGATGAAGTCCAAGGGCGGCGCGGCGCTGTTGTCGCCCGCCACGATGGCACGTTGTCCCGAAGGCTGGATCGTCGCCGGAATGCGGCTGGAAGCATCGGTCAGCAGGATCACCCGCGCGGTGTTCTTGCCCACGCCCGCGATGCGGCCCACAAGCCCGATGCCGTCCATCGTGGCCCAGCCTTCGACCAGCCCGTCGCGCGCGCCGACGTTCAGAAGCACCGACTGGCGATAGGGCGAGCCGCTGTCGGCCAGCACCGTGCCGGTGATGAAGGTCAGCCGCGGGTCGAGCCGCACGTTGTTGAGGTCCAGAAGCCGGGCGTTCTCTTGCTCAAGCTGAAGCGCCGCCTCTTTCCACGCCTGCATTTGCCGCAGTTCCGAGCGCAGCTCGCGGTTCTGCTCGCTCAGGCGCTGGTAGCTTTGGAAGTCGCGCAAGAGGTTAATGGTGCCGGTGACCGGGGCCATGGCCCAGTCGAGATTGGGCACGAAACGATCCGTCACCTGCGCGCGAAAGCGTTCAACGCGGGGGCTGTCGATGCGCCACAGAAGGAAGATGCCGGTCAGCGCCAATACCAACACGACCAGCAGCAGCCGCCGCAGCGGGCCGGTGAAATCACTGGAACTGGAACGGTCCTTGGCCATCTGTGCCGAAACTCCCACCCGGTCAGGCGGGGCGGTGTCGCCGCGTGCCGGGTCTGGCTAACTTGCCAGTGTTAACTGTCGTAGTCGATCGCGTGGCGCAGCTGTTTCTCGTATTCCAGCGCCTTGCCGGTGCCGAGGGCCACGCAGTTGAGCGGCTCATCCGCGACCGAGATCGCAAGGCCCGTCTGTTCGCGCAGCGCAAGATCGAGATCACCCAGCAGCGCGCCGCCGCCCGTGAGCATGACGCCGCGGTCAACGATGTCGGCGGCAAGGTCGGGTGGCGTGGTTTCCAGCGCGGTCATCACCGCTTCGCAGATCTGCTGCACCGGCTCGGCCAGCGCCTCGGCGATCTGGGCTTGTGTCACTTCGATCTCTTTCGGAACACCGTTCAGAAGGTCGCGGCCGCGGATCTGCATCGAGGTGCCGCGCCCGTCGTCGGGCATCCGCGCCGTGCCGATGGAGGTCTTGACCCGCTCGGCCGTCGTCTCCCCGATCAGCAGGTTCTGCTGGCGGCGCAGGTAGCTGATGATGCCCTCATCCATCCGGTCACCGCCGACGCGGACCGAGCGGGCATAAACGATGTCGCCCAGCGACAGCACCGCCACTTCGGTCGTACCGCCGCCGATGTCGACGACCATGTTGCCGGTGGGGTCGGTGATCGGCATGCCCGCGCCGATGGCCGCGGCGATGGGCTCGGCAATGAGTCCGGCGCGGCGCGCGCCTGCCGACAGCACCGACTGGCGGATCGCGCGTTTCTCAACCGGGGTGGCGCCATGCGGCACGCAGACGATGATCTTGGGTTTCGAGAAGGTCGAGCGCTTGTGCACCTTGCGGATGAAGTGCTTGATCATCTCTTCGGCGGTGTCGAAATCCGCGATGACACCTTCGCGCATTGGGCGGATCGCCTCGATGCTGCCCGGGGTACGGCCCAGCATGAGTTTCGCATCCTCACCCACGGCGAGCACTTTCTTGACGCCGTCCTTGACGTGATAGGCCACAACCGAAGGTTCGCTCAGCACGATGCCCTTGCCCTTGACGTAAACCAGCGTGTTCGCGGTGCCGAGGTCGATCGCCATATCAGAGGAGAACAGGCCGCGGAATTGATCGAGGATGGACATAGAGTAGCGGAGCCTTGCAACTATTCGGACAGGCCCGCCTGCATGGGTCCACGCGCGGGCTATTGGCTCTTATAGGGCGCACGGGGTCAGGGTGAAAGGGGCAAGACCGCAAAGGTGGCGCGATATTGCCGCCGCGCTATCATAGAGCGGTATATTTAGGGCGCAGCACAGGCGGAGGTCGGCGATACCATGCGGAAGATACAGACACTTGGAGTGCATCACATCACCCTCACCGGGGCGGACCGGCAAAGCTCGATCGACTTTTGGGAGGGGGTGTTGGGGATGCCCTTCATCTTTGACCAGCCCAATCTGGATGACCCGGACGAGGGGCATTTGTATTTCGATCCCGGCGATGGTCGGCTGATCACGATCTTCACCAATGAGAACCGCAAGCGGGTGCACAACCGCACGCCGATGGACCCGGGCTGCGTGCATCATCTGGCCTTTGAGGTGGACCGCGCGATGTTCGATCAGGTGCCCGCGCGGTTGGAGGCGCGGGGCATCGGGCATTCCGGCGTGAAGGACCGCGGCTTCATGCATTCGATCTATTTCAAAGACCCGTTGGGGCTGTTGATCGAACTGGCCTGCTACACTTTCATCCCGCCGCGCGGGTCGAGCCATGCCGAGGTGATGCTGGAGGCGCATAAGCTGCGGGTTGCGGCGGGGGATGATCATATCCAGCGGCAGCATTTGGCAGATGCAGTGGTGAAGATCGTGGAGCGGGGGCAGGCGTCGCTGAGTGACGATCGCGGGGCGAAGAATCCGTATTGAAGTTGCCACCGGGCCCGGAATCAAGCCGCAGGCGCCGGGCATCGCCTGCCCGCCCGGACGGGGAGGCGATTTAGTGAGGCTGGGTGTGCCATTTTGAGGGTGCGCCATGGCAGATCAATAAAGTGGTATGAACTAAGGTTTGGATCGCCACCCCGCGGGCAGGCGATGCCCTACTTCCATACTGTATACGTAAAAAGGCGGGGTTGCCCCCGCCCTATAATTCAACTCACATCTTTATAATTAATCTCGCGCTTGTCCGTGCCGCCCTTCTCGCGCCGCACCAACAGGCGGTTCAGCGCGTGGATATAGGCCCGGACACTCGCCACCACGGTATCGGTATCCGCCGACTGGCCGGTCACGATCCGGCCCTCTTCCTCCATCCGCACGGAAACCGTCGCCTGCGCGTCGGTGCCCTCGGTCACCGCATGCACCTGATAAAGCTGCAACCGCGCGGAATGCGGCACCAGCGCCTTGATGCAGTTGAACGCCGCATCGACGGGGCCGTCTCCGGTCTGGTCGGTGGTCTGCTCCGCACCGTCGATCTCAAGCACCATGTCGGCGGTCTGCGGGCCATCGGTGCCGCAAACGACCTTGAGCGATTTCAGGCGAATGCGGTCTTCCTCGGGGTCCGTCGCGGTCCGCATCAGCGCAATGAGGTCATCCTCGTAGATTTCCTTCTTGCGGTCGGCCAATTCCTTGAACCGCACGAAAACATCCTTGAGCTGGTTGTCGCCCAGTTCAAACCCGAGGTCTTCGAGCTTGGAGCGCAGCGCGGCGCGGCCCGAGTGTTTGCCCATAACGATGTTGGTCTCGGTCAGACCCACATCCTCAGGGCGCATGATCTCGAAGGTCTCGGCATTCTTCAGCATGCCGTCTTGGTGGATGCCGCTTTCGTGGGCGAAGGCGTTCTTGCCGACGATGGCCTTGTTGAATTGCACGGCAAAGCCCGACACGGCGGCGACACGGCGCGAGATGTTCATGATCTTGCGGCTGTCGATGCGGGTCTCATAGGGCATGATGTCATTGCGTACTTTCAGCGCCATGACGACCTCTTCGAGCGCCGTATTGCCCGCGCGTTCGCCCAGACCGTTGATGGTGCATTCGATCTGCCGCGCGCCAGCCTCGACGGCGGCGAGGCTGTTGGCCGTCGCCATGCCGAGGTCGTTGTGACAATGGGTGGCAAAGACGATCTCATCCGCACCGGGCACGTTTTCCAGAAGCTTCGCGATCAGATCGGCGCTCTCGCGCGGGGCGGTGTAGCCCACGGTGTCGGGGATGTTGATCGTGGTGGCACCCGCCTTGATGGCGATCTCCACCACCCGGTAGAGGTAGTCAAGCTCGGTCCGCGTGGCGTCCATCGGGGACCACTGCACGTTGTCGCAAAGGTTGCGGGCATGGCTCACCGTCTCATGGATGCGGTCGGCCATCTCGTCTTGGGTGAGGTTCGGAATGGCGCGGTGCAGGGGGGAGGTGCCGATGAACGTGTGAATGCGCGGCTGGGCTGCGTGTTTCACCGCTTCCCAGCAACGGTCGATATCGCCCAGTTGCGCCCGGGCAAGGCCGCAGATCACGGAATTCTGGCTCTGCCGCGCGATCTCGGAAACCGCTTTGAAATCACCCTCTGAGGCGATGGGAAAGCCGGCCTCGATGATGTCGACGCCCATCTCATCCAGCAGCGAGGCGATCTCAAGCTTCTCGGCATGGGTCATCGTCGCCCCGGGGGATTGTTCGCCATCCCGCAAGGTGGTGTCAAAAATCAGCACACGGTCCTGTTTCGTCATATCTGTCATCCTGGGTTCTTTCTTTGCTGGTATCCTTGGCGCGCAACACATCCCTCTGAGCGGGCGCGCCGAAGGGCACGCTCAGAGGCGGATTAGGTGCAGCAAGTTGGCGCGCAGCAGGCCCGCGCAGTTGCGCGGCAGGGTCGGGATATGGACGGCCTGTGTCATGGGAGTAGTTATACGCCCGTCTTTTCAAATGAAAAGGGGGTGTTGCGGCTTTTGTTTGCCCCTGCGTCAGCGCCGCCTATCTGCCTATAAGCAAGGGAGATCAGGATGCAGCGACAAGTGATACCATGGGTGGCGGCATGAGCGCGCGGGTGCTGGTAATTGGGGCCAGCGGCGGGATCGGCGCGGCGCTGAGTGCGGCTCTGCACGCCCGCGGTGATACCGTGACGGCCCTGTCCCGCGCGGGCGATGGGCTGGACCTGACGGATGAGGCATCGGTCAATGCCGTGCTGGAGGGGTTGAGTGGCCCTTTCGACGCGGTGATCGTCGCCACCGGCGCTTTGGAGATCGACGGGGCCACGCCAGAGAAATCGCTGCGCGCCGTTACGCAAAAGGCGATGCTGGATCAGTTCGCGCTGAACGCGGTCGGCCCGGCGCTGGTGCTGCGCCACGCGGCCCGGCTTTTGCCCCGTGACAGCCGCGCGGTTTTCGCCGTGCTCTCAGCGCGGGTCGGCTCCATCGGGGACAACCGTCTGGGCGGGTGGATCAGCTATCGCAGCGCCAAGGCGGCGGTGAACCAGATCGTGCATACCGCCGCGATCGAGCTGACGCGCTCTCATCCGCAGAGCATCTGCGTCGCGCTGCACCCCGGCACGGTCGAGACGCCCTTTACCGAGAAATACCTTGGCCGCCATCCCGCCGTCCCACCGGAGGAGGCGGCGGGCAATCTGTTGCGGGTAATCGACGGGCTGACGCCGGAGGAGAGCGGCGGGTTTTTTGACTGGGCCGGAAAGGCGGTGCCGTGGTGAGCCGTTTGATCTTGGTCTTGGGCGATCAACTCTCGCTGAACCTGTCGTCCCTGCGCGAAGCGGATAAGGCGCGCGATGTGGTGGTCATGGCCGAAGTGGCGCAAGAGGCGGAATATGTCCGCCACCATCCTAAGAAAATCGCACTGGTCTTTGCCGCAATGCGCAAGTTCGCGCGTGCGTTGAAGAAAGACGGCTGGACGCTGCGCTACACCCCCTTGGACGACCCCGAGAATGCGGGTTCTATCGTGGGCGAATTGCTCCGCCGTGCGGAAGAGACGGGCGCGGGCGAGGTGATCGTGACCGAGCCGGGGGAGTGGCGGCTGATCAACGCGCTGACCCACGCGCCGATCCCCACACGGCTCGTGCCGGATGACCGCTTCATCGCCAGCCGCAAACGGTTCGAGGATTGGGCCGAGGGGCGCAAGGCGCTCAGGATGGAATACTTCTACCGCGAGATGCGCCGCGAGACGGGGTTGTTGATGGAGGGCGACGACCCCGCAGGCGGCAAGTGGAATTTCGACCACGACAACCGCAAACCTCCGAAGGAAGGGCTGGATATCCCCGACCCGCTGGCCTTCGCCCCCGATGCCGACGTGGAGGCGGTGTTGGACCTTGTGGGCGCGCGCTATGGCGACAACTTCGGCGATCTGCACCCCTTTGACTTTGCCACGACGCGCGCGGAAGCCTTGCAAGTGTTGGCGCATTTCATCGCCCACGCCCTGCCGCGTTTCGGCGACTATCAAGACGCGATGCTAGAGGGGCAGCCCTATCTCTTTCATGCGCTGATCTCGCCCTATCTCAACCTCGGGCTGCTGGACCCGTTGGAGGTCTGCCGCGCTGTCGAGGAAGCGTGGCAGGCGGGAGAGGTGCCGATCAACGCCGCCGAAGGGTTCATCCGCCAGATCCTCGGTTGGCGCGAATATGTGCGCGGCATCTATTTCCTCGAAGGGCCGGACTATGTGGAGCGCAACGTGCTGCGCCACGACCGGGAACTGCCCGCCTTCTACTGGGGGGCCGCGACGCAGATGAATTGCTTGCGGCAGGTCGTGGGGCAGACCCAGAAACACGCCTATGCCCACCATATCCAACGGCTGATGGTGACGGGCAATTTCGCCCTGCTGGCGGGGGTCGATCCGCATCAGGTGCATGAGTGGTATCTGGAGGTCTACGCCGACGCCTATGAATGGGTCGAAGCGCCCAACACGGTGGGCATGAGCCAATTCGCCGATGGCGGGGTGATCGCCTCAAAGCCCTATGTCTCCTCCGGGGCCTATATCAACCGCATGTCGGATTACTGCAAAGGGTGCAGCTATAGCGTCAGCACCAAGGCGGGGCCGAAGGCCTGCCCGTTCAACCTGCTCTATTGGCATTTCCTTGACCGTCACCGCGAGCGGTTTCAGGGCAATATGCGGATGAAGAACATCTATGCCACTTGGGATCGTATGGACGCCAACCGGCGCGAGGCGGTTCTGCGCGATGCGGGTAAATGGTTGCAACGGTTGGACGCGGGCGAGACGGTCTAGGCCGTCTCTGCTTTCAAACGCGGGCCGGGAACGGTTGGCCCCTTGCGCGCCTTTGCCGCCGCGATGCGCTCTGCAATCCTCTGCGCGCTCTGCGGTGCATGGCCCGCCGCCACGCAGTCATCAACGTTGCCGCCGTCCTCCAGCAGGATGCGCAGGATGGCGTCCTCGGCGCGGGCCTCTTCCGTGTCGGGGGTCGGGCTGGGCGCCGGTCCCTGCATCCATGCCCGCACCGTTTTGCTGCGCCAGTCGCAAAGCGCTTGCACCTCGGTTTGGTAAAGGTCTTTGACCGGGTTGAAATTCCCCATCAGGGCCGCAATCCCCATGGCGGCGGCGGATTTGTTGTGTGCGGTGAGCAGCATTTCCCCCGCGTCATCGGCCAAGGCGCGCAGCATCAGGCCGCGCAGGGGAGGGGTGAGCGTCTCGGTGCTGACTTCTGCCCCGAGCGCAGCCAGTTCATCCCGCAGTGCGGCGCGCAGATGTTCTGACATCGGCACGGCAATCTGGCGGACATTCTCGGCCCCCAAGGCATCCCGCGCGATTGCCCCCGCGAGTGCGGTGTCGTTCCCCTCGGCCTGTTCGATCAGCACCTTGGAAGCGCCGGTTTTGGCAGCGTAGTCCCGCAGCCCCACGACCAAGGCGCGGTAGTCCCGTTCCAGCGCCTTCGGCTGCGGCGCGAAGGCGCTTTCAACGATCCGCCAGCCTTCCGGCCCGCGCTCCAGATCAACATGGGCAAGCGCTGTGTCGAAGGCGGGCATCTGCAATGCCAGCTTGCCGCCGGGGTTCAGCGCGAATGTGGCGCCGTCGAAAACGGTCTCACCCTCGCCGCCGGTCATGTTGAGGTGGATCACCGGCAATTCCGTCTCGATCACCCGCGCGACCATGTGGTTGAGGCGCCGCTCCATCGCGCCGCGCTGATGGGGCGCGGCATGGGGGATCAGCAGCAGTTCGGCCCCCGTCTCGGCCTGCGTTTCGGCCACGTCGCCCGTCTCACCATCCGCGCCGATGGGAGAGCCGATGCGCAGCCCCGCCACCGCATAGGGGCCGCTGATCGGCGCGGGATCGAAGGGCATGCGCGGTCGGGGCGCGTGTTGCAGCACCCTTTGCGCGATCTTTCCGCCTTGCAGGATGACGTAAGCGTTGTGGAGCTTGCCGGCCTCAATCCAAGGCGCGCCAAGTGCCAAGGCGGGGCCGTCAGCACAATGCGCGGCCAGCGCCTCAAGCTGCGCCAAGACATCGCGCTGAAAGGCGGGGCTTTGCGACAGCCCTTGCGCGTCATGCCCGGTCAGGAAGAGTTCGGGCAGGGCGACCATCTGCGCGCCTGCGTCGCGCCCGGCCTGCCATGCGTCGCGGGCCAATGCCGCGTTGCCGGTCAGATCACCGGCGGTGGGGTTCAACTGCCCGAGGGTGAGGCGGAAACGGTCTGACATGGCAAGGCTCCGGGCTGGCTGGCATCGGGTGGGTCTAGCAGATCGGACCGGGGGGGAAACCCCCGTGCGCAGACCTGACCCGCAGCACCGGGTGCGCGGGATCCGCCCAAACCGGCGTGCCCCTCTTGCAAACACGTTGCCTCTGCCCTCTATCACCCGTAACCTCAGGCCAAATGCCACTTAACGAGATCGGGAATTTCCGCCCATGTTGCACCGCAGCCTGCCCCTCTGTCTGATCGCCCTTCTGGCCACGCCGCTTGCGGCGCAGGACGGGCAGGTGCTGACCAAGGAATATGACGACGGCGGCATCTATGAGGGCACCTTTCAAGGCGGTCTTCAGCACGGCACCGGCACCTATAAGCTGCCCAATGGCTATGAATACTCCGGCGAATGGGTCGAGGGGGAGATCAAGGGCGAAGGTGTCGCGCGCTTCCCCAATGGCTCGGTCTATGAGGGTAATTTCGCCAAGGGCAAACCGGACGGTCTGGGCAAGATCACCTTTGCCGATGGCGGCACCTATGAGGGCGAATGGGAAGCGGGCGCGATCATGGGGCAAGGCGTGGCGATCTACGCCAATGGCGTGCGCTATGAGGGCGAGTTCCGCAACGCCAAACACCACGGCAAGGGCGTGATGCAAAGCCCCGGTGGCTATGAATACAAGGGCGATTGGGTCGATGGCGTCAAACAGGGCGTCGGCACGATCACCTACCCCGATGGCGCGGTCTATGAAGGGGAGATCGAAGCCGGCAAACGCAGCGGCGAAGGCACGCTGACCATGCCCGACGGGCTGGTCTATGTGGGCAAGTGGAAAGACGGCCAGATCGACGGCACCGGCACGCTGACCCAACCTAATGGCGATGTTTACGAAGGCACCTTGGTCGCGGGCCGCCGTGAGGGCAAGGGCAAGGTCACCTATGAAAACGGTGACACCTATGAGGGCGATTTCAAGGGTGACCGCCGCGACGGGCAGGGCACCTTCACCGGCACCGATGGCTATGTTTACACCGGCTCTTGGGTGGCTGGGCAGATCGAAGGCGAGGGGCAGGTGACCTATCCCGACGGATCGGTCTATGTCGGCACCTTCCGCAATGATCTGGCCGATGGCACGGGCAAAATCACCTATCCCGATGGATCGACCTATGAGGGCGCTTGGGTGGCAGGTGTGATCGAAGGCGAAGGCATCGCGACCTATACCAATGGCGTGGTCTATGAGGGCGAATTCAAAGATGCCCGCAACCACGGCCAAGGCGTGATGACCTATGCCGATGGCTACCGCTATGAGGGCGGCTGGCAGGACGGCCAGCGGCACGGGCAGGGCAAGGCGACCTATCCCGATGGCACCGTTTACGAGGGGGCCTTTAGGAACGGCCAGCGCCATGGGCAGGGCAAGATCACCATGGCCAGCGGTTTCGTCTATGAGGGCGAGTGGACCGAGGGCGAGATCGAAGGGCAGGGTGTTGCGACCTATGCCAATGGCGATGTCTATGAGGGCACCTTCAAAGCGGGCAAGCGGCAGGGCAGCGGAACCATGCGCTATGCCAGCGGCGAGGAAGCCTCGGGCGAATGGGAGAACGGCGCGCTGAGTGATGAGACCGCCGGAGCCGAAACCTCGGAAGCGGCGGAGGCGGCTTCGGAAGAGGCTGACGGTGAAGAAGCGGCCACCGAAACACCCGCGCCCGAAGACAGCACCGACGCGGATACGTCAGAGGCTACGCCCGCGCAGACCGGCACCGCAGCAGACGGGGGCTGACCCCCGCCTTTGCTGGACAACGCCCGCGCCCTGTGGCAAGCCCGCGCGCAACAGGAGTACGCCAGATGTCCAACCCCACAATCACCCGTTTCGCCCCGTCCCCCACTGGCTATATCCATGTGGGCAACCTGCGCACTGCGCTGATGAACTACCTCATCGCGCGCAAGGCGGGCGGCACTTTCATCCTGCGCATCGACGACACTGATCCCGAGCGCAGCAAGGAAGAATATGTCGACGGCATCAAGCAAGACCTCGAATGGCTGGGTCTGGAGTGGGACCGGGTCGAACGTCAGTCCGAGCGGCTGGATCGCTACCACGCCGCCGCCGATGACCTGCGCGAAAAGGGCCGTTTCTACGAGGCTTTCGAGACGCCGACGGAGCTGGACCTCAAGCGCAAGAAACAGCTCAACATGGGCAAGCCGCCGGTCTATGACCGCGCCGCGCTGAACCTGTCGGGCGAAGAGAAAGCCGCCCTGCGCGCCGAACGCGGCGATGGGGTCTGGCGCTTCAAGCTGGATCACGCGCGGATCGAATGGGATGACGGTATCCTTGGCGATATCTCCATCGACGCGGCCTCGGTCAGTGACCCGGTGCTCATCCGTGGCGACGGGCAGATCCTTTATACATTGGCGAGCGTTGTGGACGACACCGAGATGGGCGTGACCCATGTGGTGCGCGGCTCGGACCATGTGACCAACACCGCTACGCAAATCCAGATCATGGAGGCGCTTGGGCAGGGTAATGTCCCCTCCTTCGCGCATCACTCGCTGTTGACCGGCCCGCAGGGCGAAGCGCTGAGCAAGCGTTTGGGCACATTGGCGCTGCGCGATCTGCGCGAGCAGGGCGTCCAGCCCTTCGCGCTTCTGAGCCTGATGGCGCGGCTCGGGTCCTCCGATCCGGTGGAACTGCGCACAGATATGGCAGAGCTGATCGACGGCTTCGACATCAACCGCTTCGGCTCGGCCCCGACGAAATTCGACGTGGCCGACCTCTTCCCGCTGACGGGGCGCTACTTGCAGCAATTGCCGCTGGAGGCCGTGAAAGACGACATCACAGCGCTTGGCGTGCCCGAGGATAAGGCCGCGCAATTCTGGGCCGTGACGCGCGAGAATATCTCGACCTTGAAGGACCTCGGCCCTTGGTGGGCCATGTTCCGCGACGGGGCGGAGCCGGTGATCGCCGAAGAAGACCGCGAATTCGTGGCACAGGCCATGCTGCTGCTGCCCGAAATGCCTTTCGATGAGACCACTTGGTCCAGCTGGACCGCAGCGGTCAAGGAAGCCACGGGTCGGAAGGGGCGCGGGCTGTTCCGGCCACTGCGTCTGGCGCTGACGGGGCAGGAGCATGGGCCGGAGATGGCGCAGGTGATGCCGCTGTTGCAGGTGGTGAAGGCGCGCGGCTGATTGGCGGGCTTGGGGGCTTGAGGCAGCTTCCCGGGGGCGCTGCCCCCGGACCCCCGAGGGTATTTGAGAAAGGATGAAGGAAGTTTTGGGGGCGTGTTTTCGCCCTTAGAAGTTCCTTGCGGCGAAGGTTGTTTCGGCGCGTTCTTTAATCTGCACTGACAGGCGTTCCATGTGGTGGTCGACCACGGCGGTTTCCGCCTCTGTCAGCGTTTGGTGGCGCGGGTAGAGGGGGGCTGCGCGGTCATCGAGGATGGGCGTGTCCCAGCCGTCGGTCGTGTCGAAAAAGCGTGCCGCGCCCTCGGTGCCGAATTCGCGCAGGAAGCCTTGGACCACCACATCGAGGTAGCTGAGCAGGATGACGTGATCGCCGTGGGTCACCGCGATGTCGGCGGGGATCGCGTAATGGGCGATGTCGGGGGCGGGGGTCAGGTCATGCACCACCGCGCCGCCTGAGGCGTGGCGTTCGTAGCTGTATTCGCGTTTGTCCAGCGCCGCCCAATCCGCGCCCGGCACGGCGGCGATCAGCCCGTCGATGCGGGTAGCGGTGTGCTGCACCACGGAAAGATAGACGATATCGCGGCCTTCGGTGCGGACCCATTGGCGGCGCCAGCCGTCGAGCTGCGCCGGGCGGGCGTCGGGGTAGCTATGGGTGTTGCGGTTCACGAGGCTGCCGTAGCCGAAAAAGTAGGGGGTCATGCGCGAAAGGTCCTGTATTTGTCGCGCGCACCAAAACATGTGTTGCATCGGCTCACAAGCATGCTTGACGCAGAGGTATGCCCCAGCATACGAAAGGCCCAATCGTCACGGGAGAATCGGTTAACACCGATGCCGAAGGAGCAACCGCCCCGGAAACTCTCAGGCCCCAGGACCGTGATGTGACCAAGACTCTGGAGAGGGGCGCGGATGCGCACGCCGAAGGGATAACGATCTCAGGCGGAAGGACAGAGGGGGCATCAGGCGCAGCATTTGCGGCGCCAAGGTGCCGGCATGGTCAAAAGGTCATCCGGAAGCGACAGGAAAGGCGAACCGGATGAGCGATCTCAAGCAGACGGCATTGCATGATTTGCATGTGGAATTGGGGGCCAAGATGGTGCCCTTTGCGGGCTATTCCATGCCCGTGCAATACCCTCTTGGCGTGATGAAGGAACATCTGCACACCCGTGCCGCCGCCGGGTTGTTCGATGTGGGCCACATGGGGCAGGTCGTCGTCCGGGCGAAGTCTGGCAGCTATGAGGATGCGGCTTTGGCGATGGAGCGGCTCGTGCCCGTCGATGTGCTGGGCCTTGGGGAGATGCGCCAGCGCTATGCCATGTTTACTGATCCCAATGGCGGTATTTTGGATGACCTGATGTTGGCCAATCTGGGCGATCATCTGTTTGTCGTGGTGAATGCCGGGTGCAAGGATGATGACATCGCCTTGATGCGCGCGAACCTGTCGGAGACCTGCGAGGTCGAGGTGCTGGAGGACCGCGCGCTGCTGGCGCTGCAGGGGCCGCAGGCCGAGGCCGCGCTGGCGCGGCTGCAGCCCTCGGTGGCGGATATGAAATTCATGGATGTGGCGCGGGACGTCGATCTTGACGGGATCGCCGTCACCCTGTCGCGGTCGGGCTACACCGGAGAGGATGGCTACGAGATTTCCGTGGCCAACGGTGACGCGGTGGCGCTGGCGCAGAAGCTGTTGGCGATGGAGGAGGTCGAACCGATCGGCCTTGGGGCGCGCGACAGCCTGCGGCTGGAAGGCGGGCTTTGCCTTTATGGTCACGACATCGACACCACCACCACGCCGGTCGAGGCGGCGCTGAACTGGGCGATCCAGAAGGTACGGCGCGAGGACGGCGACCGCGCGGGCGGCTTCCCGGGCGCGGGCGTGATCTTGCAACAATTGGCCGACGGCGCGCCGCGCAAGCGCGTGGGGTTGCTGCCCGAGGGGCGCGCGCCGATGCGCGAGGGGGTCGCCATTTATGATGCCGCCGAGGGTGGCAATGAGGTTGGCCGCGTGACCTCGGGCGGCTTTGGCCCGACGGTTGGCGGCCCGGTTGCCATGGGATATGTCAGCGCCGAGCATGCAAAGGTCGACACCGCGCTTTGGGGCGAGGTGCGCGGCAAGCGCTTGCCACTGACTGTCACGAAAATGCCGTTCGTCGCGGCGAACTTCAAACGCTGAATCTACACAGGGAACTCCATTATGAAATTTACCGAAGAGCATGAATGGCTGCGCGTCGAGGGTGACGAAGTGGTCGTGGGCATCACCAACCACGCTGCCGAGCAGCTGGGCGATGTCGTATTCGTGGAACTGCCCGAGGAAGGCACCACCGTCAGCAAGGACGACGAGGTCGTCGTGATCGAATCCGTGAAGGCGGCGTCGGACATCCTCGCGCCCATCGATGGCGAGATCACGGAAGTGAACTCTGCGCTGACCGACAACCCCAGCATGGTCAACGACGACCCGCAGGGCGAGGCGTGGTTCTTCAAGATGAAGATCTCTGACGCCAGCCAGATGGACGACTTCATGGACGAAGCCGCCTATCAGAAATTCATCGGCTAAACCGCCGCGCGCGCCGGGGCTCCGGCGATGCTGATCACCTGCGTCGCCCCATGGGCGGCGCGCCACAAAGAGGGGGCGCCCTGCCGCGCCGTGACGAGGAACCCGACATGAGCTTCAAGCCCACCGATTATCTGCCCTATGATTTCGCCAATCGGCGTCACATTGGCCCGTCCCCTTCCGAGATGTCTCAGATGCTCGATACCGTGGGCGCCGAGAGCCTTGATGCGCTGATCGACGACACGCTGCCGAAAGCAATCCGCGCGAAAGAACCGCTGGATTTCGGCAAGGCGATGAGCGAGCGTGAGGTGCTCGAGCACATGCGCCGCGTCGCGGGCAAGAACAAGGTGCTCACCAGCCTGATCGGGCAGGGGTACCATGGCACCGTCACGCCCCCGGCGATCCAGCGCAATATCCTTGAGAACCCGGCGTGGTACACGGCCTATACGCCCTATCAGCCCGAGATTTCGCAGGGCCGTCTGGAGGCGCTCTTGAACTTCCAGACCATGGTGAGCGACCTCACCGGGCTGGAAATCGCGAATGCCTCGCTGCTCGACGAGGCCACTGCCTGCGCCGAGGCGATGACCATGGCGCAGCGCAGTTCGAAATCGAAGGCCAAGGGTTTCTTTATCGACGTGAACTGCCACCCGCAGAACATCGCCGTGATGAAGACCCGCGCTGAGCCTCTGGGCATCGAGGTCATCGTTGGTGAACCCGAGGAGATGGAGGCCGAGAAGGTCTTCGGTGCGATCTTCCAGTATCCCGGCACCTACGGCCATGTGCGCGACTTCACCGATCACATGGCGGCGCTGCACGAGGTCAAGGCCGTGGGCATCGTCACCGCCGACCCGCTGTCGCTGACCCTACTGAAAGAGCCGGGCGCCATGGGCGCGGACATCGCCGTGGGCAGCACCCAGCGGTTCGGCGTGCCCGAGGGCTACGGCGGCCCGCATGCCGCCTATATGGCTTGTAAGGATTCCATGAAACGTGCCATGCCGGGGCGGATCGTGGGCGTCTCCATCGACGCGCACGGCAACCGCGCCTACCGCCTGTCGCTGCAGACCCGCGAGCAGCACATCCGGCGTGAGAAGGCCACGTCGAACGTCTGCACCGCGCAGGCGCTGCTGGCCGTGATGGCCTCGATGTATGCCGTGTTCCACGGGCCGGAAGGCCTCAAGGCCATCGCGCAGCGCATTCACCGCAAGACCGTGCGTCTGGCCAAGGGGCTGGAGGCCGCGGGCTTCGAGGTGCAGCCGGCTGCCTATTTCGACACGATCACCGTCGAGGTCGGCCCCCTGCAGGCCGCGGTGATGAAATCCGCCGTGGACGAGGGCATCAACCTGCGCCGCGTGGGCGAGACCCGCGTCGGCATCACGCTCGACGAGCGCACCCGCCCTGACACGATCGAAGCGGTCTGGCGCGCCTTCGGCATCCGTCAGGCGGATGATGATTTCACGCCCGAGTACCGTCTGCCCGAGGGGCTGCTGCGCACGAGCGATTACCTCACGCACCCGATCTTCCACATGAACCGGGCCGAGACCGAGATGATGCGCTACATGCGTCGCCTCGCGGACCGTGATCTGGCGCTCGACCGGGCGATGATTCCGCTCGGCTCCTGCACCATGAAGCTGAACTCGGCTGCCGAGATGATGCCGGTGACATGGCGCGAGTTCTCGCTCATCCACCCCTTCGTGCCCGCTGATCAGGCGCTCGGCTATCAGGAAATGATCGACGATCTCTCGGACAAACTCTGCGAGATCACCGGCTATGACGCGATTTCCATGCAGCCGAACTCCGGCGCGCAGGGCGAATACGCGGGCCTGCTGACCATTGCCGCCTATCACCGCGCCAAGGGCGAGGGGCACCGCAACATCTGCCTCATCCCGATGAGCGCCCACGGGACCAACCCAGCCTCGGCCCAGATGGTGGGCTGGAAGGTCGTGGTGATCAAGACCGCCTCTAACGGTGACATCGACCTTGAGGATTTCCGCGCCAAGGCCGAACAGCACAGCGAGAACCTCGCCGGTTGCATGATCACCTACCCTTCGACCCACGGCGTTTTCGAGGAGACCGTGCACGAGGTGACCAAAATCACCCATGACCACGGCGGGCAGGTCTATATCGACGGGGCCAATATGAACGCCATGGTGGGTCTCTCGCGCCCCGGCGATCTGGGCGGCGACGTGAGCCACCTGAACCTGCACAAGACCTTCTGCATCCCGCATGGCGGCGGCGGCCCCGGCATGGGGCCCATTGGCGTGAAATCGCACCTGATCGCGCATCTGCCGGGCCACCCGAACGAGGAAGGCGCCGCCGTTTCGGCCGCGCCCTACGGCTCGCCCTCACTGCTGCCGATCTCTTGGTCCTACTGCCTGATGATGGGCGGGGACGGTCTGACGCAGGCGACCCGGGCGGCGATCCTCAACGCCAACTACATCGCCAAGCGGCTCGAAGGGGCTTACGACGTGCTCTACAAAGGCCCCTCTGGCCGGGTGGCGCATGAATGCATCATCGACGTGCGCCCCTATGAGGAGACGGCGGGGATCACCAACGAGGATGTCGCAAAGCGTCTGGTCGACTGCGGCTTCCATGCGCCGACCATGTCTTGGCCGGTGGCGGGCACGCTGATGGTGGAGCCGACCGAGTCCGAGACCAAGGCCGAGCTGGACCGTTTCTGCGATGCGATGCTGGCGATCCGCGAGGAGATCCGCGAGATCGAGGAGGGTCGCATGGACCGCGCAAACAACCCGCTCAAGAACGCGCCGCATACGGTGGAGGATCTGGTGGTGGAATGGGGCGACCGGCCCTACAGCCGCGAGCAGGGCTGCTTCCCGCCCGGTGCCTTCCGCGTCGACAAATACTGGCCCCCGGTCAACCGTGTCGACAACGTGCACGGCGACCGCAACCTGATCTGCACCTGTCCGCCGCTGGAGGATTACGCCGAAGCGGCGGAGTAAGGTTCAGACCCAGACAACACCTAAGGGCGCGGGATCATTCCTGCGCCCTTAGCATATCCGCGGGCCGCGCGTTCAGTGCCTTCAGCGCAAAGCCCAGACCGGCCAGCACCGTGGCCAATACCCCGCCCGCGATGATCAGAAGCGCATTGGGCCAGACCACGGCGAAATCAGTCTCCATCACGAAATGGCTCACGGCCCAGCCGCCAGTGATCCCGGCCAGCAGCGCCACCGCTCCGGCAAAGAGACCGAGCAGCGCGGCGCGCAGCACAAAGCTGGTGGCGATGGCGCGGCGCGAGGCGCCCATGGTTTTCAGCAGCGCCGCCTCATAGCTGCGCGCGCCGGTGCCTGCGGCGGCGGCCCCGATCAGCACCATGAACCCCGTCGCCAGCGTGGCCAAGGCGCCAAAGGAAATGGCAGAGGCGAGCCCGGCCAGCACCGCCGCCACCCGGTCGATCGCATCGCGCACGCGGATGGCGGTGATGTTGGGGTATTCGCTGGCAAGATCGCGCAGAATGGCCGCTTCGGCTTCGGGTTCGGCATAGACGGTCGAGATGAAACTATGCGGCGCGCCTGCAAGGGCGGCGGGGTTCATCGTCAGCACGAAACCGATCCCGGCGGTCGAGAAATCAACCTCGCGAAAGCTGGTGATCGTGCCGGTGATGTCGCGGCCAAGGATGTTGACGCTGAGCGTATCGCCCAGTTCCAGCCCGATCTCTGCGGCCTCTTCGGCGGCAAAGCTGATCTGCGGATCGCCGCTGTAATCCTGCGCCCACCATTCCCCCGCCGTGATCCGCGTGTCTTCGCCCGGCTGCGCGGCATAGGTCACCCCGCGGTCGCCGCGCACGACCCAGTGATCGCCCGCAACCTCACGCGCGGGGCGTCCGTTGATCTGGGTGATCACACCGCGCAGCATCGGGGCGCTTTCGATGCGCGACACGGCCGGATCGCCCTCAAGCCGCGCGGTATAGCCGGGCATCTGGTCTTTCTGGATGTCGACGAAAAAGTAGGAGGGCGCCACATCAGGCAGGTTGCCCGAGATTGCCCGGCGCAGGTTGCCATCGATCTGCCCCACCGCGGCCAGCACCGAGAGGCCGAGGCCAAGCGCCAGCACCACCGCCGTCGCCCCTTCGCCGGGGCCGCCGATGGCCGCCAGGGCCCACCGCAGGCGCGGATGGCCCCGCGCCCGGCGGGCCGCAGCACGGGCCAGCAGACGCAAGAGCGCCGCCGCCAGCGCCAGCACCACCAGCGTCACGGCCAAGCCGCCCAGCGTCCAAAGCGTGAGCGACCACGAGCCGTTGAACCAACCCGCCAGCGCAAGCAGAGCGGCCAGCAGCAGCGCCATCGCGACGAGGTAGGGCGCGGCGGGCCAAGGTGATTGCCGTTGCCAGTCGTCGCGGAATAGGGTCGCGGCGCGGACATCGGCGCTGCGCGCGAGCGGCCAGAGGGTGAAGAGAGCGGCGGTCAGCAGCCCGTAGAGCGCGGCCTCAATCAGCGGGGCGGGGTAGATGGTGAAACGCGCGGGCAGGGGCAGGCTTGCCTCGATCAGCGGCGAGAGCAGCAAGGGCAGTCCCGCCCCGATCAGCAGGCCAAGGGCGACCCCGACCATGGCCAGAATGCCGACTTGGATGAAATAGGTCTGAAAGATCGTCGCTCTCGACGCCCCCATGGCGCGGAAGGTGGCGATGACGGCGGTTTTGCGTTGCAGATAGGCCCGCACCGCTGCCGCCACGCCGACCCCGCCGACGGCGAGGCCCGAGAGCCCGACGAGCACCAGAAAGGCGCTCAGCCGTTCGACGAAACGCGCCACGCCCGGCGCGCCGTTGCGCGCGTCGGTCCAGCGCATCCCGGCATCGGCAAAACGCGCCTTGGCCTCTGCTTCGAGCGGGGCGAGGGCGGTGCCCTGGGGCAATTCGAGACGGTATTTGCTGTTGAAAAGCGTGCCGAGGGCAAGCAGGCCGGAGCCTTCGAGCGCCGCGCGTTTGACCAGTGTGCGGGGCCCAAGGGAAAAGCCGCTGGCGGCGGAATCCGGTTCGCGTTTGATCAGCGCGGTCAGGGTGAACTCCGCCTCGCCAAGCGCGAAAGTGTCACCGGGGGAGAGGGCCAGCCGATCCGCCAGTGCCCGCTCCATCACCGCGCCGGGCAGGGCGGCGGCGGTGGGTGAAAGGGCTTCTTCCAACGGCAAAGCGGGGTCCAAGACCATCTCGCCGATCAGCGGATAGAGGTCATCGACCGCCTTGACCTGCGTGAGCGCGCGTTCGGAGGTCTCGCCCCCGCCGGTGACCGCCATGGAGCGGAACTCGACGATCTCGGAGACGCGCGTGGCGCGTTCGGCCATCCAGTCGCGCTCTTCGGGGGTGGCGAAACGGTAGGTGAAATCTAGCTCGGCATCGCCGCCCAGAAGGGCCGCGCCCTCGGCCTCCAATCCGGCTTCGATCGCCGCGCGGACGGTCCCGACAGCGGCCAGCGCGGCCACGCCGAGCGCGAGACAGGCCAGCAGCAAGCGAAACCCCCGCAGGCCCCCGCGCATTTCCCGGCGGGCGAAACGGGCGGCAAGGCGCAGGCTCATGCGAGACGCCCGTCGCGAAGTTCCACCACCCGGTCGCAGCGCTGCGCCAGATCATCGGCGTGGGTGACCAACACCAGCGTCGCGCCATGGCGGTCGCGCAGTTCAAACAGCAGGTCCATGATCGCGGCCCCGTTGCGGCTGTCGAGGCTGCCCGTCGGCTCATCCGCCAAAAGGATCGCGGGGCGGGGTGCTGCGGCGCGCGCGAGTGCCACGCGCTGTTGCTCGCCCCCCGACATCTGCGCGGGGTACTGGTTGATCCGGTGGCCCAGTCCCACGGCCTCAAGCTCGGCCCGGGCGCGGTCAAAGGCATCATCGGCGCCGGAAAGCTCCAGCGGGGTGGCGACATTCTCAAGCGCGGTCATGGTGGGGATGAGGTGGAAAGACTGAAAAACAATCCCCATGCGCCCCTGCCGGAACTGTGCCAACCCATCCTCGCGCAGCGCGCTGAGGTCATGGCCAAGGGCCATCACCGTGCCACAGGTTGCCCGCTCCAGCCCGCCCATGACCATCAGGAGCGAGGATTTGCCCGACCCGGAAGCGCCGGTCAGCGCGATGCTCTCCCCTTGCTGGACCTGCAACGAAATGCCGCGCAGAATATCGACGGGGCCGGCATTGCCCTTGAGGCTCAGCGTGACATCTTGAAGGTCATAGACAGGGTCGCTCATCGGGTCGCCTTTGGCTTGGGATACGTGATGGATATGGAGGTCCGCGAAGGATGCGCAAGGTATTGATCTGTTTTGCCTTTATTTTAGGCAACGCGGCGCAGGCCGAGGAGGTGGTGATTGCAGCGCTCGGCGACAGCCTGACCCAAGGCTACGGGCTGCCCGCCGAGGAGGGGTTCGTGCCGCAATTGCAAGGCTGGCTGGACGCCGAGGGGGTCGAGGCCAAGATCCTCAACGCGGGCGTGTCGGGCGATACCACCGCTGGCGGGCTGGCGCGGGTCGACTGGACCCTGACGCCCGAGGTGGACGCGATGATCGTGACGCTGGGGGGCAACGACCTGCTGCGCGGGCTGGACCCGGCGCAGGCGCGCGGCAACATCGATGGCATCCTTGCGGCTGCAAAGAAGGCGGAGGTGGAGGTGCTCTTGGTCGGCATGAGCGCGCCGGGCAACTACGGGGCAGGCTATAAGGCGGAGTTCGAAGGGCTCTACCCCGATCTGGCCGAAGCTTACGGCACGCTGTTCTACCCGGACTTCTTTAACGGCCTGCTGGCCGAGGAAAAGAATGCCGCCAGCGCGCGGAGCGAGACGGTGCAGCGCTATTTCCAAGGCGACGGCATCCACCCCAATGCCGAAGGCGTGGCGCTGATCGTGGAAGACATCGGCCCCGCGGTGGCAGAGCTTGCCGCCCGCGCCGCCGAGCGCCGCTAACAAAAACGGACGCCGCAGCGTCCGTTTCGATCCTCATGATGTGGCCCGTTCAGGCCAGCGCGATGTTGCTCGCGCTTTCGCGGCCATCGCGGCCCGCTTCGACGTCAAAAGTGACCTTTTGGTTGTCGGCCAGCCCGGTCAGGCCTGCACGCTCCACTGCGGAAATATGGACAAAGATGTCTTTGCCGCCCGCATCCGGTGCGATGAAGCCGTAGCCTTTTGTCGTGTTGAACCATTTTACGGTGCCAGTAGCCATGCCCCGTGTCTCCCTTTCTTTGATCTGCCCGCAACATGCGGCAGCGCGGCTCGGTCGAATTCGTGATCGCTGGAGCCTTAGGGCAGCCGGGTCGAAAAGTCTTCGCGTCGCAGTTGTGATATTGGAATCTCTATTTTTAAAATCAAGGATTTTTACGGGGCGAGGGGCCGCAAGCAAGGAAGCGCCCATGAAATATAACCTGCCTGTTACAAAACTGGCAGGCATCTCGGGATTTTCCGGAAGGCGCGGTTTTCAAAAATTTACCAGTTGATAAAAAAATGATTCCATGAGAGCGTTTTCAAAACACCAAGAAAACGACAGGGATTTTGATATGGCACGAGATGTGTTTGAGCCGGGGATCGTTCCGGGGCGGTTAGAACCGCAGAGCTATGCCGAGGGGTTTTCGGATCTTCATCCGCCCTTGGACGAACATGAGGCACTGGTCGCGGCGGACCGCTGTTACTTTTGCCACGACGCGCCCTGTATGACGGCCTGCCCAACCGACATCGACATTCCGCTCTTCATCCGGCAGATCGCCACCGGCACGCCCGATGCGGCGGCCAAGACGATCCTGAGCCAGAACATCCTTGGCGGCATGTGCGCCCGGGTCTGCCCGACAGAGACGCTCTGCGAAGAGGTCTGCGTGCGCGAGGTGGCTGAGGGCAAGCCGGTGTTGATCGGCCAGTTGCAGCGCTATGCGACGGATCATTTGATGGCGCAGGGCGTGCATCCCTTCGAGCGGGCCGCAGCCACGGGCAAGCGTATCGCAGTGGTGGGCGCGGGGCCGGCGGGCCTGTCCTGCGCGCACCGTCTGGCGATGCTGGGCCATGATGTTGAGATCATCGACGCGCGGCCCAAGCCCGGCGGGCTGAACGAATATGGCATCGCGGCCTATAAGACCCCGAACGGCTTCGCGCAGGCCGAGGTGGATTGGCTGATGCAGATCGGCGGGATCACCTTCCGGCATGAGGTTGCCGTGGGCCGGGATGTCACTCTCGATGAGCTAAAGGCCGATTACGATGCGGTTTTCCTCGGGATGGGGCTGGTCGGCGTTAATGCCCTCGGGGCCGAGGGCGAGGATAAGGCCGGGGTTGCCAATGCGGTCGATTTCATCGCCGAACTGCGGCAGGCCAGCGATATCTCCGGCGTGCCGATTGGCCGCGATGTGGTGGTGATCGGCGGCGGGATGACGGCGGTGGACGCGGCGGTGCAGGCGAAACTGCTTGGCGCGTTGAATGTGACGCTGGTCTATCGCCGCGGGCGCGACCGGATGAACGCGAGCGTGTTCGAGCAAGACCTCGCCGCCTCCAAGGGGGTGCGGATCGTGATCCATGCGGTGCCGATTGCGGTGCATGGCAACGGGTCGGTGCGCGAGATCGAGTTTGAATATGTCGATGAGGCGATGAAGGGCACCGGCCAAACCCTGCGTCTGCAAGCGGATCAGGTGTTCAAGGCTATCGGTCAGACGCTGTTGGGCGAGGGGCTGCCCGAACTCGACGGGCGCAAGATCAAGGTCGACGGCACCGGGCGCACCAGCCTCGACGGGGTCTGGGCCGGGGGCGACTGCGCCGGCGGCGGCGATGACCTGACGGTGACCGCCGTGGCCGAGGGCCGCGACGCGGCGGTGGACATTCACACCACATTGATGGGGGCGGCAGGCTGAGGCCGCGCCGAGAGGGAGACATAACATGGCTGATCTGAGAAGCGATTTCATCGGGATCAAATCCCCCAACCCGTTCTGGCTGGCCTCCGCCCCGCCGACGGACAAGGAATACAACGTGCGCCGCGCCTATGAAGCAGGCTGGGGCGGGGTGGTCTGGAAGACCCTTGGCTCCGAAGGGCCGCCGGTGGTCAACGTCAACGGCCCGCGCTACGGCGCGATCTGGGGCGCGGATCGGCGGCTGTTGGGCCTCAACAACATCGAGCTCATCACCGACCGCCCGCTGGAAGTGAACCTGCGCGAGATGAAGGTGGTGAAACGCGACTATCCGGATCGCGCGCTCATCGCCTCCATCATGGTCCCTTGTGAGGAGGAGGCGTGGAAAGCCATTCTGCCGCATGTGGAGGAGACCGGCGCCGACGGGATCGAGCTGAACTTCGGTTGCCCGCATGGCATGGCCGAGCGGGGCATGGGCTCTGCCGTGGGGCAGGTGCCGGAATATATCGAAATGGTCACCCGCTGGTGCAAGATGTACACCCGCATGCCGGTGATCGTGAAGCTGACGCCGAACATCACCAACGTGATCTACCCTGCCGAGGCCGCCAAGCGCGGTGGTGCGGATGCGGTGAGCCTGATCAACACGATCAACTCGATCACCTCGGTCGATCTGGATCTCTTCGCGCCTGAGCCCACGATTGACGGCAAGGGCACCCACGGCGGCTATTGCGGCCCGGCGGTCAAACCCATCGCGCTCAACATGGTGGCCGAGATCGCCCGCAACCCTGAGACCCACGGTCTGCCGATCAGCGGCATCGGCGGCGTCACCACATGGCGCGACGCGGCGGAGTTCCTTGCCCTTGGCGCGGGCAATGTGCAGGTCTGTACTGCGGCGATGACCTATGGATTCAAGGTGGTGCAAGAGATGATCTCGGGCCTGTCGGAATATATGGACGAGAAGGGGCTGACCTCGGTCGACCAACTGGTGGGCCGCGCGGTGCCGAATGTCACTGACTGGAACCAGTTGAACCTGAACTACGTCGCCAAGGCGAAGATCGATCAGGACCTCTGCATCTCCTGCGGTCGTTGCTTTGCAGCTTGCGAGGACACCAGCCACCAAGCCATCGCCATGTCGGAGGATCGCACCTTTACCGTGATCGAAGAGGAATGCGTCGCCTGCAACCTCTGCGTCAATGTCTGCCCGGTCGAAGACTGCATCTCGATGGAGGAACTGGCGGCGGGCACCACCGACCTGCGCACGGGCAAGACGGTGACGCCGGATTATGCCAATTGGACCACGCACCCCAATAACCCCTCCGTCCACGCGGTCGAACCGGCGGAGTAAGACAAGACCCGCCGCGCCCCGCGTTCAGGACTTTCTGCGCGTCGGGGCGGCGGTATCGGCAGCGGGGGGCGGTATCTCTGCCACCTCCCGCCGCGCCACGATCAGTGCCATGGCCGCATCCCGGGCCATCTCTTCGCGGGTGACGGGCGGCGCGCCCACTGGTTCATCGGACGCTGCCGGATTTGCGCCCTTCGCATCCCGCGCAGCCCCTGCGCCCTTTATATCGCCTACATTCATCACTGCCCCTTTACCTTGGAAGGAGCCCGCACCCGCGGGTAGACTGGGGTGTCATGTGTTAACGGGGGATTAAACGCAGGGCGCCACTGGCCGTTATGGTTAACCGTTTGGCGCTGGCGCGGGCTGGTCCAAAAGCGCGCCGAACATCGCCTGAAGATGGGCCTGCGCGCGGGGGCGGGGGTCGGTCTCGGCACCGAGCAGGATTTGCGCCTGCGCCTCGAAATCCGCGTAGTGCTGGGTCGTCGCCCAGATCGAGAATATCAGGTGCTGCGGGTCCAGCGCGGGCAGTTTGCCCGCCGCCACCCAGCCCGCGATCACGGCGCATTTCTCATCGAACAGAGGTTTGAGATGGCTGTGCAATTCCGGCTCGATCCGCGGGGCACCTTGCAGGATTTCATTGGCGAAAAGACGGCTCTCGCGCGGCAATTCGCGCGACATGGTCAGCTTGCGTTCGACATAGTCCAAAATCTCGCGCCGGGGGTCGCCTTCGGGGTCCAGTTCCACCAGCGGGTCGAGCCATGTTTCCATCAGCTGCGACAGCAAAGTGACGTGAATGTCTTCTTTGCCATTGAAGTAATAGAGAATATTCGGTTTGCTCAGCCCAGCCTCGGCGGCGATTTGGTCCAGCGTGGCACCCCGGTAGCCGTGTTTGGAAAAGACTTCGAGCGCGGCATCCAGAATCACCCGGCGGTTGCGTCGTTGGATGCGGCTGGGTTTCTTGGCGGTGCTTTCGGGCAAGGCAATGATCCTTGGTGCTGCTAAAAAAGGCGTTTGCCGGATCGGCGGTGGGTTGTTTCAAACCAGTTCTTGACAGAGCCTAACCTAATCGCAATCGTGGATTTACCAAATGGTAAAAAAACAACACGGCCCAAGCCGATGACAGAGGAGTGACCTATGCCCGCGCCCGGAGAGAACCTCAAGATTGATCCCGACCGTCTGTGGGATTCCTTGATGGAAATGGCCAAGATCGGCCCCGGCGTGGCGGGGGGCAACAACCGCCAGACGCTGACGGATGAAGACGCGGAAGGCCGCGCCCTGTTCCAGAAATGGTGCGAAGCGGCGGGCTGTACCATGGGGCTCGACCAGATGGGCAATATGTTCGCCCAGCGGGATGGCACCGACCCCGATGCGCTGCCGGTCTATGTGGGCAGCCACCTCGACACCCAGCCGACGGGCGGGAAATACGATGGCATCCTTGGCGTGCTCGGCGGGTTGGAGATCATCCGCACGATGAACGATCTGGGCATCAAGACCAAACACCCGATCGTCGTGACCAACTTCACCAACGAAGAAGGCACCCGTTACGCCCCCGCGATGCTGTCGTCGGGGGTTTTTGCCGGCATCCACACGCAAGACTGGGCTTATGCGCGCACCGATGCTGAGGGCAAAAGCTTTGGTGACGAATTGCAGCGCATCGGCTGGCGCGGCGAGGAGGAAGTCGGCGCGCGCAAGATGCATGCCTTCTTCGAGTTGCACATCGAACAGGGCCCGATTCTGGAGGCCGAGGGCAAGGACATCGGCGTCGTCACCCACGGGCAGGGCCTGAGCTGGACGCAGGTGACGATCACCGGCAAGGACAGCCACACCGGCTCCACCCCCATGCCGATGCGCCGCGACGCGGGGCTGGGCATGGCGCGCGTGCTGGAAAAGGTGAACGAGATCGCGCTCAGCCATGCGCCCCATGCGGTCGGCGCGGCGGGCCATATCGAAGTCTATCCGAACTCGCGCAATGTGATCCCCGGCAAGACGGTCTTTACCGTCGATTTCCGGTCGCCCGAACTGTCGGTCATCGAGGATATGGAGGCCCGTCTGCGCGAAGAGGGTCAAAAGATCGCCGACGATATGGATGTGCAGATCGAATTTGAAAAGGTCGGCGGCTTTGATCCCGTGGCCTTTGACGAGGGTTGCGTGACGGCTGTGCGCAACGCCGCCGAACGGCTGGGCTACAGCCATATGAGCCTGATCTCTGGCGCGGGCCATGATGCCTGCTGGATCAACCGCGTGGCCCCCACGGCTATGGTGATGTGCCCCTGCGTCGATGGTCTGAGCCATAACGAGGCCGAGGAGATCACCAAGGATTGGGCCAAAGCGGGGGCGGATGTGCTGCTCCATGCGGTGCTGGAGACAGCGGAAATAGAGGGCTGAACACTCGGGCGGAGGTCGGGGGTGCTGCCCCGGCCCCCCGATGTGAACAGCCAGAAAGATGGGGAGAGAAAGATGAGCAAGGTAATCAAAGGTGGCATGGTCTGCACGGCGGACCGGACGTGGAAGGCCGACGTGCTGATCGAGGGAGAGAAGATCAAGCGCATCGGCGAGGACCTTACGGGTGACGAATACATCGACGCGGAAGGCGCCTATGTGATCCCCGGCGGGATCGATCCGCATACGCATCTGGAGATGCCCTTCATGGGCACCACGGCGGCTGAGACCTTTGAGAGCGGCACATGGGCCGCGGCGGTGGGCGGCACTACGATGGTGGTCGATTTCTGCCTGCCCGGCGCCGATGGCAGCATCAAGAACGCGATCAACGAATGGCACCGCAAGTCGGCGCCGCAGATTTGCAGCGACATCGGCTATCACATGGCCGTCACCGGCTGGGACGAGACCGTCTTTAACGAGATGAAAGACGCGGTCGACATGGGGGTGAACAGCTTCAAGCACTTCATGGCCTACAAGGGGGCCTTGATGATCGAGGACGACGAGATGTTCGCCTCTTTCAAGCGCTGCGCAGAACTGGGCGCGTTGCCGATGGTCCATGCCGAAAACGGCGATCTTGTCGCCGAGTTGCAGCAGAAGTATTTCGATCAAGGCATCACCGGGCCGGAGGGCCATGCCTATTCCCGCCCGCCGGAGCTTGAGGGCGAGGCCGCGAACCGGGCGATCACCATCGCCGACACAGCAGGCGTGCCGCTCTATATCGTGCATGTTTCCTGCGAGCAGACCCACGAGGCAATCCGCCGGGCGCGGCAAAAGGGGATGCGGGTCTATGGCGAGCCGCTGATCCAATTCCTGACGCTGGACGAGTCTGAGTATTTCAACAAAGATTGGGACCACGCCGCGCGGCGCGTCATGTCGCCGCCCTTCCGCTCGAAAGACCACCAAGACAGCCTTTGGGCCGGGTTGCAGGCGGGCAGTTTGCAGGTGGTGGCGACGGATCACGCGGCGTTCAGCACCGAGCAGAAGCGTGCGGGCCGCGATGATTTCCGGATCATTCCCAACGGCTCAAACGGGCTGGAAGAGCGTCTGGCCGTGCTCTGGACCGAAGGGGTGGAGACGGGTCGCCTGACACCGAATGAGTTCGTCGCCGCAACCTCGACCAATATCGCCAAGATCCTCAACATCTATCCGCAGAAGGGTGCCATCGTCGAAGGGGCGGATGCCGATATCGTGGTTTGGGATCCGAAGATCACCAAGACGATCAGCCCGGCGAACCATCATTCGGTGCTGGATTACAACGTTTTCGAAGGCTTCGAGGTCAAGGCGCAGAGCCGCTATACCCTGAGCCGCGGCGAGGTGATCTGGGCCTGGGGTCAGAACAGCCAGCCGCAGCCCGGCCGAGGCCGTTTCGTGCCGCGCCCGGCCTTCCCGAGCGCCAATGTCGCCCTCAGCAAGTGGAAGGAACTCAACAGTCCCAAGATGATCAAGCGCGACCCGCTGAACATCCCGGCGGGGATCTGAGCGATGTAGAACCGCCACGACAACCGGGTAAAGTGCCGCGCTAAAAGCGGCCGACCAACAGGGAAGTAAAATACGTGAATGACAGCCAGAGCGTGATCAGCGCCAGCAATCTTGACCTGACCTTTCAAACCAATGACGGGCCGGTCCACGCGTTGAAAGACGTGAACCTTGAGATCCACAAAGGGGATTTCGTCAGCTTCATCGGCCCCTCGGGCTGCGGCAAGACGACCTTTCTGAGGGTCATGGCCGACCTCGAGCAGCCCACGGGCGGCAGCGTGACCATCAACGGCGTCTCGCCCGAGGAAGCGCGTAAATCGCGGGCCTATGGCTACGTCTTTCAGGCGGCGGGGCTCTACCCATGGCGCACCATCGGCGGCAACATCCGCCTGCCGCTTGAGATCATGGGCGTGCCCCGGGCCGAGCAGGCCGAGCGGGTGAAACGGGTGCTCGACCTCGTGGAGCTTTCGGGGTTCGAGAAGAAGTTTCCCTGGCAATTGTCGGGCGGGATGCAGCAGCGTGCCTCCATCGCGCGGGCGCTGTCCTTCGATGCCGACATCCTGCTGATGGACGAACCCTTCGGCGCGCTCGACGAGATCGTGCGCGACCACCTCAACGAGCAGCTCTTGAAGCTCTGGGCGCGCACCGAAAAGACCATCGCCTTCGTCACCCATTCGATCCCCGAAGCGGTGTATCTTTCCACCAAGATCGTGGTGATGAGCCCGCGTCCGGGCCGGATTGCCGACGTGATCGAAAGTCCGCTGCCGCGCGAACGGCCTTTGGAGATTCGCGAGACGCCGGAATTCCTCGAGATCGCGCACCGCGTGCGCGAGGGGCTGCGCGCCGGGCATGGGGACGATTGATGCGTAACATTATCCCCGTTCTCACGGTCGTGGGTCTGTTGATCGTCGTCTGGTATGGCGCGGCTGTCGCGCTCAACGCGCAATGGGCGCGGGATGTGGCGGCACGGGCCGATAAAACGCTGACATTCTCGGAATTGGTGGCCGACACCTGGTCGCAGGAGAAACCGAAACTCCCCGCGCCGCATCAGGTTGGCGCGGAACTGTGGAAGACCACGGTGGAGAAAAAGGTCACCTCGAAACGCTCGCTGATCTATCACACATGGGTCACCTTCAGCGCGACCTTTCTGGGCTTCGTCATGGGCACCGCGCTCGGCACGCTTCTCGCCGTCGGCATCGTCTTCAACCGCACGATGGACATGAGCGTGATGCCTTGGGTGATCGCCAGCCAGACGATTCCGATCCTCGCCATCGCACCGATGATCATCGTGGTGCTGAATGCCGTGGGGCTTTCGGGCCTGCTGCCCAAGGCGATCATCAGCATGTATCTGTCGTTCTTCCCCGTCGTCGTGGGCATGGTGAAGGGGCTGCGCAGCCCCGACCAGATGCAGCTTGACCAGATGCGGACATGGAACGCGAGCGGCTGGCAGACCTTCTGGAAACTGCGGCTGCCGTCCTCGATGCCCTATTTCTTCACCTCGCTGAAGGTGGGCGTCGCGGCCTCGCTGGTCGGGGCCATTGTGGGCGAGATGCCGACGGGGGCTGTCGCGGGCCTCGGCGCGCGGCTGCTCGCGGGCAGCTACTACGGTCAGACCGTGCAGATCTGGAGCGCGCTTCTCATGGCCGCAGCCCTTGCGGCGGCCATGGTGGGGCTTATCGGGCTGGTGCAGCGGCTGACCTTGAAACGGATGGGGATGGCATGATGGGCTGGGTTCTTTTTGCCATCGTCGCATGGGTCGCGGGCCTGTCGCTCAACGTCTGGCTGGCGCGGCAGCGGCCTTCGCGCGGCGCGTCGCTGGCGGCACCGCTGGTCTTTGGCATCACGCTGATCGCCGTTTGGGAGGGCGTGGTGCGCGGGTTCGAGATCAACCAAGTGCTGCTGCCTGCGCCCTCGGTCATCGCGGCGCGCATGGCCACGTCGCTCGATATCCTGTGGATCGACTTCGTGCAGACCGTGATCAAGGGGGCGCTGAGCGGTTACATCATCGGCTGCGGCGCGGCCTTCCTGATCGCGCTGGCCATCGACCGCTTCCCCTTTCTGCAACGTGGCTTGCTGCCGGTGGGCAACTTCGTGGCTGCGCTGCCGATCATCGGCATGGCGCCGATCATGGTGATGTGGTTCGGCTTCGGCTGGCAATCGAAAGCGGCGATTGTCGTGGTCATGGTGTTCTTCCCGATGCTGGTGAACACGGTGCAGGGGCTGCAGGCCAGCGACGCGATGCAGCGCGACCTGATGCGCACCTATGCGGCGGGCTATTGGCGGACGCTTCTGAAGCTGCGGCTGCCCGCGGCGATGCCCTTTGTCTTCAACGGGTTGAAGATCGGCACCACCCTTGCCCTCATTGGCGCCATCGTTGCTGAATTCTTCGGCTCTCCGGTGCTGGGGATGGGCTTTCGCATCTCCACCTCGGTGGGTCAGCTTGCGCTTGATCTGGTCTGGGCCGAGATTGTTGTCGCGGCAATAGCCGGATCGGCGTTCTATGGTATCATGGCCCTTATCGAAGGACGGGTGACCTTCTGGCACCCCAGCCAAAGGAACTAGAGACGACCAACCAACAGGGAGATAAAAATGAAAACCATCACGAAGATCGCCGCCGGGGCCGCCTTGGGCCTCTGGGGGGGCGTGGCGCAGGCCGCCGACGACCTGACGCTACAGCTCAAATGGGTCACGCAGGCCCAGTTCGCGGGCTATTATGTGGCCAAGGACAAGGGGTTCTATGAAGAAGAGGGGCTGGACGTCACGATCAAGCCCGGCGGCCCGGACATCGCGCCGGTGCAGGTGCTCTTGGGCGGCGGGGCTGACGTGATGGTGGACTGGCTGCCCTCGGCGCTGGCCGCGCGGGAGAAGGGCGCGCCGATCGTGAACATCGCGCAACCTTTCGCCAAATCGGGGCTGATGCTGACCTGTCTGAAAGAGCATGGCATCGAGAGCCCCGAGGATTTCCCCGGCAACACGTTGGGCACTTGGTTCTTCGGCAACGAGATCCCGCTGATGAGCTGGATGGGCAAGCTGGGCTATCCCACCGATGGCTCCGACGGTGGGGTGACGATCCAGAAGATCAACTTCAACGTCGACCCCCTACTGCAAAAGCAGGTCGAATGCGCCACCACCATGACCTACAACGAATATTGGCAGGTGATCGACGCAGGGCTGACGCCCGAGGATTTGGTGGTCTTCAAATACGAAGACGAAGGCATCTCCACGCTGGAGGACGGTCTTTATACCACCGAGGAGAACCTCGAAGACCCCGAGATGGTCGACAAACTGGCGCGTTTCGTCCGGGCCTCCATGAAAGGCTGGAAATACGCCGAGGAGAACGTCGAAGAAGCCGCCGACATCGTGCTGGAAAACGACCAGACCGGCGCGCAGACCGAAAAGCACCAGACCCGCATGATGGGCGAGATCGCGAAGCTGACCGAGGGCAGCGACGGGCGGCTGGACGAGGCGGCCTTTGATCGCAGTGCGGCGATCACCATGGAAGGTGGCATGATCACCAAGGAGCCCGAGGGCGCTTGGACGCATGACATTACGGATAAAGCGCTTCAGTAAGCTCTGGCGTCCATGATGAGGGGAGGGGCCGGCGCTGCGCTGGCCCTTTTTCTTGGTGGGAAGGGCCAGCGCCTGCACGCGGGTCGGCGATCCGACGGAGCCTCGTGCCGCTTTATGGCTCAGTCGTGACGCGCCTTCGCAATGGCGCACCCGAACTCACTAAATCGCCTACCCGTCCGGGCGGGCAGGCGATGGCCCGGCGCCTGCGGCTTGATTCCGGGCTGGGTGTTGTCGAAAGGGGCCCTAGAGCACCGTGACCTTTGTCCCAATCGGCACCCGCTGGTACAGGTCGATCACATGCTCGTTCAGCATCCGGATACAGCCGTTCGACACGGACCGCCCGATGGAGTTCGGCTGCGTGGTGCCGTGAATGCGGAAATAAGTGTCCCGCCCGTTTTGGAACAGATAGAGCGCCCGCGCGCCCAAGGGGTTGCCGGGGCCGCCGGGCTGGGCGTCGGTGTTGCCGATGAAGCGTTTGTAGGCCTGTGGGTCGCGTTCGATCATCTCATTGGTTGGCCGCCATGTGGGCCATTCCTTTTTCACGTCGATGGTCGCGGTGCCGGTGAACTCCAGCCCCGCTTTGCCGACGCCCACGCCATAGCGCATCGCTTGGCCCGGCGACGTCACGAAATAGAGATAATGGCTCCGCGGCAGGATCAGCAATTGCCCGGGCGCATATTGCGCCTTGACCGGGACCATCTGCGGGGCGGGGTCATAGGCGGCGGTGCGGGCCTGCGCCATCAGGGGAAGGGCGGCCGCGGCCACGGTGCTGGTCAAAAAGGTACGGCGGCGCATGGCAGGCTCCATCAAAATAATGCGTTTCGCCCGCATTTTGCCATGGGAGGCCATTTTAGCAAGGCCGGACATAAAAAAACCGACCTGCCGGTGTCAGCAGGTCGGTTCGAATTCTTGCATCAGGGCCGAAGCCCCCGGGCCTTAGGCCAGCGCGAGGTTGGTCGCGGATTCACGGCCGTCACGGCCTGCTTCGATGTCGAAGGTCACTTTCTGGTTGTCGGCCAGGCCGGTCAGGCCAGCGCGCTCAACAGCGGAAATGTGCACGAAAACGTCTTTGCTGCCGCCATCGGGAGCAATGAAGCCGAAGCCTTTAGTTGTGTTGAACCATTTTACGGTGCCAGTGGCCATATCCGTAGTCTCCATATTTATGCCATCCGCGTTGGTGCGATGGCCCGGCGTGGTTGGTCTGGATCGATAGACTGAGCGCCGTATGAGGGAGACAGTGGGTCGAAAAAGATAACGTCTGCACCGTCTATATTGCACTCGGGGGGGATTCGTTCAAGGGGCATCGCATTTTGGCGGGTTTCGGCGCGCTTTGCCGCGTGGTTTTCGGCAAATTCCCGCCACGAAGTTTCGCGATCCCCATATTTTGCGGGAAACACGCCAATTTGCACCGTCCCGAGTTTGCCGCAAACCGGTCTCATTACTGCCCGGCGCAGGTGGTTTTTTGCCAGAAAGCCCCAAGTGCGCCTGCCAGCGCCCCCCATGTGGAGTAACGAGACATGATGCGTATCCTTGCCGTAGACGATGACCCGGTCATCCTTGATCTGCTCACAGGTTGCCTGACCGAAAATGACAATTACGAGCTGACCTGCTGCGAAAGCTCGGAAGAAGCGCTGGAGATCATGCAGGAGTCGAACCGGCCCTTCGATTCCTTCCTGCTTGATATCATGATGCCGGGCATCAACGGGATCAGCCTGTGTGAGATGATCCGCGATGTGCCCTTTTACCGCGCCGTGCCGATCATCATGATCACCGCCAGCAAAGAGCCTGCGATGATGCAGCGGGCATTTGATGCGGGTGCCACGGATTTCCTTTGCAAACCATTGGATGGTGTCGAACTCAGCGCGCGTATCAATGCCGCCAGCATGCTCAACGCGTCTCTGCTGCGCGAGCGCGAGGCGCAGCATACGCTGGCCGAGTTGACGCAGATGATGCAGATCCGCTTTGACGAGGATTTCGATCTCGATGTCTCGGCCTGTAGCAATGTCTCCGCGCTTGAGAATTACCTGCTGCGCCTGCCAAGCGGCTGTTTCTCGATGAGCCTGTTTTCGATCTCGGTCGAGGGGGCGCGCGGCATCTATCGCGCGGTCAAGGCGCCGGCCTTCCGCCGCCAGATGGAGCAGGTGGCCCGCGCTTCGGTACATTCGCTGGAGGGCATGCGTTTTCATCTGGCCTATGCAGGCAGCGGGCGTTTCATCGGCGTGGTGATGAGCCGCGCGCGGTTGAACACGGCCTCTATGGCCGAGCGGATGCGCGAGCATCTGGAGAAGAACTGGGACGGCAAGGGCATGAACGGCGGGCTGGCCCCGTCCTTGCAGGTGCATTCGGTGACCGAACAGCGCCTCTGGTCGGGCCTGTCGGCCAGCAACAAACTGCGCGAATATCTGCAAAGCTGGGATCCGCTGCATGGTTTGGTGCGGCATGATGAGGATAACCTCTTTGCCCAGCTGGAGACGGCGATCGACGACGAACGCTAAGGGCAGGAGCCTTTGAAGGGATAGACCCGTCCGCATTGCGGGCGGGTTTTTGCGTTCATGTGCTGAGGGCGTCGCCCTCCCTGGGGGCGATCCGCAACGGCGCTGTTTGGCGGGGCGCTGCAAGATGTGGAGGTCTGGCAAGCTGTTGCAGCGTTGCAAAATCGCCCTCCGGGGGGAGGGAGGGCGATGCCCGGTGTACCACCGGGCGGCCCAGTGGCAATGGAGCGCACGAAAAAGGGCGCCGGAAATCCGACGCCCTTTAGATCGCTAAGTCGCAATCCTTACCGCGCGAACTTCTTGTGCTTCAGGCGCTTGGGCTCCAGCGCATCGGCACCCAGACGGCGCTTCTTGTCTTCTTCGTAGTCCTCGAAGTTGCCCTCGAACCATTCGACATGCGCCTCGCCCTCGAAGGCCAGAATATGCGTACAAATCCGGTCGAGGAAGAAACGGTCGTGCGAGATGACCACGGCGCAGCCCGCAAAATCCACAAGCGCGTCTTCGAGAGCGCGGAGGGTTTCGACGTCCAAGTCGTTGGTCGGCTCATCGAGCAGCAGCACGTTGCCGCCCTCTTTCAGCAGCCGCGCCATGTGCACGCGGTTGCGCTCACCACCCGACAGGAGGCCCACTTTCTTCTGCTGGTCGCCGCCCTTGAAGTTGAAGGACGAGCAATAGGCGCGGGAGTTCACCTCGGCGTCGCCGAGCTTGATCAGTTCCGCACCGCCCGAGATCGCCTGCCAGACGGTGTCCTCTGGGTTCAGGTCGTCGCGGCTCTGGTCGACGTAGGACAGCTCGACCGTGTCGCCGTATTCGATGCTGCCCTCGTCGGGTTTCTCGTGCCCGGTCAGCATCTTGAAGAGCGTCGATTTACCCGCGCCGTTGGGGCCGATCACGCCGACGATGCCACCGGGCGGCAGCGAGAAGTCGAGCCCGTCGATCAACTGCTTGTCGCCCATGTGCTTCTTCAGACCTTCGACCTCGATCACCTTGTTCCCGAGGCGCGGACCGTTGGGGATGACGATCTGGGCGCGGGAAAGCTTTTCGCGTTCGGACTGTTCGGCCATCTCGTTATAGGCCGCGATACGGGCCTTGGATTTCGCCTGACGGGCCTTGGCGCCTTGGCGCATCCATTCGAGTTCGCGCTCCAGCGTCTTTTGCTTGGACTTGTCCTCGCGGGCTTCTTGGGCCAGCCGCTTGGCCTTCTGCTCCAACCAGTCGGAGTAGTTGCCCTCGTAAGGAATGCCGCGGCCGCGGTCGAGTTCGAGGATCCAGCCGGTGATGTCGTCGAGAAAGTAACGGTCGTGGGTGACGCAGAGGATGGTGCCCTTGTAGTCGATCAGGTGCTGCTGCAGCCAAGCGATGGTCTCGGCGTCGAGGTGGTTGGTCGGTTCATCGAGCAGCAGCATGTCGGGTGCTTCGAGAAGCAGCTTACAGAGCGCCACGCGGCGCGCCTCACCGCCCGAGAGGTTTTCCGGCATCGCGTCGTCCGGCGGGCAGCGCAGCGCCTCCATCGACACGTCGATCTGGCTGTCGAGGTCCCAGAGGTTCTGCGCGTCGATGTCGTCTTGCAGCTTGGCCATCTCCTCGGCGGTCTCATCCGAGTAGTTCATCGCCAATTCGTTGTAACGGTCGAGGATCGCCTTCTTCTCGGAGACGCCCTCCATCACGTTTTCGCGCACGGTTTTTTCGGGGTCGAGCTTCGGCTCCTGCGGCAGGTAGCCGACTTTCGCGCCCTCGGCGGCCCAGGCCTCGCCCGAGAAATCCTTGTCGAGCCCGGCCATGATCTTGAGCAGGGTGGATTTACCCGCGCCGTTGACGCCGACGACACCGATCTTCACGCCGGGCAGGAAGTTCAGGTGGATGTTTTCGAATGTCTTCTTGCCCCCGGGATAGGTCTTGGAGACGCCGGACATGTGATAGACGTATTGATAGGCGGCCATTGGAGAATCCTTGCAACGCGTTTTGGGGTTTGCAGTCCAATATCGCCCGGGCGGGGCAATATCAAACACTCTGTACCGCGCAGGCACCTTGCCCGGCGGCGGTTTGCGTGGCGTGCCTGTGGCGCGCGCAGGCGGCATGGCTGGGCAGGCTATTGGATGGTTTTGCAAGGGTTTGGCAGGCGATCCGCGCAGTCGATCAGTGAAATTCGGTCGACTTTTCTGCCGTTTTCGCGCTAGAATTTATTCAATCTGCGGTTGGACGGTAAAAACCGCCTACCGCAGAGTAGGGAGGTTGAAGGCGGTTCTCACCGTTCGCGGTGCGCCGGTTTCAGCGCAACAACAGGGAAATACTCATGACAAAATCCACCATCGTTGTGGGTCTGGACGGGTCGGAGGCCGGCGCGCGAGCCTTGGCGTTTGCCCAGTCACAGGCCAAACAGATCGGGGATTGTTCGATCACCGTTTGCTTTGTGATCGAATGGTCGCCTTTCACCTTTCAGACCAAGGAAGAGAACGAGCAGCGCCACAAGCGGCGCGAGCAGGAGTTGCAGCGTGCCCATGACGTGGTGCTCGACCCTGCCGTGGCCGAGGCCAAGGCCGCAGGTGTCGAGGTCGAGGGACTCGTGCGGCATGGCGACGTGGCCGACATCCTCGAAGCGGTGGCCAAAAAGCGCGGCGCGGTTCAGATCGTCGTCGGGCGGGTTGGTGAGCGGGGCCTCAAGCGGCTCTTTGGTGGGGTGACGGGCCGGTTGGTCGCAGGCTCCAGCGTGCCGGTCACGATCATTCCCTGAAAGGAAACGCCATGAACAAGTTACTGACCTTTGCGATGGCGGCCTTTGCGTCATTGCTGCCGGGCCTTGCCGCCGCGCAAGAGGCTGCGGGCATCGACCAACGTATCAACCAGATCTTTGCCGATTACACCGGTTGGTATGTGTCATTCATCTTTGCCCCGCTGCCGGGGACGAATTTCTCTTGGATCGCGCTGTGGCTGGTCGTGGGGGCCGTGGTCTTCACCGTCTATTTCGGGGCCATCCAGCTCAAAGGGTTCTGGCATTCGATCCAGCTTGTGAAGGGGGATTACTCCGATCCCGACGATGCGGGCGAGGTGAGCCACTTTCAGGCGCTGGCGACGGCGCTGTCGGGCACCGTGGGTCTGGGCAATATCGCGGGCGTTGCGGTGGCGGTCAGCATCGGCGGGCCGGGGGCGACCTTTTGGATGGTGATCGCGGGCCTCTTCGGCATGGCGACCAAGTTCACCGAATGTACGCTCGGGGTGAAATACCGCAATGAATTCCCCGACGGCCATGTCTCGGGCGGGCCGATGTATTACATCGTCAAAGGATTTTCCGAGCGGGGCCTGCCGCTGGGGGGCTTCATGGCGGTGCTCTTTTCGATCTTCACCATCCTCGGCGCGCTTGGCGGCGGCAATATGTTCCAAGCCAACCAAGCCCATGCGCAGCTTGCCGGTGTCTTGGGGGACTATCCGGGCTGGATCACCGGGGTTGTCCTTGCGGGCGTGACCTTTGCGGTGATCGCGGGCGGTCTGAAATCCATCGCGCGGGTGACCGAAAAGATCGTGCCTTTCATGGGTATCTTCTATGTGCTGGTCTCGATCCTGATCCTGATCATCAACTGGGATATGATCGGCTGGGCCTTTGGCCAGATCTTCATGGGCGCCTTTACCGGTCTGGGCGTTGTCGGCGGCTTTACCGGCGCGTTGATCCAAGGCTTCCGCCGTGCGGCGTTCTCAAACGAAGCGGGCATCGGCTCGGCGGCCATCGCCCACTCGGCGGTGCGCACCAAAGAGCCGGTGACCGAAGGCTATGTCGCCCTTTTGGAGCCCTTCATCGACACGGTGGTGATCTGCACCATGACCGCGCTGGTCATCGTAATCAGCGGTGTACTCAACCAAGACCCTGAAACCGGTCTCTACATCTGGAACGCCGAGGCAGGCCGGATCGCGACTGAGGGCGACGTGAGCGGCGTGGCGCTGACCTCGGCGGCCTATGCGCGGGCCTTCTCGTGGTTCCCGGTGCTCTTGATGGTGGCGGTGGTGCTCTTTGCCTTCTCGACCATGATCAGCTGGTCCTACTACGGGCTCAAGGCATGGACCTATCTCTTTGGCGAAGGGGCGGCGAAGGAGCTGACCTTCAAGGTGATCTTCTGCCTCTTCATCGTGATCGGCGCGGCGGCGAGCCTTGGGCCGGTGATCGACTTCAGCGACGCCATGCTCTTCTCCATGGCGATCGTGAACATCATCGCGCTCTACTTCCTGATGCCGATCGTGAAGCGAGAGCTGAACAGCTATGTCGCGCGGCTGCGTTCGGGCGAGATCGTGAAGCACAAGTAAGGGCTTCGCATTGACAAAGGGCTGCAATGCCCCTCCTTTGGCCCCTGATTTCGGATCGGGGGCCATTTTCTTGCGCAATACCATGCCATTCGCCACCAAAGGGCAGGTCGTGGGCCTGTTGGGCGGGTCTTTTGACCCGGCGCATGAGGGGCATGCGCATATCACCCGCGAGGCATTGAAACGGTTCGGGCTGGATCGGGTCTGGTGGCTGCTGAGCCCCGGCAATCCGTTGAAAGAGCATGGCCCGGCGCCGATGGCGCAGCGCATGGCGCGGGCGCGGGCGGTGATGGATCACCCCAAGGTTGAGATCACGGGTATCGAGGCGCAGCTTGGCACGCGCTACACCGCACAGACGCTGGCGGCGCTGCGGCGGCACTATCCCGGGGTGCGGTTCGTCTGGCTGATGGGGGCCGACAACCTTGCGCAGTTCCATCTGTGGCAAGACTGGCGGCAGATCATGGAGACGGTGCCGGTGGGCGTGCTGGCGCGGCCCGGGCAGCGCATCTCGGCCCGGATGAGCCGGGCGGCGGCGCTTTATGCGCCCTACCGGATCGCGGGGCGGAACAGCCAGTTGCTGGGCCGCGCCACGGCGCCTGCGTGGTGTTTCGTCAATGTGCCGATGGTCGATGTCTCTTCCACCGCATTGCGCGCGGCGGGGGGCTGGCGTTCAGCGTAGCCGGGCCGAGGTGATGCCCGCGGTGATGATCACCGCAAGCCCCGCCCAAGTCAGCGCATCGGGCAGGGTGCTGAACAGGAACAACCCCAGCAGCACCGCCGCGATCAGTTGGAAATAGACCAGCGGCGCCAGCCGCGTGGCAGGCGCCCGGCGGTAGGCATAGAGCAGCAGCAGATTGCCCAGCATCGAAAACAGCGCGCTCGCGGTGGCCAGCCCCGCCACGGGCAGGGTGGCTGCGGGTAGGTTCATCAGCCCCAGAGGCAGCAGCATCACCGCGCTCATCGCCAGTTGGGTGAAGGTCAGCGCTAGCGGCGGGGCGAGGTCCGACAGCCAGCGCGACATGGTGAGAAAGACGCCGTAGAACAGCCCCGCCGCCACGGCAAAGAGCAGCCCCGGCCCGCCAGTGCCACCGCCCAACCCCGGGCGCACCACCAGCAGCACGCCGCAAAAGCCCATGAGGATCAACGCGCTGCGCAGCAGGCTGATGCGCTCGCGCAAAAAGATGGCGGCCAGCAGGTAGCTGATCATCGGCCCGATGAAGAAGGCGGCGAAGACATTGGCAATCGCCTCGGTCCTGAGCGCGGTTTGAATGCAGGTGATCCCCAAGGCCAAGGTGCCCGCCCGCAGCCAGAGCCGCCAATCGCGCATCAGCCCCCATGTGCCACGGGGCAGGAACGGCAGCACCATCAGCGCCCCGATGGCAAAGCGCGACCATGCCACGAAGACCGGTGCCACCCCCATGCCAGAGGTCAGGATTTTACCCGCGCTGTCCCCTGCGGGGATCAGTGACATGGCGATGAACATGATCGGAATGGCGCGTTGCATGACGTTGGGTTAGCAGGTCGGCGGTTTTGTGCAACCGCGAAAGCTCCACCCTTGTCAGACCGGTTGTGGCCGAACGCCGCTTGGGGTTTATATCAAGCCCATGAGCCAGAGTTTTTCACGACGTTTCACACGCCGCATTTTCCTTGGGACGGCTGCCGCTGCACTGGCGGCGGCCTCTGCTTGGGCCGAGCCGCCGACCACTTCGTTGCGCCCCGTGGGGCGCGATGCCGACCTGTATAAACAGGCCATTCCCAATGTGTCCGAGATCATCGCCGACAGCGGGATCACCGGCACGGTGGCCTTTGCCGTGGTCGATGTCGACACTGGCATCTGGCTGGAGGCGTCCAACGCCACCGATGGCATCCCGCCCGCCAGCAGCATCAAGGCGATCACCGCGCTTTATGCGCTGGATGAGCTGGGGCCGGATCATGTGTTCGAGACGCGCCTGTTGGCGACCGGCGGTGTCGTCGATGGTGAGGTGCAGGGCGATCTGATCCTCGTCGGTGGGGGGGATCCGACCCTCGACAGCGACAATCTGGGGCAGATGGCCGAAGACCTGAAAGAGGCGGGCATCATCGGCGTGAAGGGCGGTTTCAAGGTCTATGAGGGCGCGCTGCCCGCGACCTTTGCGATTGACCCCGAACAGCCTGACCATGTCGGCTACAACCCCGGCGTCTCAGGCATCGCGCTGAACTACAATCGCGTGCATTTCGAGTGGAAGCGCAGCGGCGACGGTTATGACGTGACGATGGAGGGCCGCGCGGCGCGCTATGCCCCCGCCGTGCGCGTCGCCACGATGGAGGTCGTGGACCGCAGCGGGCCGGTTTATACCTACGAGAACCGGCCTGAGCGCGATGTCTGGACGGTCGCGGAAGGGGCCTTGGGCTCTGGCGGGGCGCGTTGGCTGCCGATCCGGCGGCCCGGTGTCTATGCGGGCGACATCTTTGCCACCATCGCCCGGAGCCATGGCATCAAACTGGGCGATGCAGAGCTGATCGAGACGCTGCCAGAGGGCGAGACCCTCGTTACCCACCGCAGCACCAAGCTGCGGCCCATCCTCAAGGACATGTTGAAATACTCCACCAACCTCACCGCCGAGATGGTCGGCATGGCTGCCAGCGCCAAACGGTTGGGCACGGTGCCGAGCCTGCGGGCCTCTGCCGCCGAGATGAACAAATGGGCGATTGAGGAACTGGGCATGGAAAACCCGGCGATGATCGACCATTCGGGCCTTGGCGACGACAGCAAGATGACCGTGCATGACATGGCCGGGGGGCTGGCGCGCATCCACGGCACGGGGCTGCGGCCGATCCTGAAACCGGTCTATCTGCGCGATGATCGGGGCCGCCCCGAGCGTGACAATCCGATTGAGATCGACGCGAAGACCGGTACGCTGAACTTCGTCTCGGCGCTGGCCGGGTTCCTGACCACGCCCGAGGACCGGGTGCTGGCCTTTACGATCCTGACCGCGAATATCGAGGAACGGGCCAAGATCAGTCGGGCCGAGCGAGAGCGTCCGCCGGGGGCGAGGGCTTGGAACGCGCGGGCCAAACGTGTGCAACGCGGGCTGCTGGAGCGGTGGGGCCTGTTGTATAACGTCGCCGTAAAGCCCGAGCCGGAGGGCGAAGCCGCGCCTAAGACGCCAGCGGCGCCCGACCCTGATGCCGAAGCCGAGGTCGGGGCCGAGCCGGAAGTCGCGCTGGAAGAGTCCTAACCCGCGCTCAGGTCAGGTGCCGCGCCCGCGCGCCGCGTTCGATCGCGGCGGCGTGGAGCCGGTCTATGTTAAGCTCATAACGGATCTCTTCGAGCAGCCGCAGCTCGGCCTCGTCCAGCGTGCCATCGGCGGCGGCCACGTCGCAGGCCAGCGCATAGGCCGTTTCATGCAAACGCTCCGGCAGGGCCTCGCGGATCAGGCCAAAGAGGGCATCCAACCCATCCTCCTGTTCAAACAGGTCAAAGACCGTTTTGCCAATCGTCGAGACGCGATCATTGTCATAGCCCGAGAAGACCGGCAGCAGGTTCAGCGCGGATTCGATTTTGACCAGTTCGGCGGTGCGGATGTCCTCATCCGAGGCCGAGACCGCGATCATCAGCGCGACAAGACTGTCTTGGGCGCTGAGCGAGAGGGAAGACGTGTCGGGCATCGCGGTATCCTTTGCACAGGTATGTTGCGGTGCAGAATATTGACCCTCAGGGAGTGACGCAATAGGAACGGGCGACCCCGTGCGCATTGGGCGCAGGGACGCCAAAAGATGGATGATCTGACATGTCCGAGACCCGAGACGCGGCACTCAGCAGCAAAGCATGGCCCTTTGAAGAAGCGCGCCGGGTGCTCAAACGCTATGCCAAGAAGCCGCCAGAGAAGGGTTACGTCCTGTTCGAGACGGGCTATGGCCCCTCGGGTCTGCCGCATATCGGCACCTTCGGCGAGGTGCTGCGCACCACGATGATCAAGCGCGCCTTTGAAGAGATCAGCGACATCCCGACCAAGCTGGTCTGTTTTTCGGACGACCTCGACGGCATGCGCAAGGTGCCGGGCAACGTGCCGCAGCGGGAGATGCTGGCCGAGCATATGCACAAGCCGCTGACCTCCGTGCCGGACCCCTTCGGCACGCATGAGAGCTTTGGCCATCACAACAACGCCATGCTGCGCCGGTTCCTCGACACCTTCGGCTTCGAGTACGAGTTCTATTCCGCGCGCGAATTCTACCGCTCGGGCCAGTTCGACGAGGTGCTGCTGCGCGCCTGCGAGAAGTACGACGAGATCATGGCGGTGATGCTGAAATCGCTACGTGAAGAGCGCGCGCAGACCTATTCGATCTTCCTGCCGATCCACCCCGAAACGGGCCGCGTGATGTATGTGCCGATGAAGGAGGTCAACGCCAAGGACGGCACGATCACCTTCGACGACGAGGACGGCAACGAGATGACCCTGCCGGTCACCGGCGGCAACGTGAAGCTGCAGTGGAAGCCCGATTTCGGCGCCCGCTGGGCCGCGCTCGACGTCGACTTCGAGATGTACGGCAAGGAACACGCCACCAACACGGCGATCTACGACCGTATCTGCGAGATCCTCGGCGGCAAGAAGCCCGAGCATTTCAGCTATGAGCTGTTCCTCGACGAGAACGGGCAGAAGATCTCCAAGTCTTCCGGCAACGGCATCTCGATCGACCAATGGCTGACCTATGCCAGCACCGAAAGCCTGTCGTATTTCATGTTCCTCAAGCCGAAGACGGCCAAGCGGATGTATTTCGACGTGATCCCCAAGGCGGTCGACGAGTATCACCAGCAGCTGCGCGCCTATGAGACACAGGACGTGAAGGCGCGGCTCAACAACCCCGTGTGGCACATCCACGGCGGCGATGTCCCGAAGTCGGACATGGTGGTGCCCTTCTCGATGCTCTTGAACCTCGCCTCCGTGTCGAGCGCCGAGGACAAGTCGCAGCTTTGGGGCTTCATCCAGCGCTACGCGCCCGAGGCCACGCCCGAGACCAACCCCGGCATGGATGCCGCGGCGGGCCACGCGGTGCGCTATTTCAACGACTTCGTGAAGCCCACGAAGGTGTTCCGCGCGCCCACCGAGTTGGAACGCGAGGCGCTGGAAGACCTGCGCGACCGGCTCAAGGTCTGGGACGGCGGGCTGGATGCCGAGGCGCTGCAGAGCATGGTGTTTGCCGTCGGCAAGGAGCGTTTCGACCCGCTGCGCGACTGGTTCAAGGCGCTGTACCAAGTGCTGCTGGGCGCCGATCAGGGGCCGCGGTTTGGTGGCTTCATCGCGCTTTATGGCGTGGAAGAGACCGTCACGCTGATCGACGACGCGCTTGCGGGCAAGCTGACCGGCGCGTGAAACTTTTGCCTCTGCCCTTGCGTGACTTAGATCATTCAGCAAGGACAAGGGGGAAAGGCAATGCGCAAAGGGATGTTCACGTTTTTCGGAGGGCTGGTGCTATCGGCCCTCCTGAGCTTTGGCGCGATGGCGCAGCAGGCTGAGATCGAAGAGACGATCAACCGCCAGTTCGACGCTTTTCGCGCTAATGATTTCGCCGCCGCATTAGAATTCGCCACGCCGAATTTGCAGCGTTTTTTCCAAACCCCTGAAAATTTCCGCAGCATGGTGAGCAATGGCTACCCGATGGTGCAGAACCCGGCGGAGGTGCGGTTCCTCGACCGGCGCGCGGATGGGGCGCGTTTTTATCAGGTGGTGCAGGTGGTTGATCCTCAGGGGTTCACGCATCTGCTGGGCTATCTGATGGAACGGACGGAGGCGGGCTGGCGCATCGGCGCGGTGCAAATCCTCGACGCGCCGGGGGCCAATGTCTGAACATTGTTGCGCCACCCCCGAGCGGCGGGCCAAGTGTGGGTTAATACATCGTTGATACTTCCCTGACCTCGCGGTTCGGCCCTCGCCGAGCCTGAGCAGTTGAGCGGCGCGCCCCGGTGGGAGGTGCGGACCGGGGAAAGGAAAAGCGATGAACAAGGCGATTACCGATGGCGTGGTGTTGATGCCCACCCCCTTTGCGGCGGGGCTGGATGTCTGGTCGAGCGGCGACGGCACGCCGGGGTCGGACACCTATGAGAACGCGGCCAATGCCGCTTTTGTCCCCGCGGATCAGGACTTTGGCGGGGCGTTGGAACTGCTGAAGACGCAGGCCACGCAACGGCTGCGCTACATGGGGCAGACCCCGCTGCTGCCGGGCTGCTATCTGCGGGTCACGGCGCGGGTAAAGGCGGTGAGTGGCAACCTGCCGACGGTGCGGATCGCGGGCTATCCGGCGCAGGCGGGCGCGGGCCGGGTGAGCGGCGTGACGGAGGCCGGGCCGGCGGTCACGCTGAGGGCCTATGGCGAGGTGGTCGAGGTCAGCGCGATCATCGGCAGCGGCGACCGCGGCGGGGTCGATATGGTCTGGGGCGCCGGTGCGGTCCATGGGCACTTCGGGCTGGACCTGACCGGGCCGACGGGCGGCGTGGTGCGGATCGACGATATCGTGATCGAGGATGTCACCTCGGTCTTTCTGCGGGACATGCTGGCGCAGGTCGATGTGCGCGACTTTGGTGCGGTGGGCAACGGGGTGAGTGACGATACCGCGGCCTTCGAGGCGGCAAATGCCGCGGCGGCCGGGCGCACGGTACTGGTGCCTGCGGGGAACTACCTGCTGAACGGGGATGTGACCTTTGACACGCCGGTCAAATTCGAGGGCCATGTGACCATGCCGGTGGGGGCGGTGCTGCTGCTGCGCCGCAATTTCGATCTGCCCAGCTATATCGAAGCCTTCGAGAATGAAGAGACCGCTTTTCTGAAAGCGTTTCAGGCGCTTTTGAACAACGCGGATCACGACTCGCTCGATATGGGGGGGCGCAAGGTGAATGTGACCGGGCCGCTCGACATGCAGGCGGCGGTTTCGGACAAGACCAGCTATGCCACCCGTCGGGTGATCCGCAACGGCCAGCTTGAGGCCGCGTCAAGCAGCGCTTGGGACACGGTGGTGGTGACGTCGCAGGCGCGCTACGCGGCCGCGGACGCGCGCAAGCTGACCAATGTGACCAATATCGCCAATGTGCCGGTGGGCGCGCTGGTCGAAGGGGCCGGGGTGGGGCGCGAGATTTATGTGCGGTCCAAGAATGTCGCCACGCAGGAGATCACGCTCAACGCGCCGCTTTACGACGCGGAGGGGACGCAGAATTTCACCTTTCGCAAGTTCCAATACATGGTGGATTTCAGCGGCTTCGCCTCGCTGTCGAAATTCGTGCTCGATGATATCGAGTTCCAGTGCAACAACCGGTGCAGCGCGATCAACCTCGCGCCCTCGGGGCTGATCTTTCACCTGCGGGACTGTTTCGTCAGCCGCCCGAAAGACCGCGGCGTCACCTCGATCGGCGGGGGCTGTCAGGGCATGTTGATCGACCGCTGTCAGTTCCTGTCGGCGGAGGATGCGCTGACGGTGCCGAACCGGACCTCCATCGCGCTTAACACCAACGCCAACGACGTGAAGCTGCGCGACTGCCGCGCCACCAAGTTCCGCCATTTCGCGCTGCTGGCGGGGGGCAACAGCATCGTGACGGGCAATCACTTCTTTCAGGGGGATGCGGTCGACAACGGTGTGCGCTCGGCGGGGCTGATCCTTGCTTCGGCCCATACCAGCGCGGTGGTGACCGGCAATTACGTCGACAATTGCTTTATCGAATGGACGAATGAGCAGGACCCGACCCCGGCCTTCACCACGGGCTATTCGTTCAGCGCGCTCAGCATCAGCAACAATATCTTTCTGTCTGGTGAGGTGGCCCCTTGGTTCAGCTACATCGTGGTGAAACCGCATGGTGCGGGGCATTTCCTGAGCGGGGTGAGCATCACGGGCAACCGTTTCCGCAGTCTCAACGGCAGCATCGACCGGGCCGAGCGGGTGGATACGACCTTTGCCGATCTTGACCTGTCGCGGTGCAAGAACGTGGTGATGAAGGGCAATTCCTTCCATGCGGTGACCACGCAGGTTGAGAATATGGCCGAGATCGAGTTCACCCAGTCGACCCCGTCAGAGACCTGGGTGATCAATACCGCCGGGCATCTGCCGTTCGAGGGGCAAGCGCTCAACAGCGACGCGGTAGTGGCCCATGGGGCGATCCGCAACGGCAACAACGTGGCGCAGTTCGACATGCCTTATGTGAAACACGCCGAAGGGCCAGACCGGGATCAGTTGCATGTGGTTTGGCCGACGCCGGTGAAGGGCAAGGTCTCTGTCATGGTGCGGATGGACAACCGCTGACCGTGGCGCTGCGCTGAGGTGTGAAGAGGCCTTGCCGGAGATCGGCGGGGCCATTTGACTTAGAACTCCCGCCAGAGGCTGAGGGTAAGGGCCGAATTTTCTGGCGCGTCGAAGGGGATTTCGCTGCCCAACTGCAGGCGGTATCTGGTGAAGCTGGGTGACAGAACGATGGAGGGGGCGAATTTGGCATAGGTCTCACCCGCGGTGTAGGTGAGAAAGACCTGCGCCATTCCGGTGGTCACGGGGGTGAAGTCGAGCCCCACGGTGCTGTCGATCTTGATGACCTCTTGTGAAAAGCCGAACTCCCACCTCGCGGAGGCATCGACGGTCAGCCAGCCATTCCGTTCGCCCAAGGTGAAGCCGCGGCCCCAAGACAGCCCGGCCCTGAGGTGGGGGGAGATGAATTCCCCCGACCAGCTTGCCCCGGCGCCGATATCGTAAGCCCAGCGACCCGTCTCGCTCGGCTCTCCCAAGGGGAAACGCAGGAAAACGGTGGCATGGCCGCTTTGCAGGCCAAAACGGCTTTGCGCGGTGTTGAGGTCGAAGCCGAGGGTGAGCCGCTCGCGCAGCCCGTATTCGATATAGGTGCTTTGGGAGAGGTCGTAGAAGTAAGTCGCCGAGAAGGAGCTTGAGATGAAGGTCGTGCCTTCCTCGCGCAGCCACGGCCCGGCGTGGGCGGCGGTGGGGCTGAACTGGCAGGCCAGTAGGGTAAGGCAAAGGGCAGATCGCATGGCAGGCTCCTGCTGCGATCTTGGTTAATAGCGGTTAACAAATCGTTGCTTGACGGGAGGAACGTAAAGACCCGGCGCCGAGGGCACCGGGTTTTGCTGTTGCTATGTCAGGGTCGCCCGGCGTGGGCTCAGACGTGGGCCTTGTTACCGCGGGGGCCTGCGATGAGCCAGACGATGAAGCCCAGCACCGGCAGGATGATGATGCCCAAGACCCATGCGATCTTGGCCGCGCCCGAGGCGCTGGAGGTGACGACCTGATAGATAGCGTAGATGTCGGCGATGAGGATGATGAGCCCTAAAAGTCCATATTCCATTGTTTGATCCCTCTCGAATGCGTGCGTTTCTATTGAGTGATCAACCCAAGCGCGCGCCAGTTTGTTCCCGGACCGCGCCGCACCGGGGCTAAGCCGATCCCCGCCAGTCTGCCCGTATTGCGGGAACCGGCACCGCCCGACTTGGGTTTTGTCGGTACAGCAATCATGAGAGGAACAAGCCATGACTGACACGACAGCACCCGCATCGCTGGTTTCTTCGGACAACGTGAACGGCACCGCCGTTTTCGGCGCGGATGGGACCGAAATCGGCCATATCGACCACCTGATGATCGACAAGAAATCCGGCAAGGTTGCCTATGCCGTGATGGGCTTCGGCGGCTTTCTGGGGCTCGGGGAAGAGCATTATCCGGTGCCGTGGAACGCGCTAAACTATGACCCCTCGCGCGATGGTTTCATGACCAACATCGATGAGGCAACGGTCAAAGGCGCGCCGGAACGGACCGAGCAGTGGCACAGCGACCGCGTGTGGCAAGAGCGGACGTTCGATCACTACGGCGTGCCTTATTACTGGATTTGATAGGCGCTCCAAGTGGTTAGGGGAGGCGATGACGCCTCCCTTTCGCTGTGGCGATAGTTTGCGCAGCCCATTGTTTTCGCGCAGCGGATCGGGTCTGATGAGAGTGCGGCTGGTTTGGCCGTGATTGGAAAGGAAACCCCGATGCGCCGAATGATCGCTCTCGGCCTGCTGCTGACCCTTGGGGCATGCGGCGTGCCATTCGTACCCTTCATTTGATTTAGGAGAACCCTTCGATGGAAGCCTTTCTTGATACGCTTGGCGCGGTGGCGCTGATCGCGCTCGTGGTGGTCGGGCTTGCCGCCGGGGCCATTGCCGGGGCCGTGGCGGGCCGGAACCGTATTCTTTACCTTGTTCTGGGGGTCGTCGGCGCCGTAGCGCTGCCCTTCATCCTTGCCGCGCTGGGCGTGACGGTGGTGGCCGCGGGGGGCTTGCTGTTGCTGCTGGTCGTCGCTGCAATCGGTGCTGCGCTGGTGTTGGCCTTGGTGGCGGCGCTGCGACGGTAGCTGCGGCGTTTTAGGGTTGGATTGTGTAAGGGCCACCCCGAGTAGGGCGGCCCTTTTTCTTTAGCGTTTACGGCGTTTTACATTGCCGCCACGCATCCCGCCGCGGCCTGAGGTGCTGCGGCCTGAGGCTTGCTGCGCGGCATCGACGGCGCGGTCGACTGCCTGCTGGCGCGCCATCGGATCATCGGCGACGGCAAGGTCCACGGCCTCCAGCCGCTTGACCTCGTCGCGCAGGCGCGCGGCCTCTTCGAACTCTAGGTTCTCGGCTGCCTTGCGCATATCGGCGCGCAGCCCGTCGAGCACGGCTTGCAGGTTGCCGCCCGCCATCGGCTTGTCGACCTTGGCGGTGACGCGGTTCATGTCCACATCGCCCTTGTAGAGCCCGGCAAGGATGTCTTCGACGTTCTTCTTGACCGTGGCCGGGGTGATGCCGTGTTCTTCGTTATAGGCGATCTGCTTGAAGCGGCGGCGCTCGGTCTCGCCCATGGCGCGTTCCATCGAACCGGTGATGCGGTCGGCATACATGATCACCCGGCCTTCGGCGTTGCGCGCGGCGCGGCCGATGGTCTGGATGAGCGAGGTTTCCGAGCGCAGGAAGCCTTCCTTGTCGGCGTCGAGGATGGCGACCAGACCGCATTCGGGGATGTCGAGCCCCTCGCGCAGCAGGTTGATCCCGATCAACACGTCGAAGGCGCCGAGGCGCAGGTCGCGCAGGATCTCGATCCGCTCGATCGTGTCGATGTCGGAGTGCATGTAGCGCACGCGGATGCCCTGTTCGTGCATGTATTCGGTGAGGTCTTCGGCCATGCGCTTGGTCAGCACGGTGCAAAGCGTGCGGTAACCGTCGGCGGCCACTTTGCGCACCTCATCAAGCAGATCGTCGACCTGCATCTCCACGGGCCGGATCTCCACCTTGGGGTCCAGAAGGCCGGTGGGCCGGATGACCTGTTCGGTGAAGACGCCGCCCGATTGCTCGATTTCCCACGCCGCCGGGGTGGCAGAGACAAAGACCGATTGCGGGCGCATGGCGTCCCATTCCTCGAACTTGAGGGGTCGGTTGTCCATGCAGGACGGCAGGCGGAAGCCGTGTTCTGCAAGTGTGAACTTGCGGCGGTAGTCGCCTTTGTACATGCCGCCGATCTGCGGCACCGAGACGTGGCTTTCATCGGCGAAGACGATGGCGTTGTCGGGGATGAACTCGAAGAGAGTGGGGGGCGGCTCGCCCGGGGCGCGCCCCGTCAGATAGCGCGAATAGTTCTCGATCCCATTGCAGACGCCGGTGGCCTCCAGCATCTCGATGTCGAAGTTGGTGCGCTGCTCCAGCCGCTGCGCCTCCAGAAGCTTGCCGTCGGCGACAAGCTGGTCGAGCCGGGTGCGAAGCTCCTTCTTGATGCCCTGAATGGCCTGCTGCATCGTCGGCTTCGGCGTCACATAGTGGCTGTTGGCGTAGACCCGGATCTGGTCGAACGTGTCGGTCTTCTCACCGGTGAGCGGGTCGAACTCGGTGATGCTCTCCAATTCCTCGCCGAAGAAGGACAGCCGCCATGCGCGGTCGTCGAGGTGGGCGGGGAAGATTTCAAGGCTGTCGCCGCGCACCCTGAATGAGCCGCGCTGGAAAGCCGCGTCGTTGCGCTTGTACTGCTGGGCCACCAGATCGGCGATGACCTTGCGCTGATCGTACATACCGCCGGTCTTCAGGTCTTGGGTCATCGCGCCATAGGTCTCGACGCTACCGATGCCGTAGATGCAGGAGACCGAGGCCACGATGATCACGTCGTCACGCTCCAAAAGCGCGCGGGTGGCGGAGTGGCGCATCCGGTCGATCTGCTCGTTGATCTGGCTTTCCTTCTCGATGAAGGTATCCGACCGCGCGACATAGGCTTCGGGCTGGTAGTAGTCGTAGTAGGAGACGAAGTATTCGACCGCGTTGTCGGGGAAGAAACCCTTAAACTCACCGTAAAGCTGCGCCGCCAACGTTTTGTTGGGCGCGAGGATGATCGCCGGGCGTTGCGTCTCTTCGATGACCTTGGCCATGGTGAAAGTCTTGCCAGTACCGGTGGCGCCCAGAAGCACCTGATCGCGCTCGCCCGAGTTCACCCCTTCGGTCAGTTCCTTGATCGCCGTGGGCTGGTCGCCCGCCGGGTCGAATTCGGTGACCAGTTTGAACTTATGGCCGCCCTCCAGCTTGGGGCGGTTGCGCACGTCTGGTGCGGGGTTTGCCAGCATCGGCATCCCCTCGGTCTTGTCGGAATGGGCATAGGGCATCGCGGGTATCCTTCGTCAAGCTTCCCATAGGTGCCCTCTTTCACGCGGGGTTCAAGGGGCAGGGGGCCGCGAAGGGCGCTTTTGCCGCTACTTCATCAGCCGTTTGCGATTCTGTCGCACCTTGCGGGCCAGAGGGGCGAGCGAGGCGTCCATGATCTGATCGGGGCGTTTGCCCAGCATCATGGCCTGCGTCCCGGCGGTGAAGGCTTTGACCATGGCCGGGCCTTTCTCGGCCACCATGCGGTTGTTCTCACCGGGGCGGGCGGGCAGCGCGCCCGCCATGCCCAAGAGGCGCAGCGACATCACGATCTGGGTTTCCACCGCAAGGGCGGCGATCTGGCTTTGTAGGGCGAAGAGGGCGAAGGGGGTCATATGGAACACTCCAATGGGGTGGTCTTGATCTAGTCTCTGCACCGCAGCATGGTAGGGTTTATTTGCGCGGGCCTGCATTCCCTTGCCCCTTGGCACGGAATATTAGATAAAGCCCAAGGTTATTGAAGCGAGAGTCCCGAAATGCGCGCACGTATCTACCAACCCGCCCGTACAGCGATGTCCTCCGGCACGGCCAAGACCCGTGTCTGGCTGCTTGAGTTTTCGCCCGCGGAAGCGCGCAGGGTCGATCCGCTGATGGGCTGGACATCTTCCGATGATACGCAAAGCCAAGTGCGCTTGCAGTTCGACACCCGCGAAGCCGCCGAGGAATACGCCCGCGATCATGGCATCGACGCGCAGGTGCAACTGCCCAACAAGCGCAAGCCCAACGTCCGCCCCGGCGGCTATGGCGAGAATTTCGCGACCGGCCGCCGTGGGGCGTGGACGCACTGAAGGTGTGTGTAGAACATACCTAAGATTCTCCCATGGGAGGCTAAGTTTTTCCCGAGCTCTACATATGGTATGGCGGCGTCAATATCTGGCGGGACGCCTTTTGCGACTGGTCACGTTCTCAGGCGGTAGTATTCAGTGATGAGTTATGTCAAGCCATTGACCGCCTGGTGTAGGAGCGCAAACAGATTTCATATGAGCGCCAAGTTCTTTTCCGTCTCGTTTTGCCTTGTTCCCAATACGCTGTTTGGGGCTAGAGAATCTGCCTAGGTTTTGGGAGGCGCATCGCCGACGCGAACGGCCCACAGCGGCCTTTGGGCTCCCACTATGATACTGCGTTGCAGCGACACCAAACTGTCCATTCGTCGACTACGCAGAATTGTTCAAAGGGCCTTTGGAACACGCGGGAGAAGTAGGTCACAAGCCGGTACGATGCCGAACAGATTGACCAGCCTGAGGACATCCTATGACGATCACGCACGAAGATGAGCTCAGTGGCCTAAGAGAAATCGGCAGGGTTGTCGCGAATACGATGCACAGGATGGCCGCGGCGATGGAGCCGGGCATGACGACGCGTGAGCTTGACGACATCGGTCGCGCGCTCTTGGACCTTGAGGGGGCCGCGTCGGCTCCTGAGGCCGTTTACGATTTCCCCGGCGCGACCTGTATTAGCGTGAATGAAGAAATTGCCCACGGCATTCCCGGTGAGCGTGTCATTCGGGCCGGGGACTTGGTCAATATCGATGTGTCGGCGTCAAAGAATGGCTTCTTTGCCGATACCGGCGCGACCTTCCGTGTAGGGGCGGTCAAACCTTCGCTGGATCGCCTATGCAAGGATGGTAAACGCGCAATGGAGATTGGAATCAGGCAAGTTGGCAGCGACAAGCCACTTGCAGGCGTTGGAAAAGCTGTGGGAAAATTTGCGTCGGACCGTGGCTATACACTTATCCAAAATCTCGCCAGTCACGGTGTCGGGCGATCGCTCCACGAATACCCCTCTGAAATCGCGACTTGGCCCACGCGGGGTGACAAACGGCGTATAAACAAGGGGCTGGTGTTAACGGTTGAACCGTTCCTGTCCACAGGCGGCCTTAGGGCAACGGAGCGCGAGGACAAATGGACACTTTATAGCGAGCCCGCCGCGCCTGTCGTCCAATATGAGCATACGGTCGTCGCGACAGATCGTGGACCGATTGTCGTGACGCTGCCATACTGAGCTAACTGCTCACCGGACAGAGCAACGAGTTCGGCCCAGAGCCGACCTTGGCTATGAGTGTGGACGCCGCAACGCAGTTTTCCCGAAGCTGCCATTTATGCTGAGCGCAGCATTTTCGACGGGCGGACGTCGGCTAAGCGGACAAATTGCTGAACCTATTTCCATGATCGCCGAAGACGGCGCACCTATGCTTCGTTCGAGGGTATGGCCAATGGCACGAAGATCAGAAAGGCGATCCAACCCGTCCAGATGTAAAGCTTTGAGTATTCCCCTACCGTTAAGGCTAGGGCACCCTTATCGAGCAAGTAAATCACCGTGTGAGCAAGCGCGTAAAAGAATGCGGTCACGCCACGATAGTGCCGGCGCTTCATCAGCTAGCGCGACCAGCTTGCATGGCGAAAGAGCATCATTAGCGGGGTGATCATTATTGCGATAATCATGAACCGCGCGGCGAACTCACCCGTGGGATGCTAGAGGCTGCTGACCGCGTCCGGTGCGCCGAGGTTGGTCGTTCTACGCGGGTCGCCTCCCCCTCACCGTCGCGATGAGCGCGAGAGCGAGGTGAAATAATCTTTCCAGCTTTGATGCGGGCGTCCGGTCGCGGCTTCATAATCGCCGGGGGTGTCAAAGGCGCCGCGGCGGATGCCGTCGTAGATTCCGCCGATAATCGGGCCGATGAAATCGCCAAGCTCAGCAGTGCGGTCAGCGACGTAGTCTTCGGCAGTCATGCAGCGATAGGTAAGCGCGGTGCCAAAGGCGGCGTTCATATACTGCGTTAGTTCCGTCTGAGTGATCGGCGTGCCATTCAAATCAAAGGTTTGGCCGTTTAGCTCGTCCCGCATCAGCAAAGCGGCATAGGCATGGGCCAATTCGGAACGGGTCGTGTAGCCGCATTTGCCGCCCCCCGCGCTGTTGGCGATCTCGCCCTTGGCGCGGTAGCTGTCGATATACTCAACGTCAGGCTCGATGTAGATGCCGTTGCGGCCGATGGCCCAGTCCAGACCGCTGGCGCGGATGTCGGCCTCGGTCTTGCGGTTGCTCTGCACGACGGGCGAAAAGGCGGTCCCGACCTCGGGGCCCTGAATGCTGGTGTAGATGATCTTGCAAACGCCCGCGGCCTTTGCCGCCTCGATCACATTGCGGTGCTGGCTGATGCGGTCTTCAGGCGGGGCCATGCCGGAGACGAGCACGAGCGCATCGACGCCTGCAAGGGACGTCCGCAGGTCGTCCGGCTTGTCATAGTCGCCGGGGCGCACCTCGATCCCTAACTCGGTGGCATTGCCCGGCGTCCGGGCGAGGCCGATGACCGTGGCGTGATCTGTTCGTTCTATGAGTTTGCGGGCAATTTCTCGACCGAGTTGTCCTGAAACGGCGGTGACAGCATAGCGCATCGGGCTCTCCTTTGACTGGGGTCTCGTTGGCAGGGCCCGACGGGCCATGCCAATTCACGAATGTTACCCGTGGTAGGCTTGGCTGACGGCAAAGCTGTCTTCGTACCAGTGCCACAATACCACCTGACCGTCGCGGACCTTGGCCCGGAGCGCAAAGGTAAACGGCCCCGTCTCTCTGCCGGACTTCGTGGTGATGCCGCTCATCTTACCAAAGACGGCAACGGTGTCGCCTGCGGCAAAGGCATCTGTGTTGTCCCAAGCGGTTGTCTGAAAATTCTGGCCAAAGACGCCAAGAAAGTCGAAGACTGCTTCCTTGCCGCGTGCCTCACCGATCCACGGCAGGCTTTCGTCGCCCTCGTTGTGCCAGACCATATCCTCGGCCATCAGGGCCCGCATTTTCTCCATATCTCCTGAACCCATAGCGCCCATGAAGGTCATTACGGTGTCCAAGCTTTCTTGTGTCACTGTGTCCATGTCTTTTGCTCCTGCGTGTTGACCGAGAATGATGGCCAGAGATGCGCCGAGTGAAGTTTTCAGAAGAGTTCTGCGTTTCATGTGTCGCTCCATATCGGGTGCCCCGAAGGAATGGGGCCTTGGTTAAGTTCAAGATTTCGGGTGCCCCTCCGCGCGGCACCCGAAAAGCTCGGGCCAGCTGAGCTCTCACGCGACGTAGGTCCAAGTGAGCTTGGGGTCTTCGCGGAAGGCAAAACGCTCGAGGTGGCTCGTAATGACCTGCACGACCTTATCGAGCGCGGCTCGGTCATCGGCTGTCGCGCTCAGTGACAACTGGCCCTTTGCTGCGGCCAGTTCACATGCCCCGAAAGGCAGTTCGATATGGCCGTTTTGGCGCGTGTGGGTGACGGGCACCTTGTGGCCGAAATGTTTGCAGAGCGTGCCCAGATAACGCTCTGCGCTTTCGGTGTTGAAATGAGTGGTCGCTTTCATGGCGGTGTTCCTCGTGTTGCAAGGAACATCTATCCCCGGCGCATTGATCGGGGTATTCACGGAATCCAGAAGTGATAGTTCCGGCAGGCCGAACAATGATCGACCATCTAAAGCATATGGCCATCTTCGCCCGGGTGGTGGACGAAGGCTCGTTCCGGGCCGCGGCGAAAGCCCTTGGCGTCGCACCGTCGCGGGTGAGTGAAACCGTCTCCGAACTCGAAGATTTCCTTGGCGTGACACTGCTTTACCGCACGACCCGCAAGATCGCGCTCAGCAACGAGGGGCGCATGTTCTACGCCCGGGTGACCGACATGCTGCGGAGCGCCGAAAGCGGGTTGAATGACCTCAACGCCCTGTCGTTGGAGCCTGTGGGCGCACTTAGGGTGTCGATCCCCGCCTTTATGTCGACCTCGGCCCTGTCGACGGCCATCGCCGAATTTTCCCGCCTTCATCCGCAGGTCGCCCTGTCGCTAGCTTTTTCGGATCAGAGGATGGACCTTATCAACGATGGTTTTGATGTGAATATCCGGGCGGGCTGGCTCGACGACAGTGCGATGATGTCGCGCAAGCTGGGCGAAAGCGCACGCGCCTTGGTGGTCGGCACCGACTATGCCGCAACGCGCCCGGCCCCCGAACATCCTTGCGATCTGGAAGACTGGGACTGGGTGCGCTACCGACATCGCTCAGACTATACCCGCCTTAGCGGCCCCGGTGGGGAAGAGGCGAAAGTTCTGGGCCAAGCCCGGCTGGAAGTGGACAGCGTGGATGCCCTCTACCATTTCGCCTGCAAGAACCTTGGCGCCACGGTTCTGCCCGAGCATCTCGCCGCCCGGGGGGAGGCGGAGGGTAAACTGAGCCGCCTGTTCCCCGATTGGCGGCTGAAACCGTTGGGGATTTTTGCCGTCTGGCCAGACACCTCGCGCCGCGAGAACCTCACGCTTTTGTTCGTGCGGTTCTTGGCAAAGGAGCTTGATCAATAGGGTTTCAAGTCAGGACATAGTTGTTCAAGGTTCTCATCGGGGGCGGCTCTTGGCCCAAGCCTTCACAGGCTGAAATCTCGATCACACGACACATTGCGTCGAGGGCCAGGCCGTTCTGGACGTTGCGAAACGGATGTTCCAATTCGTTGGTGACGGCTTGCAGGCCAAAGAACACATAGGCCACCACCGCCGCGAAGATCGGTGCGAACCAGCTCGTCGCCTCGATAAGTGCAAAGGGCAGTAGCCAGCAATAGAGGTATGTCGTACGCCGCACCATGAGCGAGTAGACGAACGGCAGTGGCGTCGTGGCAATGCGTTCGCACCCAGCTTGAGATCGCGCCAATGAGGAGAGCGTGTCGGAAATGGTCATCTGCCCGAAGCCATTGATGGCCCCGCTCTCGGCAAGCGCCCTGATCCGATCAGCCATCGTTCTGAGAGCCGCATCTGCCGGGTTGGCCTGCGCGGTGAGGGCTTTCGACTGCGTTTCGCCGATCCAGCCGGATATCTCGGCGCTTACGTCTACATCTCGCAGGTAGCCCCGGTGCAGATGGCTGAATGCCACGCCGAGAGATACGATCTCTGCCCGGTCCTCGCTCCTTTGGACGAAGATGCTGAGATGACGGCCCAAGTTCCGAAGGTCAGCGATCATCGCGCCCCAGAGTTTGCGTGCCTCCCACCACCGATCGTAAGCCGCATTGTTGCGAAAACCGAGAAACAGCGACAGCGCGACGCCGAAGATACCCATGGCGGCGATGGAAATGCGCGGCAATGCGATAACGTGCTGATCCACCAGCAGCACAATCGCTGTCAGCAAAGCCACCCCAACAATCCTGCCGGTGATCTTTGGAACGATCGATCCCTGCATGACAAAGAATAGCGTCAGCGCGCTTGGCGGGTCTCTCACGATCATCGGGCCTTCCTTTCAAATGCTGAGGCGATGATTTTGTAGATTATCGCAATCCTTTTCCGAGGTGATCAAGCAGCAGCCGGACCCTTGGTGAAAGATGCCGGTTCTGCGGATAGATCGCCCAGATGCCATCGTCCGGCGCGCGATACGTATCCAAAACAGAGATCAACCGCCCGGCCCGAAGTTCCGCCTCGACATAATAATCCGGCAGCTGGATGATCCCGAGGTTTTTCAATGCCGCATCGACCAGCGACGCGCCACTGTTGCAACGTAGATTGCCTTTCACTCGGACATGGCGGGTGGTCCCATTTTCTTGAAACCGCCAATAGCCCAAAGTGCCTTGCAGACAGTTGTGGGCGTCAAGTTCGGACAGAGTGTGCGGGGTTCCGTGAGTGGAAAGGTATTCGGGTGCCGCGCAGGTGTAGTGCCTGCGAAAGGCCAACCGCTTTGCCATCATGGAACTGTCTTCCAACTCTCCCAGCCGGATTGCGAGATCGTAGCTTTCCGCTACAAGATCGAGCAGCTGATTGGTCAGTCTGAGGTTGATCTCAAGCTCAGGATAACATTGCAGGAAATCGTTCACCAAGGGTGCGATGCGGTTCTCGCCAAACGTCACCGGCGCTGTAAGGTTCAGGCGTCCTTTTGGGCTCTGATGCAGATCGGTAATCGCGCGTTCGGCTTCGGCCAGACCATCAAGCACCTGCCGGCAATGGTTGTAATACACCTGACCCGTCTCGGTGATCGTGACCTTGCGCGTGGTGCGGTAGAACAGCTTGGTGTCCAGTCGCGCCTCAAGTGCGCCGACTTGGCGGCTGACCTGAGCCGTTGAAATCCCCAAGCTGTTGGCGGCAGCGGTAAAGCTCTGGGCTTCGGCCACGGCGACAAATTCGGAAACCCCCTCCCAAGTCAGCATGATGTTCCTTTCGATCTTAGTGGCGGTAGAACTATTGCCAATGGGTAACGGTGTTTTTCAGCTATCCCGGATTATCGCAGGCGAGAAACAGTGTAAATAACAGTCCATACAACGTCACCCGCCAAAATTAGTCCGAACCGCGAAGTGAGACCCATGACCGATATCATCAAATGCAAAGCGGCCGTCGCCTGGGCCGTTAACGAACCTCTCTCGATCGAGGAAATCGACGTAATGCCGCCTAAGGCTGGCGAAGTGCGCATCAAAATTATCGCCTCGGGCGTTTGCCATACCGATGCTTTCACTTTGTCAGGCGAAGACCCCGAAGGCCTGTTCCCGGTCATTCTGGGCCATGAAGGGGGCGGGATTGTCGAATCCATCGGCGAGGGCGTCACCAGCGTGGCGGTGGGTGACCATGTGATCCCGCTCTACACGCCAGAATGTGGCGAGTGTAAGTTCTGTAAGTCTGGCAAGACCAACCTCTGCCAGAAGATCCGGGAAACCCAGGGGCGCGGTCTGATGCCCGACGGCACCAGCCGGTTCTACAAAGATGGTCAGCCGATCCTTCACTACATGGGCTGCTCCACCTTCTCGGAATACACAGTGTTGCCCGAAATTTCGCTCGCCAAGGTGAACCCTGAAGCGCCGCTCGAAGAGGTCTGCCTTCTGGGCTGTGGCGTGACCACCGGCATGGGGGCTGTGATGAACACCGCGAAGGTTGAAGAGGGGTCGACCGTTGCGATCTTCGGCATGGGCGGCATTGGCCTGTCCGCCGTGATCGGCGCGACCATGGCCAAGGCCAGCCGGATCATCGTGATCGATATCAATGAAAGCAAGTTCGATCTGGCGCGCAAGCTGGGTGCCACCGATTTCATCAACCCAAAAGATCACGACAAACCCATTCAGGAAGTGATTGTTGAGATGACCGACGGGGGCGTGGATTATTCGTTCGAGTGTATCGGCAACGTCAATGTTATGCGCTCGGCGTTGGAATGCTGCCACAAGGGCTGGGGCGAATCCGTTGTCATCGGTGTCGCCGGGGCAGGGCAGGAAATCTCTACCCGTCCGTTCCAGTTGGTCACGGGCCGTGTCTGGCGGGGGTCGGCCTTTGGCGGGGTCAAGGGGCGCTCCGAGCTACCTGACTATGTCGAGCGTTATATGAACGGCGAATTCAAGCTGAATGATTTTATCACCCACACCATGGGGCTGGAACAGGTAAACGAGGCGTTCAACCTCATGCATGAAGGCAAGAGCATCCGTTCAGTCATCCACTTCGGCGAATGATCTATTCCCGGTCGCGCTGCCTGTAGGCGCGGCCGGGGTCGTTTGGAAGCGTTGCTGGAGCGCAGCATCAGACCCTCTCCTGCCGCTGCGCATCTCTGACCAGTGCGGCCATTCGGTAGAACCCATGGGCCATCTTGGTGAAAGGCGTGAGCAAGAAAAACGCCAGCACCGCGCCGAGGTGTATGACCAAGAGCCCCGGCATCCAGCCGGTGCCGCCTGCCGCATAAAGCAGCAGACCAGACAGGCCGACAAACCCCAGCAACCCGGTAAAGGCAGTCTCACCGCCGAAAGCGTTGGTCGCGCCGAGCGATTTGTCGGACCGCAGCTTGAGCCAGACCATCTTGCTACAGCCCAAGACCAGCAGAACACCGCCGGAAAGGCCGAGGATCTTGGGGGCGGAGAACAGCCCGTAGGGGGCGGGCATATCGAGCAGGTAATGCATCAGCGTCGCCACGCTGGTCGAAGCAAAGCACAACAGGAACCCATACATGATCGCCTGATGCGCATAGCGGCGGGCGTGTGTAAATCGGTCTTCGTCCTCAAAATTGCAGCCATCACCGTGCCCGCCTTTAAGGTTGCGCATATTCGCGACCGAGGCGATGGCCTCGCGCAGATGCGACAGGCGCACCGAGCCGCCGCCCACGGTTTGCCAGTAGCGGCGCAGGCCGATGGCAATGCTTAGCAACGGAAACAGAAAGGCAGGCAGAAAGATCGCCACCATCGCGTTGTGGGACAGCACCGCATAAAACCCCTCACCCCCCGCAGCGGCCAGCGCACGGGCGGCCCAAAAGAGCAGGGCAAAGCCCAACACGGTGGCGAGCACGATGGCGAGGCCATTTTTCTGAAAGGCTTTCCCGGCGGCGCGGGGAAAGGCAAAATCTTCCCAACTGTCTTGGCGCAGATCGGCCAGGGCTTGGGGCAGGTTCAGGTCAAACTCATGCGGGGCGGTGTATTGGCAGGCGTAGTAGCAGCCCCGGCAATTGTGACAGAGGTTCGCCAGCTGCGTCAGGTCCCCGTCCGAGAAGGCGCGTTCGGCTTGCAGGGCCGGGAAGACCGAGCAGTAGCCCTCGCAATAGCGGCAGGCGTTGCAGATTTCGGCCTGACGGCGGGCCTCTTGAAGTAGATCAATTTGCATGGGCTGCGGCCTCCTTGCCTGCGATACGTCCGAAAACGGTGCCGATGGTCATGCCGAAACCGGCGAGGTAGCCTTGGCCCAAGATCGACCCGGCCATGGTTTCGCCCGCCGCCCAAAGGTTGCTGACAAGGCGGTCATCGATGGAACATTGTGCGTTTTCGTCCACCTTCAGTCCGAGATAGGTAAAGGTGACGCCGGTGCGCAGCGAATAGCCGTAGAACGGCGGTTCGGTGATCGGCCGCGCCCAGTTGGTCTTGGGTGGGGTGAGGCCGGATGTCGCCACGCCATCAAGTTCAGTGGGGTGAAAGCCGCTTTGATCGCCGCAGGCTTCGTTGAACACGGTCACGGTCTGCTCTAGCGCCTCACCGGGCAGGCCCATTTTGTCTGCCAGTTCCGCCAGCGTGTCGGCTTTGATTGGCGGGAAAACCGAAGGCATAAAGAGGTCCAGCGATTTCGCGTCGATAATGACATAGCCGACCTGATCGGGCTGGGCGGCCACCAGTCGGCCCCAGATCGCATAGCGTTTCGGCCAGACATCCTCGCCCTCATCATAGAACCGCTGCGCATCTTTGTTGACGACAATGGAGAAGGGCACGCAATCAAGCCGCGTGACGATCCCGCCATCGAATTTCGGTGCCCGCCCATCAATGGCGACGGCGTGACATTGGGTCGGATCGCCAACCTGTGCGATGCCTTGATCCAGCAGGTCTGCCAGCACCACGCCGCGGTTATAGGGCGTGCCGCGGATCAGGAAATTCTTTGCCGCGGGCCCCCATGCGCGTGCCAGCCAATCGGTGTCGGCCTGAAAGCCACCAGAGGCCACGACGACGGATTTGGGCGAAAGGCTCTTGGCGGCCCCTTCATGGGTATAGTCCACCCGCGTCACCCGGTCGCCTTCCAGTTCGAGATGGGTGACGGCAGCCTCATAGAGCACATCCACGCCCAGTCCTTCGGCGGTGCGATAATAGGCGTTTACAAGGCTCTTGCCGCCGCCGCGAAAGAAGGCGTTGGTGCGCGCCAGTGACAGGGTGCCCGACAGCGAGGGTTGAAACCGCACGCCATGGGCTTCCATCCACGGCAGGCATTCCTCGGAAGAGCGGATGGCGAGACGTGCGAGATGTTCATCCGTCTTGCCACCCGTCACCTTCATCAGATCGGCGAGGTATTCCTCTTCGGTGTAGCTTTCGACCAATGGGCCCAAGGGGCCATGGTGCATGCAGCGGAAGTTGCGGGTGTGGCGCGAATTGCCACCCCGGTAGGGTTTCGGCGCGGTCTCAAGGATCAGCACGCGGGCGCCGGTCTCGGCGGCGGTGATTGCGGCGCAAAGCGCCGCATTGCCGCCACCGATCACGACGATATCGTAGGTCTCGGTCACAGCAGGTCTCCGTCATAGGTGTCATCGCGCGAGGGCTGTGCGCGCAGGGCGCGTACCCGGACCCGTTGGGCCGCTTCGATATGGGCGCGCATCGCCGCTTCGGCGCGGGCGGCATCACGGGCCTTGATCGCATCCAGAACGCCAAAGTGTTCCTCCACCGCTTTCTCGGCGCGATCCGGATCAGTCAGCGTCGTTGGGCCGAGGATCATCAACGTCTTTTGCAGCGTATGGATCGAGCGGGTCAGAAAACGGTTCTTCGCCGCGTCCAGAAGGGCTGCGTGGAACTGGCGGTTGAGTGTGAAGGCTTCGGGCACATTGCCCAGGGTGGCAAGCTGCTGGTTCATGTCCTGTAACTCTTCGATCTCGATGTCCGAGGCAGCGCGGGCGGCGAGCCGCGCGGCGGTGCCCTCCAGCACTGCGCGCATCTCGTAAAGTTCCATCACCTCGGCGTAGTCCAGCGTGCGGATGCTCGCCCCTTGGCGAGGGATGTGGGCCACGACGCCGTCCGCTTCTAGCTGGCGGATCGCTTCGCGCACGGGGGTCCGGGAGACGCCCAAGCGCTCGGCCAACTCCGTTTCACGCAGGCGGTCACCGGGGTTGAGCCGTCCGGCGCGAAGTTCATCCATCAACTGATTGTAGGCAGAGTTGCCCTGCGGTGTGCGGTCTTCTTCGCTCATGGAAACCCCCTCCGATAGGTATTGCATACAGGTGGATACAATCGTATCCAGAAAGGGTCAAGCCCGGAAGAAGAAGTGAGTTGAACCCTATGCGCCTCTCCCAACCGACCCGCCGTCGTGCGCTGACCTTGATCCTCGCCGCGGCTGGAACTTTGCTCTTTTGGGGGCTCGACCTGCCGCTGCCTTTTCTGTTCGGGCCGATGGCGGCCTGTCTCATCGCGGCGCTGTCGAAAGTGCCAATCAAAGGCTTCGGTCAGGTCTCGGTCGCAGCGCGCACGATCCTCGGGGTGGCGGTTGGCGCTTCGATCACGCTCGACCTGTTTCACCAGCTTCCGCAAATGGCGATGTCCGTGGCCTTGGTGCCGGTTTTCATCGCTCTTATCGGGGTGATCGGCGTGCCATTCTTCCGCCGTGTCTGGGGGTTCGACGCGCCCACGGCCTATTACGCCGCCATGCCGGGGGGGCTGCAGGACATGGTGATCTTTGGTGCCGAAGCGGGGGGCGATCCGCGCGCGCTGTCGCTTATCCATGCCACGCGGGTGCTGATTATTGTCACCCTCGCGCCTGCCTTCCTGACGCTGGCTTACGGGGCGGGGCTGACCAATCCCATCGGCGCGCCGGTGACGGAACTGCCGGTGGGGGAGATGGCCCTGATGGCCGCCGCCGCCCTGATCGGCTGGAAGGGGGGAGAGCGGATTGGCCTGTTCGGCGCGTCCATCCTTGGCCCCATGATCGTGACCGCCGTTCTATCACTGGCCGGCCTGATCCACAGCCGCCCGCCAGCCGAGGCCATCCTTGCCGCGCAGTTCTTCATCGGCTGCGGGATCGGCGTGCATTTTCTGGGCGTGACGTGGAGAGAGCTGACGCGGGTGGTGCTGGCGGGCATCGCCTATGTGCTGGTGCTCGCCGTCTTGGCCGCAGGTTTCACCGGGCTCGTCACTTGGGCCGGGTTGGGCGATCCGGTCGAGGCATTCCTTGCCTTCGCGCCGGGCGGGCAGGCCGAGATGACGGTGCTGGCCATCGTGACCGGTGCGGATTTGGGCTTTGTCATCACCCACCATCTGACCCGCATCGTGCTGGTGATCGTCGGCGCACCGCTGGTCGCGGGGCTTATGGCGCGTAGACGGAAGGGTTGATCGTATGGATTGGTGCGCCTGCTGCATAGGCGTTCACCTGCTCGAAAATATCCGTGAATTGCTTGTCGAACTCATCTTCGGTGACAAAGCCGATATGCGGGGTGGCAATCAGCTTGGGGTGGGACAGCAGCGGGTCGTTGGGATCGGTCAGCGGCTCCTTGTCAAAGACATCCACCGCCGCTGCGCCCAGATGTCCGGCGTCGAGCGCTTGCAGCAAGGCGCCCTCGGCAATCAGCCCGGCGCGGGAGGTGTTCACTAATACCGAACGCGGCGGCATGGCACCGAGGTCGTCGGCGGTGACACTCCCGCGCGTCTCAGATGTAAGCCGCAGATGCAGCGAGACTACGTCGCATGTCCCGAAAAACGCCGCGCGGCTCTCGGCGACGGTCTCGCCATCCGCTTGCGCCCGCGCGCGCCCGGCCTCGGAACTCCACCAGATGACCTCCATCCCGAAGGCGCGGGCATAGTCAGCCACCACACGCCCGATGCGCCCATAGCCATAAAGCCCCAGCCGCCGCCCGCGCAGGCTGCGGCCGACGCCCATCTGCCAGCTGCCCGCTTTCACGCTGGCCATCTGCTGCGGCAATTGCCGCATGGCCGCGAGGATCAGCGCAAAGGTCAGTTCCGCCGCCGCGTGGTTGGCCCCATCCGCGCCTTTGTTGGAACACAGCAGCACGCCCTGATCGGTGCAGGCCGCGATATCCACATGCGGATAGGCGCCGCGTTGCGAGATCAGGCGCAGCTTCGGCAGGCGCTCCAGCAGCCCCCGTGTCACCTTGGTCCGCTCGCGAAAGAGCACGACGCAATCGGCATCCTGCAAACGCGCCGCCAAAATCGCCTCATCGGGCTGATGGTCCGTCCAGACGGTGACATCATGCCCCGCCAGCAGGTTAAAGCAGGGCAGCCCGCGCAGCGTGTCGAACCAGTCGTCGAGGATATGGACCTTCATCCCGGGCTCCTATGCGGAAAGCGCATTGATTGCTTTGCTGACCCGTTCGTGCAGGATCAGCAGATCGGGGTCGCGGTCTTTCTGCGTGCCGAGGCTGGCGATCAGCTCGGCGCGCAGATTCTCAAGATCTCGGCGGGCGGTGTGGATTTTCTCGTAATTGGTCATCATTGGCTTCTCAGTGGGACAGCAAAACGGGGATCTTGATTTTCTCAAGCACTTGGGCGGTCACACCCCCAAGGAAATCTTCGCGAAACTTGGAATGTTCATAGGCACCTAGGACCAGCAGCGAGGGATCGTGCCTTTCGCAGTAGGACAGTAGCGTCTGCGCCACAGGATGGGAGGTGGGGAAGTTCTCATGCACCGCTTCGACGCCGTGGCGATCGAGATGGGTCATCAGATCGGTAATCGGCCAAGCGGTGCGTTTGCCCACTGTCAGAACGCTGACCCGGCCATCGGCCTCAAGCAAGCGCAGGCTGTCCGACAGCGCCCGCGCGGCGGCCCGACCGCCGTCCCATGCCAGTGCCGCGTGGCTGTGCTGCGCACCCGCGTCATAGCCTGCGGGCACGACGATCACCGGACGCCCGGATTGCAATGCAATACGATCTGGGTGGTGGGTCACATGGGCGTCATCACTCTCGGTCCGGGCACCGACGATCAGCATATCATAATAGCGCGCGCCTTCGGAAAGCAGCGTGTCGACGCGGCCCGTCTCTTCGCGGAAATCCAGCGCGTCGCCCAGATCAAGTTCGGGCCGCAAGTCTTCGAACCGGCGGGTGACTTCGGCCAAGATTTCGCTATTGGCGGCCTCCAACAGGGCGCGGGCCTCTTCGGGGATCCAGCGCGAGCGGCGGTCGATCACATCATGCGCGGTATGCGCAAGGATCGCCGTTACATGTGCGCCACGCCGCTTCGCGAGCGAGGCCGCATAGCGCAAGGCGGCGACCGAGGCGTCGGACCCGTTGAAGGCGACAAGCAGGTTCATCACGGGCATATCAGCGGCCCTCCCAAATGTGCGAGGGGACAAAGACACAGCCATCTGCCAGTTTGCGCGCCGTCCGCAGCAGCCCGGCGGAGTTCAGCGCGAAGCCGTCCGACGTGTCGTAATCCACCAGCACGTCGATCGTCCCCGAGGCATGTTCAAGTACCACATCGGCGGGGCTTTGGCCGGGACGCTTAAGCAGACCGTCTGCAACACTGCCGGGGGTGAGCGCGCAGGAAGCAAGGCATTGCGCCCCGGTCACCGCCATGGAGGGGTGCGTGTTCCACGGCATGAAATAGCGCGTCGCGATGGTGCCGCCGTTTCGGGCCGGGGCGAGCAGACCGAACTTCGGCGTAACGGATTTTGCCACGTCTCCCATGCCCATGGCGGCCCCGGCCTGAAGGCGGATGGCCTCCATCCGCGCAAAGAAATCCTTGTTCGCATCGAGCTCGGCGACGCTTTCATACCCCGTCAGGCCAAAGTCCGCCGCACGGGCGATGACCATCGGCATGGCCACATCCATGCAGGTGACGTCGATCCCGTCAAAGGTATCGCGGATGTTGCCCGTGGGAAGGAAGGCCCCGGTCGAAGAGCCGACCACCCCCATGAAGTTTAGTGCCACGGCGGCCCCGGCACCGGGCACACCCGCGATCTCGGTGTCGCCGTCATAGGTGAGCACGCCGCCCGGAGTCAGCACTTTGGAGAGCACCTTGGCCCCGGTGTTGACGGCATGGATCTTCACATCGGTCACATCGCCACTGGGTTGGACGAGGCCCAATTCCACTGCCGCAGGGCCGACACCCGATAGGATGTTTCCGCAAGTCGGTTTGAAGTCGACCAGCCGATCCTCGACCGAAACTTGGGCAAAGAAATAGTCCACATCGGCCCAAGCGTCGTCCGAAGGCGATAGCATCGCGACCTTGGTGGTGACCGCCGCGCCGCCGCCGATGCCGTCGATGTTGAGCGGATGGCCCGAACCCACCACGGCGAGCAGCACTTCGGCCAGAGTTTCGCGGTCTTGGGGCAGATCCGCGCGGTTGAAGTATGGCCCCCGCGAGGTGCCGCCGCGCATGAAGAGATAGGGGATAGCTGTCTGTGTCATCTCTAAGCTCCTCAGTTCAGCGGCCAGGGCAGATCGACTGCGCCTTGCAGCAGACCTGGTGGGAAATCACGGTTGAGTGCCCCGGCCATGACGCACATCAGCGCGATGCCGCAGGCGGTCAGGATCAGTGTTTTCGGCCAATGCGCCTGTGCGCGGACCCGCAGGAAGCTGATTAAAAAGCCCAAGAGCGCGAGGATGAAGCCGACGAAGTAGGTGGCGACGATCAGCCCGACGAACCAAGCCAGCGTGCTCCAGAGGCCATAGGGCGCATCCGCGTCCTCGCCCGAGACTTCCTTGTCAGCAAAGATGGGATCGCTTTCAGGCCGCAGGATCATCTGCGCCAGCAGGATCAGCAGGGCGGCCAATGCCACCCCTCCCACGACTAGCGGCACGATCTTGTCGGTCATGTTGTAGTCAGGGATCAGTGAGGCATTGATCAGTGCGGCCACGACGTAGCCCATGAGGGCCAGCAAAAAGACCAATGGCGCGCGTTTGGAGCCGGACTGCACATCGCCTTCGGCCATGATCGACTTGGCCTGCCGCAGACCCAGCACGACCGAGATCACGGTGATGATCAGCAACACGATGACGATGGGAGAGAAGATGTACTCCATGCCTTCCTCAAAGGATTTGCGGAAGCGGAAAGACGCGATCTGGAAGGCTTGGTTCGAGAACTTCTCGACCGGGTTCGACAGCACGAAGCCGATCAGAAAGGCCGGGCGCGACCAGTCGAAGCGGCGCAGGAAGATGCCGATCAGGCCAATCACGAAGAGCGCGAGGATGTCTTCGAAGTTCTGCCCGGACTGGAACGCCGCGAAGGAGATCAGCATGAAGAGGAACGGCGCGAGGTAGGTGAAGCGGATCGTGGTCAACTTGGCGATGCCGCCCGAAGCCGCGATGCAGACCAGCGTGCCCACCACGTTTGCCAGCGCCAGCAGCCAGACGATCGAATAGGTAATGTCAAGGTTGTCGCGCAGCATCGAGGGGCCGACTTCGATCTCGCCAGAGCCCAAGAGCGCGATGGCACCGATAAAGATCGCCATAGAGCCGGAACCGGGAATGCCGAAGAGCAGGGTAGGGACCAAACCGCCGCCCTCTTTCGCGTTGTTCGAGCTTTCCGGCCCGATCACGCCGCGCACTTCGCCTTTGCCGAAGTTCGATTTGTCTTTCGTCGTTTGAACCGCGTGCCCATAGGCGATCCAGTCAACGACCGATCCGCCGAGCCCGGGGATGACGCCCACGACCACGCCGATCAACGAGCAGCGCACCGACAGCCATTTGTTGGCAACCCAGTCGCGCACGCCTTCGCCCCAGCCCGCGCCGAGTTTGGCTTCTTTAGAAATCGCCCTGTCTTGGCGCAGAAGCGATACGATCTCTGGCACGGCAAAGATGCCAAGGCCGACGATCACCAGTTTCAAGCCGTCCGTCAGGTAGGGGATGTCATAGGTCGCCATGCGCAGGGAGCCGCCCGCGTCGGCCTCACCGATGGTGCCGATCAGCAGGCCGAGGCCCGCCGCCGCGAGACCTTTGAGCGCCACGCGACCCGCGAGTACCGCCACCATCGATAGGCCGAGGATCGAGATCATCAGCATTTCGGGCAGGCCGAAGGACAGGACGATGGGCCGCGCGATGACGATGAACATCGTCAGGAACGCCGCGCCGACCAAGCCGCCGAAGAGCGATGACGTGAAAGCCGCAGAAAGCGCCCGCGCGGCTTGCCCCTTTTTGGCCATCGGAAACCCATCGAGCACCGTGGCTTGGCTGGCCGAAGAACCGGGGATGCCCATCAAGACCGAGGCGAAAGTGTCAGAGGTCGGCACCACCGCGACCATGCCGATCATCAGCGCCAGACCCAGCACAGGGTCCATGCCGAACATGAAAGGCAAAAGTAGCGACAGCCCCGCGATCCCACCGAGACCGGGAAAGACCCCGACAGCGAGGCCCATGACCACGCCCAGCACCAGATATCCCAATACCATAGGTTGCAGAATGAGAGCCCATGCCTGGCCAAGCGCAGGCAGAGCGGTTGCGAACAGATCCATCGCACCGACCTCGAAATGTTAGATTAAAGGGGAGGGGTGGCCCCGGGGCACGCCGGGGCCGTGGGGGTCTCGCTTACTTCAGCGAAACGCCATAGGCTTCTTGCAGCCAGTTCGTGACGAAGGCCTTCGCCTCATCAGAGACGGTCGTGCCGCGCTCGGTCGCCTTGGCCGCGCCTTGGCCGACGAAGACAGGGTACTTCCCGACACGTTTTTCGGCGATCTGGGCAAAGTCGTCGCGGTTGCGCACCGCGTCGAAGGCCGCCGTGTAGGTCGCGATCACGTCATCGGGGGTGCCTGCGGGCAGGAAGGCGATCTTTTGCACCGGGAAACCGGCGATGAAGAAGGCTTTCCACGCGTCCCAAGCCTCGCCCTCGGTCTCGCAGCCTTCGGTGGCTTCGCAGACTTCCTTGAAGGTCGGAATCTCGGGGAAGGTGGGGTCGCGGACGATATTGCCGTCCTCGTCCAGCGCGCCCCATGTCATCATCGGCACGGCTTGACCCTTTTCCACCAGATCGGCAGAGGCTCCGAGGTAGCTCGAAGAGGTTTGGTAGTCGATCGTAGCCTCGCCGCGTTCAAACATCAGGCGGCCATCGCCGCGACCCTTGATGCCAAAGACTGGCTCGACATTCATCCCCAGCATTTCCCATGCCAGCAGCGGCACGAGGTCGAGGCGCGTGGCCCCCTGCGAGCCGTAGATGAAGTTGATGTCTTTGAGGTTATTGGCTGTGCCGTCAAATTTCTCCCCGTCGGTGGGGTTGAGATAGGCAACGCCGCCGGTGCCCGAGGCCATGACCGGGCTCCAGTCGCTGTACTCATAGCGCACACGGGGATCATCCAGCAGATAGGGGAACTGCGTCGAGCCGGAGGTGCCGAAGAGCACGGTGCCGTCTTCATGCTCTTGCTCTTGGAACCAGTTGGCGCCTTTGGTCGAACCGGCGCCCGGCATGAACTTGACGACCACGGTGGGGTTGCCGGGCAGTTCTTCGGACAAGAGCGGTGCAAAGAAGTTGGCCCATTTGGCCGAGCCGCCGGTTTCCGAGAAGGGGATAACCCACTCGATGGTTTTGCCTGCAAAATCGACCTCGGCCAGCGCCGGGGCGGCGAGGCAGGCGGCGGATGCAGCGGTGGCGGCGAAATACTTGATAGTCATAGGTGTCCTCCCGTAGACATTCTGTACCGGTCAGACTTTCACGTCTGCCGTCGTTCGGATTTGTTTAGGGAACGAATCCCTCCTCCAACACGGGCACTCTGCCTTTCCAACCTTGCGCGAAACTTGCGCATTAGGATTAAGTTTTAATCATGCGCATTACAGTCATCGAAGACAATGAGGCCCTTGCCCAAGGAATTGCCCATCGCCTCCGCGACCGCGGCCATGCGGTGGACCTGCTGCATGACGGGGAAGACGCCGATGCGTTTCTGCGCCACGAGGGGGCAGATCTGATCGTGCTGGATTGCAACCTGCCCGGTTGCGACGGGCTGGAGGTTCTGACCCGCCTGCGCCGCCGGGGCGATGGCACGCCGGTAATCCTGCTGACCGCGCGGGCCGAGACGTCAGAGCGCGTGGCGGGGTTGGACGCGGGGGCCGATGACTACCTGACCAAACCCTTCGAGATGGATGAGCTTGAGGCGCGGCTCCGGGCCATGGCGCGGCGCAAAAACCTTGAGTTCGCCGCCCGCGACGCGATTGGCCCCTTGGTCTTTGACCGCACGAACCGGCAGTTGTTGGAGAATGAGCAGCCACTTGCCTTCCCCCGTAAAGAACTGGCGACGTTGGAATGCCTGCTTGAACGGCGCGGGCGGATCGTTTCGAAATCACAACTGATCGCCCATGTCTACGGCACCGGGGCCGAGCAGGAAGACAGCGCGATCGAGCCGCATGTCTCGCGTCTTCGCAAACGGCTGGAGCCCTTTGGCATCCGCATCAAAACCGCGCGGGGCCTGGGTTATATGTTGGAGGTCGACAGCGCATGACTTCGATGTCGCTGCGGTCTCGGCTTTTCATGCTGATCCTGCCGCCGCTGCTGCTGCTTTCGATCGTTCTGGGGTTTTGGCGCTTTGAAGTGGCGCAGCGCACCTCTGAAACTCTGTTCGACCGGAGCCTGCTGGCCGCGGCCTTGGCGATCTCTCGCGATGTCGCGATCTCAGGCGGCGACGCCCTCTCTCCCAGCACGCGGGACTTCCTATCGGACGCCGGGGGCGGCGAGCTTTTTTACCACGTCACGGGGCCGGGTGGCATCTACATCACCGGCTACGCCTATCCCCCCGTCTCTGGGGCCCGCGCGAGCGAGGATCGGCTGAACTACACCATGTCCGAATATCGGGGCGAGCCTGTCCGCGTCCTGCGGATGCGGGAAAGCACGACCATCGGCAACCTCACGGGCGACACGATCGTAACCGTCTGGCAAAGAGACAGCGACCGAAACGCCTTCGCCGCCGCTTTGGCGCGCCGGGCGGCGGCTTTGATCGCCAGCCTGATGGCGGCCCTTGCCTTTGTGGTCTGGTTTGGGGTCAAGATCGGCCTGCGCCCCCTGAACGATTTGCAAGACGCGATTCAGCACCGATCCCCCGATGACCTGCGCGATATCCGCCGCGCGGTCCCGGCCGAAGTCTTTGGCATCGTTGCCACCTTGAATCGGCTTTTCGGACAGGTGCGGCAGAGCATTGAAGATCACCAAGTCTTCATTTCCAACGCCGCGCATCAGCTGCGCAACCCTGCATCGGCGCTGTTGTCGCTGGCCGAGGTTTTGCCGGAGGTCAGCGACCCGCAAGAGCGTCGTCTGCGCGAACGCGAATTGATCGCCGCCGCCCGCAAATCGGCGCGTCTTGCCAATCAGTTGCTGTCTCTCGAACGGTTGCGCTACGACGAGACGTCAACATTCGACGCGCTTGAGCTTAACGCTGTTGCTGCCGAACTGTGCAGTGACTTTGCCCCGACGATCCTGTCGCGGGACATAGGCTTTGGCTTTGAGCCATATCCTGGCCCTTTGCCGGTGAATGGCGACAGCGTGCTATTGGGTGAGGCGATCACCAATCTACTCGAAAACGCATTGTCCCATGGAGGTGCAGGCCTCTCCGCGATCCGCGTGAGCACCACGTACGAGGCAGGGTATGCGCTGCTGACCGTACAAGATGACGGCATCGGCATTCCCGAAGGCGGCACGCAGGCCGCTTTTCAAAGGTTCGGTCAATTGAGCGAAGGGGAGGGCAGCGGGCTTGGGCTTGCCATCGTTCAGGATGTCCTGCGCCGTCACGGTGGAGACGTCGAGCTGTTGCCGCAGGAGCGGGGGTTAATCGTGAGGTTGAAAGTTCCGTTGGTGTCGCCGGTCGCAAAGCCCTGACACAAACCGCGCGCCGCTTGCTACTCTGTCGACCGTCATGGTTTGAAGCAGACTTTCTGTTCAAAAGCAAATTCGCCTCCTCGCAGGTATCTTAGCCTAATGCAATTCGATTTTTTGGTCTGCAAGCGGCGCATAGGAAGCGGCAAGCCGACAGAGTTACGACGGTGCGACAAAGCGCGAATGGCCGTTTTGGGCCGTTCGTGTTGAACGGCACTAAAGGGCTCGGAGCGGTCATTAGCTGCGCATCACATGGTGGTCGTCTACGCAGACGCAGCTGCCGCTCGGCGCGGCAACGCGAGTGTCCCCTTTGTGAAGTCCGTTTTGCGGCGCGTCCTTCATCTCGATGATCTGGATCAAATCTCCGCAGGTATCAGACACCCCCACTATTTGACCCGAACGATAATTTATTAGCGACGGAATATTCTTCGCTCTTCGTATCAGAAGCAGCACAAACATCGCAGGGTCTCTCTTTACCGCTAAAATTCGCACCGCCCTAACTGATCATAGCGTAGAAGGTCCCCCCGTTCGGTGGAGATGCTCTGTCAAAATGCGCAGTTCGCAAGAGGCATGAACCTTCGTCCCATCTACAGCGCCTTTCAGGAGCCATGAAAAATTTGAAGAAATTATCTTACGCCGTTCCCTCCCTCCTGATCATTGCAGGGGCCTATGGCTTCGCATTCGGCGTGCCCGATGAGGTTGCGCAACTCTGGGGTGGCAGCGCCACAGAGGCTGTCCAAGCCCCCCAAGACGCGCGTCCCGGGCGGGGGCGCGGTGGGGCGGGGCGGACGACGACGGTCGTTCTGGAACCGCTTGAGGCGCGGTCATACACGCTCATTCTACGCACCGTTGGCAGCGCCGTGTCCCTGCGCAAGACCGAAGTGACCGCGACCGATGCAGGCGAGGTGGTCGAAACCGCGCTTGAGGTCAATACGATGGTGCAGAAGGGCGATGTCCTGTCGAAACTGGACGACCGCACGGAACGGCTGGATCTTGAGATTGCCGAGGCGAACCGGGATCAGGCGCAGGACACCGTCACCCGCTATGAGGGGCTGCGCAGCAATGGCAGTTCCGTGGTGACCGACGTCAGCCTTTCTGAAGCGCGGATCGCGCTGCGACTGGCCGAGGCCAATGTCGGGCTTGCGCAGGTCGCGCTGGATGACCGCACGATCAAGGCGCCGATTTCGGGCCGTTTGGGGCTGAGCGATGTCAGCGTCGGCGACCGTGTGGCGAGCGGTGAGACCATCGTGACCATCGACGACACCACCAGCCTACTGGCCACATTCGAAGTGCCGGAACGCTCCATCGGTCTCCTGGCCGAGGGCAAGCCGGTCCTCGTTTCGACACCCACCTATGCGGGGCGTATTTTCGAGGGCAAGGTCACCGCCTTTGACAGCCGTCTCGACAGCGTGACCCGCAGTGCCACGGTGAAAGCGGAGATCGAAAACCCCGACGGGCTGCTGCTTGCCGGCATGACCTTCGCCATCCGCATGACCGAAGAGACTGATCCGCTGCCCGTCGTGCCCGCAACCGCCATCACATGGGACCGCACCGGCGCGGGCATTTGGGTCGCGGAGGAGGGCAGTACGGCCCGTGTTCCCGTAACCATCCGCTACCGCGAGGGGGATCGGGTCTGGGTTGAAACCGAAGCGCCCATAGGCGCGCAGATCGTGGCCGAAGGTGCCGCGAAACTGCGTGAAGGCGCGCAGGTCACCGCCGCTGGCGCGCGCGGGGGACCGGACGCATGAGCTTTGAGAAAAAGGCGCATAAGGCCGGTTTTGCGGATGTTTTCGTGGCGCGGCCCATTTTCGGGATCGTGTTGAACCTGCTGATCATCATCGCCGGGCTGGCGGCCTTTGCCAGTGTCGATATCCGCGAAATGCCGGATGTTGACCAGCCCGTCATCTCTGTCAGGACCGACTACGAAGGTGCGGTGCCCAGCACGGTCGACACCGAAGTGACCCAAGTCCTCGAAGACGCGCTGAGCGCGCTTGATGGCATGTCCTATATCGAATCCACTTCGAGCATGGGGTCGAGCCGGATTACCATCGACCTTTCGGATGGCACCGATGTGAACGTCGCCGCCAATGAGGCGCGCGAGATCGTATCGGGGGCCTTGCGGTCCTTGCCCGACGATATCGAAGACCCCAGCGTGAGCAAAAGTGACAGCAACGCGGATGCGATCATCCGTCTTGCGCTGCTCGGCGATGCCAGCCTCGACACATTGACCCAACTGGGGGAGGGGGTCGTCTATGAACGGCTTTCCCTAATCGACGGCATTGCCGAAGTGACCCTGCGCGGGGAACGCGCCAATGAGTTCCGCGTGGCGGTGAACATGCCATCTTTGCTGAGCCGTGGCTTGACCATTTTCGATGTCTCCACCGCACTTGCGCAGCTTCGCGACGATACCGCACTGGGCTCGCTTTCCAGCGAAACGCAGACCCTCTCGCTCCGGGTCGGCAGCAAGGATGTCACCGTAGACACCATTAACCAACTGCCGATCAACGATACGACGCAGGTGGCCGACGTCGCCTTTGTCCAACTGATCCCCGAAGACACCAGCGTCTACACCCGCGTGAACGGGGAGACGGCCATCGGCCTCGACATCACACGGCAGTCGGTTGGCAACACGTTGGAAATCTCGCGCGATGTGACTGCCGCTGTTGAGGAATTGCAGACGCAAATGCCTGAGGGCGTGCAACTGTTGATCACGTCAAACGACGGTATCTTCATCGAAGGGTCGATCAACGAGGTCGTCAAATCCATTCTCATGGCCACCGGTATTGTGGTGGTCGTGATCTTCCTGTTTTTGCGCTCTCCTCGGGCGACATTGATCCCCGCCGTCACGATCCCTGTGGCCTTGATCGGGACGCTGGCGGCGATCTGGCTGACGGGATTTTCTATCAATACGATCAGCCTTTTGGCGCTGGTTCTGGCGACGGGGATGGTCGTGGATGACGCCATCGTGGTGGTCGAAAACATCGTCCGCAAACGCAAGTCCGGCATGGGAGCTTTCGCTGCCGCGGCGTCGGGCACGAATGAGGTGTTCTTCGCCGTGATCTCGACCACCGCGACGCTTGCTGCCGTATTCATCCCGATTTCCTTTCTGCCGGGGCAGGCGGGCGGGGTCTTTTCCGAATTCGGCTTTGTGCTGGCCTTTGCCGTCACCCTGTCGTCGATCACCGCGCTGACCCTCGCGCCTGTCCTCTCGGCCCTGCTGGACCCCGGCAAAACTTTGGCCAGCGCGGAAACCGCCGCGCCGGGCGTCTTGGCGCGCGGCTTTGACCGGGTGATGGATTTCGCCATCCGCACGCCGCTGCTGGTTCTGTCAATTGCCATCGGCTTTGCCATGATCGCGATGGGGGCCGCGATGACCCTGCCGTCTACCGTCACCCCGGAAGAGGACAGGGGGTTCTTCCTCGTACAGGCGCGCGGCGCGTCGGATACGACGATCGACTACCTTGATGCGCAGGTCGCGTTGGTCGAAGACATCCTCGCCCCCTATCGGGAGAGCGGGCAGATCGAGACGGTGCAAAGCATCATCGGTGTTGGCGGCGGCACCAGTGCCTTTATCGTCGTTCGTCTGCCGGATTGGACCGAGCGTGACTTTACCCAGCAAGAGTTGATTGGCCAGATCAGTGGGCAGCTGGCCTCGGTCCCCGGTCTGCAGGTCAGTGCGCGGTCGACCAATAGTCTGAACATCCGCGGGGCGGGCGGCGGGCTGAGCTTTGCGGTCACGGGTACGAACCTTGCGAATATGACCGAGGCGGCCGACAGCCTTGTCGCCGCGATGGCGCAGGATAACACCTTCCTGAACCCGCAATTGTCCAACAACAGCGTCAACGCCCAGTTGGAGGTGACAGTGGACGACAGCGCGGCGGGCGATATGGGGCTCAGCGGTTCTGACGTTTCCTCCCTCGTAAGTGCCATGGTGCAGGGCGATGTGGCGGTCAGCGTCTTTTCGGATGACGTCGAAGTGGACGTGAACGTTGTCCCCGGTGGGCCGCCGATCAACGATCCGTCGGATATCGCTTCGATGTCCATCCGGCTCGACAGTGGCGCCTATGTGCCGCTGTCCTCGGTCGCCTCGCTCGACATGGTGGTGAGCGACGCGCAGATCGAGCGTTTGGGCGGTGCCTTGTCCGTCTCCTTGCAGGCCAACCTTGGCGAGGGTGTTGACCTCTCGACCGCGATGGACAGGGTGCAGGCCCTTTCCCAAGAGGTGCTGCCCGACGGAATGGGCATCACCTTCACCGGAGAGGCCGCGACGCTCGACGATTCACAAGGCGGTATCTACATGGTCTTCGGCGTGGCGTTGATCGTGGTTCTGCTGGTGCTGGCCGCCCAGTTCGAAAGCTTCGCCAGTGCGGTCGTCATCATGATGACGGTGCCCTTCGGCCTTGCGGCTGCTTTGTTGGCGATCTCCATGACGGGCGGGTCACTGAACTATTACAGTCAGATCGGCCTTGTGATGCTGATCGGGGTCATGGCCAAGAACGGTATCCTGATCGTCGAATTCGCCAACCAGTTGCGCGAAGCGGGGGAGGATATCGACAGCGCCATCCGAAGCGCGCTGCGCCTGCGCATCAGGCCCGTGATGATGACGATGGTCTCAACCGTCTTTGGCGGACTGCCATTGATCTTGACCTCCGGGGCAGGGGCCGAGGCACGCATCGCCGTCGGCTGGGTCATCGTTGGCGGTTTGGGCTTCGCCACGGTGTTCACGCTGTTCCTGACACCGATCTTCTACCGCTGGATCGCCGTCTGGGGAGCAACACCGGGAGGGGCGGCGCAGAGATTGGAAACAGAGATGGAGGCGACCGCGGGGGCGTAGTGGGACGGTGCCAGTAGTTGCAGCGTTTCCAGATCGCACGCCTAAGTGCCCGGGCGCGATGGAGACACCGATCGCATTTGCATCCCTGCCCCCAGCCGAGACGGGGGCGCCATAGACCACGCGCCACTATGCGGGTGATGGCAAACAATCTCTCGGTTGCAGCGACAGAAACAGGCGCAGCAAACGTTAAATAGCCAGATAGAAATTAGGAGCGACCAAATGCAGAACCGGATGAAACGATGCGCAACTGTTCTCGCCTTGGCAATGGCTACAACTGCTGTCCTGCCGGGCGCCGCAGTGGCAGACAGAACAGTTGTCAATCACAGTGTCGATAAGCACGGCGCTAACGTGAAAATCGTAAAACGGCAACGGCATCGGCATGCAGTCGGCCACCGGTTCAGAAAACAGGAGGTCGTCGTGGTCAAAAATTGGCGCGCTCGCGGCCTTCCGCGCCCCGGTCGCAACGAAATCTACGTCGCCGACGGCGAAAGCATTTATCTTGCGGCAGCAGCAACGCTTTTGGTTAAGGCCCTTATCAAGTGAGTCGCGGTCGATATATCCGCTGATGCGAAGGTGAGTAGCGTTACCTGTCCTTCAGACAAACGATCGGTGATTTGTTTCATGATGCAGGAATGACTGCTTTGGAACGCGATCGTGCAAAGTTTGGTAAATAACTGGGGGTCCGGTAAGGGCCGAAAACGATGCTTTTCTAAGGCATTGGTGCGGTGGTTCCATTTTAGCATGTTGTTGAGCGCGGCAAAGAAGAGATGGCCATATATTCCCGTTAGCCTTTGCGGCAAAGCGAGCCGCTCTATGCGCTTCATCGCCATTCTATCATAAACAGCCTTTCAACCCGACCGCGGAACAACGCCGGGATCGGGATAATGTGCAACCATCCAGGGGTAATTGTTTAATCTATTCAAGACTTGTGAGATTACGGCTTGAGGCGCCATTCGAAGTCTTCGAGATGGAACTCAGGGCTTCTCTGGGCAGATATCTTTGTGCCTGCTGGTAAACATTCCGCACGCTGTTCGATAACGCACAGAGTGTGTTTGAAGGTAGAGAGTTGCGTATTTTCGCGTCTGATTTAGGTGCATCTGACGTGACGTATGCATCTCAAACGGAGAAATAGATTCAGATGAAGAACTTCCTTCTTACGACGGCAATGGGCGCAACACTCGCGACTGCGGCGCAGGCTGAAACGATGACCTATGTGCTCGATCCATCCCATAGCCAGATCGTGTTCAGCTATAATCACTTGGGTTTCTCGACCACCACAGGCATGTTCTCTGGGTTCGAGGGCAGTATCGAGCTGGACCAAGAAGACCCGGCAGCATCGAGCGTCTCTGTTTCATTTCCCGCCAAGAGCCTCATCACCGGCTGGCCCGCCCGCGAAGCGCATTTTCTGAGCGAAGATTTCTTCGGCGCCGAAGCGAATCCCTTGGTGACATTCACCTCAACGTCGATCGAAATAACCGGCGAAGAGACCGGAAAGATCACCGGCGATCTGACCATGAACGGCATTACGAAGTCTGTCGTTTTGGACGCCACACTGAACCAGTTGGGCGATCACCCGATGGAAAATCGCCCCTGGGCCGGATTTGACGCGACAACCACGCTGCTGCGCTCGGATTTCGACATGGGCCAGTTCGCCCCGTTTGTCGGGGATGAGGTTGCGATCGATATCTCGATCGAAGCAATGGTGCCCGCTAAATAATCGAAGCCTCTTACTTTACCACAAGGGTCGCGCGATTACTCGCGCGGCCCTTTTTTCGTCTCGATGGTGCAGGGTCTATTCTGGCTTAGTTGCCACCAGTTCTATCCGGACCTCCACGGCAAACCCGACAGAGCTTTCGTCCGGGTAGGCCACTCCCATGCCGAAGTCACGGCGGTCCAGAACCGTGCCGCCCGAGGCTTTGGCCGTGCGTCCTGTCACCTCGAGATCGAAGTCGAGCGTGACGGGAACACTCTGCCCGACCAGTGTCAGGGAGCCGGAGGCTTGGTGCTTCGGTCCGCCGATTTGCACGATGTCGCCCTGAAACACGGCGGTATCATGGGCGGCGACATAGAAGAACTCGGGGCCTTTCGCCTGGTCCGTCACGGACCCAAGTGTAAGGGAGGTCGTATCGATCACCGTCTTAACGGTGCCTGTACCGGTTACTTCATCATACTTGATCTCAGCCTGCCAATTGGCAAATCCGCCGGTGACCTCGGCCCCCATTTGCTTGATTGTGATCGACAGGCTGCCGTCCTGCACGACCCATCCTTCGGTCTGTTTAGCAGGGAATTGTGACGCGGCTTCCACGTTGTGAGCGGGGGCAAACACGGTCAGGGCGCCGCCGATTGCAAAGGTCCAGATCCCTATTGCGGCGAGAACGGAGGCCGTCTTGCCGGGGTGAGTGGCCGCCTTGCCGGCAGCCCGTCCGTTCCACATGCGGGCCAAGGTGCCATCGCGGTCAATCAGCGCGTGTTTGATTGCGCCGCCAATATGCGCCGCGAGCATCGTTGCCAAAACGATCCCCGCAATCCAGTGAACATTGGCTGCCGCACCGGCCAGGCGCTCCGATTTTGGAATAAACGGCAAGCTTTGGGGGAAGGGCCACCAGATTGGCGCAAATCCCACTTCGGCCGAATGGATCACCCAGCCGGAAAGCGGGAGCACGAAGATGGCGGCGTAGAGCACCCAATGCGCCGTGTCCGCGGCGAAGGTTTCGAGGCGCCGTTCGGGGTGGAGAGGCACGGGACGCGGTTGCGAGATTGCCCAGCCGACCCGCAATACTGCCAAAGCCAAGATCGTCACGCCGATCGTCTTATGGGTCGAATATAACAGCTGAAGGAAAGCAACGGTATCGCCACTGCGCGGCGTGAACTTCCCGATCAATCCAAGTGCTATGTCTGACAGCACCAGGAGCGCGATGCTCCAATGGAAAAAACGGGCGACGCGCCCGTAGCTGGCGGTTGTGTTTGATATCATCGGACCCTCGCATGTCTTGACTGGGTTTCCGATATCAAGACTTCGCCGCCAGCACATTCCGTTGTTTTCACACAACCTCTGTGCGCAGATGGAAAAGCCACGGTTTAGCGAGGCGCAACGCGGAGGGCAGGTGTCTGCATACGCACGTCTTTCGGCCTAATTATCCATTCATGTATGGGTGTTTGCGGGAGCGCAGCGTAATCTTGGCGATAGGTTTCTCTCACGCGGCGTTGCCGAATTGACAGATGGCCGATCTGTTGAAGCCGTGCTGTGGCGTCGAAAGGGGATGTGAGTGTCCGGTTTGGGCTCGAAGCCGCTGTTAGCTGCAACGAGCATGGGGGGGCATGCTGCCCTTCGCCGCTATAGTTGAATAGTCTGCTTCGGACGCGGCCTAATATCGATTTCAAGTCCACAAGCGGCGACCTTTGGCGTCGCCGGGGCTTGTCATGTTTGAGATTATAGATTTCATACCAACCGTATGGTATGCTTGAGATATGCCAAGACCAACCAAACAATCCCCCGAACGCGGCGACGCCCGCACACGCCTTTTGGAAGCCGCGCGGGACGTAATCCGCCGCAAGGGGTTCGCAGCGACCTCAGTAGATGATCTCTGCCAGTCGGCCGGTGTCACGAAGGGTGCGTTCTTCCATCACTTCAAGACGAAGGACGCGCTTGGCGTGGCGGCAGCAAATTTTTGGGCCGAGACAACCAGCGCACTCTTTGCCAGCGCCCGTTACCATGAGCCAGACGATCCACTGGACCGAGTTCTGACCTATCTCGATTTCCGCAAAGAGATCATCGGCGGTGAAACGTTTGAATACACCTGTCTCGTCGGCACCATGGTGCAGGAGGTGCATGATAGCGCGCCCGCGATCCGGGATGCCTGCGCCGCCAGCATTTTCGGCCATGCCGCCACGCTGGAGGCCGACATCGAAGCGGCGCGCAAGCAACATAACATCGACGCTGACTGGACTGCTGAGAGCCTTGCCCGCCACACGCAAGCGGTGCTTCAGGGTGGGTTCATCCTCGCCAAGGCCACCGGAGACCCGGACCACGCCCGCGAAAGCGTTGCTCACCTCATCCGGTATGTGCGCGGTCTGTTCGGGGTGGAACAAAATACCTCTGAAACCAGCTACAAGGAGAAATCAACATGACCAACCAGCGCATCACCGTAGAAACGACAGTTGCCGTCTCCGTTGAAGAGGTGTGGAGCGCCTACACCACCCCAGACGACATCATGCAGTGGAATTTCGCAAACGATGATTGGTGCTGCCCGCGCGCCGAAGTGGATCTGCGCCCCGGTGGCAAGCAGGTCGCCCGTATGGAGGCGAAGGACGGAAGCATGGGTTTCGACTTCGAGGGCACTTACAAGGAGATCACGCCGCACAAGTCACTCATGCTGATCCTTGACGACGGCCGTAAGTCCCGCACAACATTTACCGGAAGCGGCGGAAACACGCATGTCGTGACCACCTTCGACGCCGAGGCGCAGAACCCGATCGAGATGCAGCGCGACGGTTGGCAGGCGATCTTAAACAATTTCAGTACCTACGTCGAAAGCAAGCGCGGCTGAATGTTGATGTGGCCGCCCGGCTTGAAAGCTGAGCCGCCCCAACCACGAGAGCAATGGAGGAATTTTGCATGGAACATGCCTCGAAAGTGCGGACCTGCTTCTGGTTTGAGAAGGGCGGACATGCTGCCGCGCAGGAATACGTAACGTTTATACCAAACAGCAGGATTGAGGCCGAGCGCGAAAACGGCCAACCGGACGACCCGATGGTTGTCGAGTTCACGCTGACAGATGCGCCTATGATGATCTTGACCGCTGGGCCGCATCACAAGCTGACGCCCGCCGCATCGATCTCTGTGCTGACCGAGGATCAGGATGAAACGGACCGGCTCTAGGCCGCGCGGACGGCGAAAGGCGGCGAGGCAGGACGGTGTGGTTGCATCGTAGACCGCTTCGGCGTGTCTTGGCAGATCGTGCCGGAGCGAATGCCGGACCTGGTGGCCAGCGAGGAACCAGGTGTGATGAGCCGCGTGAGCGAGGCGATGATGCAGATGCAGAAGATCGACATTGCCGCCCTCGAAGCGGCTGCCGCGAACGAGCCAACGCATGGGTGAGGCAACACAGATTGGATGTGCCTGTGGCCAGATCCAACTTGAAGTTGAGGGGAGTCCCATCGCAAGCGTCGAATGCTGCTGCAATTCCTGCCGCGAGGCGGCGGGGAGGATGCAGGGTCTTGAGGGCGCACCCCCGACGTTGACCGATTACGGCACGACGCCCTTTGTCATGTATCGCAAGGATCGCGTGCGTTTCCTTGCGGGAGCCGCCAACCTGGCCGGGTTCCGCCTGTCGCCCAAGGCCCCCAGCACGCGGGTGATCGCCACTTGTTGCAACACGCCATTCTATCTGGAGTTTAAAGGCGGACACTGGCCGAGTCTCTACAGTGGACTTTGGCCGCCTGGCACAAAGCCAGAGCCCACGATGCGCACCATGGCCTCCGACCTCCCGGTGGGAGCCACGCTGCCAGACGACATTCCCAACGCAAAGAATCAGAGCCTTGGCTTCTTCGCCAAACTCTTCGGCGCCTGGGTCGCCATGGGGTTCCGCAACCCAAAGACGCCAAACACCGGAGAGATCAATGTCTAACGCTGACAGGAAAATCGAGATCGAGAGCATCACGTTACCGCGTCACGTCCACGGAGTTGACAAGACGAAGTTCGCAGCCATGCGCGATACGTTGCTTCCGGTGCTGCCAACCGAGGCCCCTGATATGTTCGTAGCCGAGACTAAGGCTGCGCTGTTGCCGAACCTGTCACAGGAATTGTTTCCGGGCGGTAAGAGGGCCGGATGGTGGCTGAAGGCAGTGCAGCCCGACCTCGAAGTCAAAGGTGTGTTCGAGCGCAGCGGCGAGGGACCGGTTCAGCTTTTCACTAGAAGGAAATCTCATAATACGATCGGCCGATGAACCCGGTGATTGAAATAGAGACAGGACCATAGCTGACATTCAAGCCACGTGCAGCATTCGTAAGTAGGGGGGAGAACAGCCCTTCGCTGCACTATGAATTGAGGTATGCTAAATGCGAACCTTGCAACCATTTGCTGCGGACGCAGTCTGCATTGCAGTTAAGAATATCTCGGAGGAACGGTGGTTTGCCAACCATTGCCAGACCGCCTACAATTTAACCGGTTTTCTCGCCAGTCATTTCAATATTCGTCAACTTGCAGTTCATCACAAGGGGTCGCTTCAGCGCCGAACCGGCTGCGTTGGACGCTGTTTTAGGTGACCAGCACCGCCCTGAAATCGTTCACATTCGTGAGTGTCGGTCCTGTCACCACAAGCGCGCCAAGCTGCTCGAGGATCGTATAGCTATCATGATTTTGTAGCTGATCACGCGGCGACAGGCCCCTTAATTTCGCTTCGGCTAAAAAGGTTGGCGTGATCAGCGCGCCGGCCGCAGGTTCCGTCCCGTCGATCCCGTCGGTGTCTGCAGCAATTGCGGTGATCTGGGGGTGCCCCTCTAGCGCTATTGCTAAGGACAAAAGAAACTCCATGTTCCGCCCCCCGCGACCCGGGGGCGCTTCCCCGATTGTGACTGTCGTCTCACCTCCAGAGATTACCACCATCGGGGGCGTGAGAGGTCTATGGTGCTTGGCAGCTGATATCGCAATACCAGCCATAGCGATGCCGAGCTCGCGTGCTTCGCCCTCTATCGCATCCCCAAGGATCAAGGCGGATACACCACTTTCTTCAGCGATCTTGGCTGCGGCTTCCAACGACTTTTGCGGGGTGGCGATGAGCCTAAAATCTACTTTCCGCAAAGGAGTTTCCTCGTGACCGCCAGACAATAGCTGCGCTGCCGCGGCTGGTAGTTCTGGACCCAACTTTCCGAGGAGATAGCTTAGATCGCAATCTTGCGTCGGATCGGGGACCGTGGGGCCGGAAGCGATCGCAGAAGGGTCGTCGCCCGGTACGTCCGAAATCGCAAGTGTGACGATCCGCGACTTCCCCGCAGCCCGAGCCAGCCCGCCCCCATGTATGAGAGACAGCCTGCGGCGTACACGGTTCATTTCGTTGATGGACAGCCCCGAAGACAAGAGCCGTTTGTTCACGGTGACCAGTTCATCGAAGGTCAGAGGCGGTTTCGGCATCGGCGTCAGCGCAGAACCGCCCCCGGAAATGAGCGCAAGGATCAGATCATCTGGACCGGCTTCGGCTACCAGTGCCATGATCTCTTCTGCGGCCTTTGCACCTGCGGCGTCGGGAACCGGATGAGCTGCTTCGCGCACCTCTATATGTTCGGTCGGCAAGCTATGGCCGGTACGGGTAACCACCACGCCCGATAGCGGGACATCGGGCCATGCTTTTTCTACCGCGCGCGCCATGCTGGCCGCAGACTTACCCGCGCCGACGACAATGCAGCGCCCTTTGGGCTTTTCCGGTAAATGGGCGGCCAGGACCACGCTGGGATCGGCTGCGGCTATCGCTGCATCTAGCAACCGCCGCAGCAGGCCTTCCGTGTAAATGTCGCTCATCCTCAGGCTCAGATGTTTTCGCCGCGGATCGCGTCGCAGACAGCATCGGTGACCTCTTGGGTGGTCGCCGTTCCGCCGACATCAGGAGTCAGCACACCTTCGGCGCAAACTTTTTCGACCGCACGCATAAGCCGTTTTGCCGCATCATGCTCGCCCAGATGTTCAAGCATTTGGCTTGCTGTCCAAAAGGTCGCTACGGGGTTGGCAATGCCTTTGCCCGTAATATCAAACGCAGATCCGTGAATGGGTTCGAACATCGAAGGGAAACGGCGTTCGGGGTCGATGTTGCCTGTCGGTGCGACACCCAAACTGCCGGCCAATGCGCCGGCGAGATCGCTGAGGATATCAGCATGGAGGTTCGTGGCAACGATGGTATCGAGGCTCCGTGGGTCCTTGACCATGCGGACTGTCATGGCGTCGACCAGCATCTTATCCCAAACCACATCCGGAAACTCTTTAGACACTTCTGCGGCAATCTCGTCCCACATCACCATTCCGAAACGTTGCGCGTTGGATTTGGTAACTACGGTCAGCATTTTTCGCGGGCGCGATTGAGCAAGGGCGAAAGCGTATCGCATTATGCGCGTCACCCCGGTGCGGGTGAAGATTGACACTTCAGTTCCGACTTCCTCGGGCATGCCTTGATGTGTGCGCCCCCCATTACCGGAATATTCACCTTCAGAGTTTTCGCGTACAATCACCCAATCCAGATCACCGGGGCCGACATTAGTTAGCGGCGATGTGATGCCTGGTAAGATTTTCGTCGGTCTCACATTAGCGTATTGATCAAAGCCTTGGCAAATCGGAAGCCGCAAACCCCAAAGGGTAACATGATCGGGCACATCAGGAGCGCCAACCGCTCCAAAAAAGATTGCATCGAAATCCCGGATTTGATCGCGACCGTCCTGTGGCATCAAGGCACCGGTCTTCTTGAAACGCTCAGAGCCCCAATCGAATTCTGTAACGTCCAGGCTGAAACGACCGTCGCGCCGCGCGAGCGCCTCAAGTGCCTGAAGCCCGGCGGCAATTACCTCCGGGCCGATCCCGTCAGCAGGGATCGACGCAATCCGATAGGTCCTGCTTTCCGCCGCCCCGTCCTGTGCCAAAACGGCGACGTCCTTTTCTTGAACTCCGGTCATCCTGGTCCTCTTCCCTCATAGATCATTCACGGAAAAACTATCTGGGAAAGGTTAGACACTACAATTATGGCGTGATTATATACAGATTGGATATAAGGGAGGGGATCATGAATGTGATGCAGTTACGATGTTTCCTTGCAGCGGCCGACACATTGCATTTTGGCAAGGCCGCTCAAAAACTCGATATTCTGCCCGCCACCTTAGGACGTCAGATCAAACAGCTTGAAAGCCATTTGTGCGTCGATCTGTTCCGGCGGACCACGCGCGAAGTTATCCTGACAGAGGCCGGCATCGTCGCATTGGAAGATGCCAAGCAACTTCTCAACCAGGCCGAAGCCCTTGAGTCAAAGCTGCGGAATGTTCGGAACACCGAGGCCCGTGGGCTGCGTGTGGGCGCAATCGATAGCGCCGCCGCTGGGCTAATTCCGCAACTTCTCGCCCCGATGCGCGCGGCTCACCCGCGGATCGAGCTGCAGATGATCGAACAAAAAACTATTCACCTTTTGCCTAAATTGCTTAGCGGTGGACTGGATATTGCTTTTTGTCGTCCTCCGGATACGCGTGATCCTCGTCTTGTCTTTCGAACCCTCTTTCACGAAACTCCGGTGGTTGCCTTGCCCGAGGCCCATCCGTTGGCAGAGCTCCCAAGCATCGAGATCACTGACCTTGCAGATGAACCGCTGATTGTTCCGGACCGCCGTTCGCGACCGCATTCACATGACCTAACAATAAAGCTTTTCCTCGCAGCCGGGTTGACTGCGCGTATTGCGCAGATTGCCGAGGAAAAGCAAACCATTGTTAATCTGGTGGCCGCAGGGGCGGGGCTGGCGATCGTTCCGCGGTGGACATCACGGCTACGAATGGAGGGGGTCCGCTTTATCCCCCTCGTGAAACAAAACGCCGCGCCAGAGGCGAAATTGATACTTGCTGCGGCTTGGGCGCGGGATACACGCGATGAGCAGCGAGACGCGCTTTTAAACGTTTTGGAAAGGGAGTTGAAGGTGCTAAGCGCAACTGCTTGATTGTATCAATTGTGAATATAATGGCCTGTGAATTGAGTTGAGCAGCCCTCTTCGGTCATTTTTCCTGAAGGGAATGCGCCATGCATTGGCGATCCGGGAGGAAAAAGAGGAGGAATCCCATGAAGTTTACGGCATTTATGACTGCGGTCGCCTGTATGGCGGCATTGCCCCTAGCCGCGCAGGATCGCGCCGATTGGCCCAGCAGCATTACCATCGGGACAGGTAGCCAAGGCGGCACATATTTCGGGTATGGCTCAGGCTTCGGCGCGATGATCACCGAAGATCTAGGCATCAATGCGGGCGCGGAAATCACCGGCGGGCCAGTACAAAACGTCACTCTTGTCGAATCTGGTGAGCATCAGCTTGGTTTTGTAACTCTTGGGCCCGCTGATGAAGCGCGTCGCGGGGAGAGCCCGTTGATGCCGGGCGTGCCTCATGAAAAAGTACGCGCCCTCTTCCCTATGTATCAGACCCCGCTGCAAGCGGCTGTTCTGGCCTCTTCGGACATTGAGAACTTCCAAGATCTGCAGAGTAAACGGGTGGGCGTCGGCCCGGCTGGGGGTACATCAGCAACCTATTGGACGCGTTTTTTTGAGAACGCCGAAGGCTACGATGACGTCACTGTATCGAACTCCGGTGGTTCAGATACGGCTGGCCAACTGAAAGACGGGTTGATTGATGCATTCGTTTACGCGGCGGGCCTTCCCACCGGGGCCTATAGCCAGCTTGCAGTTGAGAATGACGTTCGCTTCTTGTCGATGGATGCGGAGACCCTGGGCAAGATGAAAGAGATCGTACCTGCGATGTCAGAGTTTACCATCCCCGCCAATACATATGAGGATCAGCCAGAGCCGCTACAGACAACATCTTTGTGGAATTTTGCCATCGCGCATGAGGACATGCCTGAAACGCTGGCCTATGAGATCACCAAACTGGCGATGGAAAACAATGACCGTATGAAAACCAATCACGCGGCCGCGAAAGACAGTCTGCCAGAGAACGTTCAGTTCAACACGGTTGTGCCCTTCCATCCAGGCGCTGTGCGCTGGTTTGAGGAAAACGGTTACGACGTTCCGACGATCGAATAATCGTCCCTTTGTGACATGACTGGTAGCGGGCGGTGGGCCATTCCGTCGCCCGTTCTCGTTACGCACTATAATTTTGTTGAATGGATGAGAATGCGATGGCCGACAATCGGGATTGGAGCGTGGCAAGCGATGCCGCCCCGTCAAATCTGGAGCAGGAATTGGCGCGTGCCAATGTCGACGCTGATCCCGTCGCTGGCAATCAACGCCTATTCGGGGGTGGTCGCAATGCACTATTTGCTACGCTTTGCGTTGGCTACACGGTGTTCCACCTCCTTGTGATGAACGTTTATCCACTTGAAACATGGACCTATCGGTTGAGCCATGTCGGTGGCGGGCTGGTGCTTGGCTTCTTGCTCTTCAGCTCGGTGCCTTTCGCCGAGGGGAACGCCGTGCGGCGGGGCTATGTGACTTTAGGCAACGCGCTTCTTTGTCTTGCCGGGGCAGGCATCGTTTTTGGTTTTGCGGGGGTGGTCGCTATCTGGGTGAATGGCCTGATCATGGGGGAGATGCTACCGCCAAAGTGGGCGATGTCGAGTTTTGGGCTGCCGCTATGTTGTGGGACGGCGCTGGCAATCCTGCACGGGTGGTTCTTCCCTCAAGTCGAACGGACACGATTTGCAATCGGCGATGCATTGCTTGCCCTAGCGGCTGTGGCGGCGACCGGATATCTAATCTTTTTCGCAAGACAGCTGCAGTTGCGCGCAGGAATGCCCATGGCCTTGCCGGGGGATATGTGGTCCGCAATCACCGGAGTCTTGCTTATTATTGAACTGACCCGCCGTGTCGCTGGGCTGGCGCTTGTGTTCATTGCTGGCGTCTTTGTTGCCTACGCGTTCGCCGGGCCATGGCTGCCCGGAATTTTCGAGCATCGGGGCTATGACGTAAAGCGTTTCTTCTCCTACATCTTTACCGATAACGGCGTATTGGGCGCACCAATTGCAATCTCTTCGACATATATCATTCTGTTTGTGGTTTTCGCGGCTTTTTTGCAGACAACCCGCGTTGGGGAGTACTTCGTCAACCTTGCATTCGCGGCCGCCGGCCATCGGCGTGGCGGACCCGCAAAAGTTGCAATCTTTGCCTCGGGACTGATGGGCATGATCAATGGCACTTCGGCGGGCAACGTCGTGGCAACGGGATCTCTTACTATTCCGATGATGAAGAAGGTCGGCTACAAACCCCAGACCTCTGCTGCGGTCGAAGCGGCAGCTTCCACCGGAGGGCAGATCATGCCGCCGATCATGGGAGCGGGCGCCTTTATCATGGCTGAAATTACCGGCATTTCCTATATGGAGATTGTCTATGCCGCGATCATTCCCGCCGTGCTGTACTTTATTTCGGTCTATTTCATGGTGGACCTTGCAGCCAAACGGTCGGGTATGCAGGGCCTTCCACGAGATCAACTGCCAAAGCTCGGCAAATTGATCCGGCAGGTCTATCTCTTTATGCCGATCTTGGTGCTGATTTACGCTTTGTTCGCGGGGTATTCAGTCATCCGCTGTGGCACTTTGGCGATGATCACGGCAGCAGTAGTATCGTGGTTGACGCCCCATCGCATGGGGCCACGACAATTGTTCCAAGCGCTCGACAGCGGCGCGCGCATGGTGCTGCAATTGGTGGCTGTCTGCGCCACAGCGGGAATTATCGTGGGTGTGATTGCGCTCACGGGCATTGGTTCGCGCTTTTCGACGGTACTGCTGACCTTGGCCGATCAAAGTCAGATCCTTGCGCTGTTTTTTGCTATGGTAGTTTCGATCATCCTCGGCATGGGAATGCCAACGACAGCAGCCTATGCCGTTGCAGCCAGTGTCATCGCGCCGGGGGTCATAAACCTTGGCGTCGCACCGTTGACCGCGCATCTTTTCATCTTCTACTTTGCTGTCATGAGCGCGATCACACCACCTGTTGCCCTTGCCGCCTATGCGGGATCAGCCTTAGCGGGATCGAACCCTATCCGCACCAGCTTTGAGAGCTTCAAGATCGGTCTCGCAGCCTTTGTCGTGCCTTATATGTTCTTTTACTCGCCCGCCATGCTGTTACAGGGCAACGCGTTTGAGATTTTCCATATCTCGGTCACGGCGATCATCGGCGTCTACCTACTGTCCTGCGCTGTGCAAGGCTGGTTCTTCGGCCTCGCAGGTAATGCAGTCAGGGCGGTTCTGATTGTGGCTGGCCTTACGATGATTGCGGGCGGCTGGTTGACTGATGCCATCGGTCTGGGGCTCGCCCTCGTTTTGGCGGTGATGCAGAAGGGGCGTGGAGCTCCAAGCCCGGCTGCGCAGGGGGGCGATTAACCCCTGCACAGCCTTGCTACGGTCTCGCCTAGAACTTTGTCGTTAAACTGACCCAGAACGTCCTGCCGTTCTGGGTTTTGCCATGGTCCTCACTGTTGATGTCGCGATCTGTAAGATTATAGATCGCGCCGCTGAGATTGACCCGGTCATTGACCCTGTAGTTCGCACCGATATCAACCGTGGCGTAGCTATCATAGTTGCTAACCACCACCGCGCCGGACCTGTCCTGCGAAGCTGACGAAGATGGGCCAATGTAATTCGCCGTGCCCCAAAATGCGAGTTCTGGCAAAGGCGACTGCCAATCAAGACGGAGCTTGGCTTGGGTCTCAGGCGTGCGGTTCAAAGGTTGCCCTGCGAATACGCCGCTGCGCTGTTCGGAGTCGAGCAGGGTAACACTGCCACTAAGCTCAAGATCATTGGTCAGAAAGTGACCGGCGATGAATTCAAGCCCCCGGTTGCGCACATTGTCGACGTTTACATAGCGGTAAAGATCACCCCCCTGCGGAGCACCACCTACGGTCACGAGTTGGCTGTCGATCTTGTCGTCGAAATCAATCTGAAACAACGTAGCTGAGACTTTGGTCTGACCGTTATCAAAGCGCAGGCCAAGCTCGTAGTTCTTGCTGCTCTCGGCCTTGAGATCTGGATTGCCTTGGATTGCGTCTCCACTCCGACTGCCGTTTGTCGGCAGGTAGTAGTTTTCATTCGCATCCCGCAGTTCCGGTGTCTTGTATCCTCCGGAAATACCCCCGTTGACGTAAAGGCCCGAGGCGAGTTCATACGACCCCCAAACCCGCGGCGTTAGTTTGCCGCCAAAGCGTTCGTCTTCCGTGTAACGGGCACCTAGCGTCAAATCGAAACGCTCTGTAACGGACCAGATATCTTCGACAAACAATGAGCTTTGAGCATTGCTGAATTCAAACCGCTGACTGGTGTTCGTGGACCCCAGATTCAGGTCGGTCAGGTCAGAGCGCAGATACTGCCCCCCAATCGTGAATTGATGCAGGCCATGCCACTCCAATTCTTGTGAGGCTTTGATGTCAAATGTCGTTGTTTCAAAGTCGATGATACGCCCAACCGACGAGGTGGGCGTGGCCCGCTCTGCCTGCTCACGTGCCAATAGGGCTGCCACGTCCCATCCGCCTAGGCGCCCGTCATAGCCTAAGCCAAGCGTTTCGCGCTCATCATCGCGCAGGGTTGAGACGATTGTCGAGCCACGCAGCCCTTCGTCTTCGTTGGTCGTATCCGAGCGTCCATAGCTTAGCGAAAGTTCATGATCCGGCGCAATGGCCCAATTCAGAACGGCGTTGATATCAGTTAGGTCCCGGTCGCTGCTGTCGATATCAGTGCTGCTATTGCGCCCCAGCGTACGCCCCCAGAGTTTGAGCCCAACGGTATCCCGAACCAACGGACCGCTGAAATAGAATGAGGCTTGGTTCGAACGCCGATCTTCCGAGCTTTCGGGGACCAAAGTTTCAAAAGTCAGCGAGCCTGTCCAAGCTTCGGCTACCGGTTTGGTGATGATATTTACCACCCCGCCAAGCGCTTCTGATCCATAAAGCGAGGACATCGGCCCGCGCACGACCTCAATGCGGTCAATTGCCGAAGCGGGCGGAACATAAAGCTGATCCATCCCGCCAGAGCCATTCGTGCGCGACTGGCGTGTATTCACCCGCTGCCCATCGATCAAAATCAAAGTGTCCTCTGCCCGCAGTCCGCGGAAGGTAATATTGTCGTTGTTGTCGACAAATACCCCTGCCTCGTCTTCGACCGCATCGGTCAGGTCGGTGTAGCTTTCCGCTTCGAGGTCGGCGCCGGTGAGGACGGTAACGCTGGCAGGTGCCGTAAGCGGATCTGTAGCCACCCCCGCGGCAGACAGGACCAAGGCCCCCAAATCGTAGCTTTCGGCATTCTGCGCCGACGCCAGGCTTGGATTGGTCAAAAGGATTGTGGTGGACAACAGGGCTTGGGAAGCCCGTGAGAAAATACGCATAGTTCTATCCTGGATTGTAGGCGTCGCCTGGGGGCGTGCGCTGTGGCACTGCCTGGGCCGTTAAGGATCGTTTACTAGGGGACCAAAAATCGGACAAGAGCAGCGACGTGGCCGTGCCATCATTTGCGGGGCCAGGGTATCGAGATTGCTTATCGGTTGTGGTCCGACGCACGAAACCGCTCTGCCTGCGCAAGCGCGCAGTTCTCCAAGACGTCGAACAACTCGCCTTCATGTTGCCTTACGAAAGGATGGGGCTCGCCCGGCGCGCGGCTGCGCAGTTCCTTGAGGCGGTTAACCGTGCCGTCCCGCCCCGGATGACCGGAAATGAAAACCTCTACATCCGCACGCTGAGCGTGCCGGCGCATCTTTCGCGCTGAGGCCGCGTAGTCCTCGAACACTTCGATGAATGGGCCGAAGTTAAACCCGGTCCCGCCCCATAGCAACGCAGAATGCGTGTATTCCCCATCGTAGACCGTGAATATCGGCGAGACCGTCCCCGGCGTATGCCCTGGTGTCACATGAACCTGAAGTGAGGAACTGCCGAACTCCAAAATCTGCCCGTCTTCGACGGTCTTATCCCGTTCCGGCGCGGGCCCGAAGCGCGGGTGTGCGCCAAGCCCGCCGACGAGCGTCCAATCTGCCTGTGTCATCAATATCGGCACATTGAGGGTCTTAGAAAGGTAGTCAGCGCCGCCATAGTGATCGCCATGCCCGTGGGTGACCAAAATTGCTTCAATCGCCGAAGGGTCAAGCCCGGCATCTTGCATGGCGCCCAATACATGCTTTTGCGCATCTTCATCCGTTCCCAGCCCGTCGATCAGTAGATAACCTTCGGGCGTGCCATACAGCCAAGTTGTAACAGACGGCGTGCCGAGAAACCAAAGATTGTCGAAAACTTGGGTGGCCGGGATGGGTTTGAACTCATACCTATTGGTCGGGCGCCGCTGTGCATTTTTGCCGCTTGGTCGCGGCTTGCGCTCGCGTTTAACATTCACATTGCGGATGGGCCTTTCAAGATCGCAAAGTGAGGCATACCCTTCAAATCCCGCCTTCGCAGCGGCGCGCCCGAGAGCGGCGTATTCCTCTTTGGTCTTACCAACATCAGCCAGCAACCCTCCGCTCGGCAGACAGATACAACACATCAAAATACCAAAGGTCTTCCGCAAAACCATTCTCCTCGAGCCTATGGATTGACAGGGTGCCATCTCAATATGACCCGCTGTACCGCAGATTGCCTTGCAAGGCTCCCCTAGCAGGCGATAACTTACAAAAATAGTCGATAAGGATAACGCATATCATGAGCGTGAACGCATCTACCTTGCTTAACCGTTTCACGCTTCGCGCGAAATTTCGACATATGCATATTCTGATTGGTCTCGCAGAATTTGGCAGTATGCGAAAAGCGGCAATTCAGTTGAACATGACACAGCCAGCGGTGTCGCAAACAGTGGCTGAATTAGAACGCCTGATGGATGTGAAGCTTTTCCTGCGCCATGCGCGCGGCGTAACCCTTACAACTGCCGGAGCAGAGCTTCTGCCGGCTGCACAGCAAGTTCTGTCAATTCTAGGGGATGCGGCCGAGCGGATAGCGAATGAGATGGAGCAGAAAGGTGGCGTCGTTCGTATTGCGGCAAGTCCTGCCGGCGTAGGCGGTGTGCTTCAGAACATGCTGTCCGCGTTCAGCCGCACGCACCCCGACACCCAGCTTCATATCGTTCCGCTGCGCGATGGAAACTCGATAAGCGACGCGCTGGACAATAACTGCGATCTTATCCTTATGCGTGCCCCGGCTGCGGCCCCAGAGGGGTGGTCATTCGTTAAACTGGTCGATGATATCCTGACCACTGTCTGCGCGCCTTCGCACCCGCTTACGTCCTGTGAAAGCCCAAGCGATCGCGACCTTTCTGAGGCGACTTGGATGCTGCACAGGGTGGGCTCAATCGCGCGAAGCAAGCTTGAAAGCAGGGCTGCACTACATGACTGGCCGTCCTTGAAGCTTTGTCAGATCGACGTGCATATCCCCAGTCTAACCCGTGATCTTTTGATGTCTTGTGGTTATGCCGCGTTGCTACCGCGTAGTGTGTTCTTGGCTGATATTCAAACGGGCGCGCTGAAAGAAGTTAGTTCACCGCTGACCGAGCCGCTCGCCCCGTTGGGTTTCATGTGGAGGCCAGAAAACCGCCGGGTTGGCGTTCGCAGGTTCGCGAAATTCTTAGTCGATTTTCGATTTGCATCGGAAGAGCCCTTGGTATTGAGCTGATGTGAAAACATCGATCTTATCGAAGCGCACCATTTCGGTCCAATGATTGCCCTGCTACTCGAGCCCTGCGTAATTCACCCAGGGTTCGGTGGCGTGACCCTTAAACGAGCTCCGCGTCAGTTATGACGCAAAAGCTGCAGTAAATGCCAGCAAACCGCGCCTTCGCGCAAATACTTTTTGATCGTATTCTGAGACAAACCCGTCCGCCGGGCGTTCTCGCGTATCGGCATTTTGTTACGCAATGCCCAGCGTCTGATGACAGTCAGTTCTCAGTGACAATCAACACTTGACGGGCAGGGGGAGCACATCAACGCGATCATGAAGGATGGTCGCTTCGTAAAGGCATTATAGGGCTCCTCAAACCGGGGGGAGGTTCCCCCCCCCCCCCTCCGGCCTCAACGCAACGACTATCAACGTGCCCTCCTACTTCTTGGTAGAGATCTGATTTTTCCGCCAGAACGGGTCTCGACGGGGCGGTCGGAAACCGGAACTCCTAACGGCCCCAACGGGCCGGTTCTCGCGACCAAGAGCTTCTTAAGCTAAATCCTTTCAGTATGTTAATGGATGGCCGCCCTAGATGGGAACCGGAACTCTAAGCGGAACTTCCTTTCAGTGTCACTTTCAATCGAGAACTGCGCTGTATCCAGATTGCCAATGCGGTTTCTCCTTTCTCAGAAATGGTGCGATGGGGTCTCTGTCCCGCCGGAAGGATCATTCTTGCCATCGGGCAAGGTCGGCCTCGTTTTTGAGAGGGGCTCGAAGATCGGACGTTCGCTAAACACAGCGTTTGGGCCCCGGTCCCCTCCACTGACTATCATCGTGTCTTAGCAAAGCCATCCAGCAATACCTGTTTCGCCGCTGCCAGCGATATTACCCATTCCTGCCAAAAAATGTTGTCAGTCAGATACCGCTAGGTCCGACACCTAAACCCCGCACGAGGCACGTCAGAGAATCGAGTATGAATGTCGGCCGAATGCGTGGCAGTCGCGACACTCTTGATCTCCAAGCCAAGCGCGAACTTTGCTCAGCGATTCGCTTTCTCCGAGGTGAATACCCCTGTTTCCAGGATCGGGTCGCCTGTTCGCTCGTTTAGACGCAGTGAAAACCGCCCCTTTGGGCTTGGAAACAGTTTGTTTCCAAGCCCAAAGGGCATGCGAAAGAGTCATTTGAACCGTCGCTTCGGGATGTCCTGCTTGGAAAATTCGCCTTTCGAAAAGGCTTCAAATGACTGTTTTCGCAAAGCTATGTGTTTCCCCTCCTCCAGCCGTGCCGCTAAGCGAACTGCCGAACACGCGCGTTCACCCTACCAACTCAAACTCTGACCCTCCGCGTCCAGTGGGGGGGGGCAGGTTCGACTGTCTAAAGGAAATGAGCATGCACGCAGCCGTTAGCCTCCGGGCTTTTATTGAACTTCATCTAACCGCGTTTCGGGCGGTGATTGCCGGCCCTGATCCAGAAGGCACGGATATGGATGCACCGAGGCTCGAAGAGTGGACGCCTGTCTTGAGCGGTGCGCAGTTGTCGCTGGCAGGAAATGTGGAAGGCCATCCGGCGCTCGGAAAGACGCAGATTGTCACGTCACCGTTAATCCACGTTTCTGAGGGCGACCAATGGGCGCGTACACTTTCGCGCTGGTACCGTCTCGGAGCGCCGCATGCGACAGATACGGGGAATGCTTTTCCTGAGGCCGCGATTGCCGGGTACTGCGAAGTGTTGGCGCCCGATGTCCTTAGTGTTCCTCTGCGCTTTGCCAAGCGTCTTACCGGTAAGCGTCCAGATCGAATGGCCGAACAGGCTTTCAAGTTAGGATTCGATGATCTGGTCCCGGCGCTGACCATGGTGGCCAGAACATGGCCGAGGAGCGGTGGTGAGAAAGATGATATATACCAATGCCATAGGCAAAAATGAAATAAACGAAGAATAATCTCTAAGTTTTTTCGCGACCTCCTCGTACCTCCATCCATATGAGGCGACGGCGTTCTGCCGCGTCTTGAATAATCAATCGGTGGCCTCTGCCATAGCTTTGAAACCTCGGTTTCAGAGGACGGATGAGGCTTGCCTAAACGAAAGACGACAAGATGAGTTTCGACGACACCTATCTCCATAGCCGCGCCACGCGGGCCATCCCGAAGAAATCTCCGTTCCACTTTGTTGGTCAGATGACTTTCCTGAATGCGGACGGCAAATCGCAGGCAATGCAGTACAACAGTCTGCTCGAATACCACGTGGCGATCTGTAGCCGTTACCGGCCGAACGTCGTGGATGTTGAAGAGCAGATCGCGCCTATCATGGTACGTCACGGCACAGTGCGGGCGACCCCGTATTGGTTTGACTTGCGGCTCACTTATCGGAACGGTCAGCGCACCGCCATTTCGGTAAAGCCACAGCGTAAGGCCGAGCGCCATTTGTTTCGCGCTAAGATGGAAGCTGTCTCCAGTGTCGCGATGATGGAGGCTGCCAATAGGGTTTGCGTCGCAACAGAGCGCAATGTCTACCCAATCGAACTGGCGAATGCCAAGTTGTTTCATGCTGCGCGGCATCCTGATCCGTACATGGATAAGAAAGTCACTGCGACGCTGGCCTCACTGACGGCGCCTATGTCGATCCGCGATTTTCTGGGCGCGTGCGGCATTGGTTCGACTGGATTTTGGAGTGTGATCCGGCTGATCCACTCCGGAGCTGTCAAGGTCCTCGCGGCGGAGCGCATCACGCCCCGGACTATTATCACGCACGGGGAGAGTATCTAATGCCAGTCTCGCTGAAGCCCTGTCGCAAACTGCTGGAGGAAGGGTGCCGTTTCCGCATCGGCCCGCGTCCTGCTGAGGTAATTGCCGTACGCCCTGAGGGGTATGTCGTCATCTGGGATGAGTGGACAGATCCCAAGACAGGTGTCGTAAATGACCCTGTCCATAAATTTCTGAATTACCCGCGTGTTGAAACGGAAAATAGCCATGGTCAGCTGGTGATTATCAGCCGGCCGGGGATGAAGGATGCCGACCTATCCTATATTCCCCGCCATTGGCGGACCCACAAAGAACTTCCCGGATGCTTGTCCGAAAAGCTTGTGCGCTTGGAGCGCAGGAGTTGATGTCGGAAGGGCGGATCGGAGTGACGCGTCAAGCCTTCGAGAAAGATGCCGAATTAATCATTGCGCGGGCGAGGACTGTGCATGCTCGGCTAGTGCAAGAGGAAAGCGTAACACGGCATAGGCGTGGGGCACGGGTGACGCTTTACGGTGAAGAAGCGGTGCGCAAGCCTTATGTTTTTGACCTCACCGTTAAGGCCGGAAACCCCTCCTCAAAAGGAGCCTCCATCTACAAGTGGCTTGGAAAGCTGAACCGCCTGGGAGAAGACGGGCTGTATGACGCGCTCCGCAAATGCGGTGGTAAGTCCGGGCATTCGGAAGATCTTGCGGATTTTGTAACGTCAGTGCTCGACGATCTGATTGATGAGGAACGTCAAGAACTCAGCTCGCTCCATGACGGTGTGAGGGCTGCGATCAACCATGAAAACAAGCGGCGGGTCAGCGCACAGCTACCTTTGCCGACATTGTCCAATCGGGTGAGCATGGCGTTTGTGCGCAAACAGGCCGCGCGTCTGGGGCGGGCTGCGCTGGTGACGCGGCAGCGCGGCTTTGATCAGGCATATAAGGACATGCACGCCTTGGGTGTCGGTATCACGACCCTCAGGGCGCTCGAACGTGTCGAGATCGATGAGTACGCCATTGACCTTACACTATTGTTGCGGCTGACAGGCATTTTCAAATTGCTTACGCCTGCAGAGGCGAAGATCCTCGGGCTGGATGGAAAGCCAAAGCGCGTAGTGATTTCTGCCGCAATCGACGTACACACACGCTGTCTCTTGGCACTCCAGATCGTACCACAAGGCGTTACAGGGATTTTGAAGCAGACCCTCGAGATGGTCTATACCGACAAGACGTCGATCTCTGATGCGGCTGGTTGTAAATATGATTGGTTCCAACACGGAGCGCCCGAATAAGTCGTAATGGATCGTGGCGGTTCCTACATCTCCGAAGAGGCCTACCATATTTTGGCGTCTTTGGGGATCACCAACCTCGGTGCCCCGGCTGGAAAGCCGTGGTTGCGGCCGTTCATTGAGCGTGTCTTCGGCACGATGCACAAGACTTTCCTGCAAAGGTTTTCGGGTCGCAATTTTTCCAATGTCGTTGAACGTGGCGGCAATGACCCGGCAGCGCGCGCAACGCTCACGCTGGAAGAGTTCTTGAGCTGGCTCGTCCGGTGGACGGTCGACGGATATCACAACAGGCGCCAAGAAGGTTTGGGCATGACGCCGCTTCAGGCGTGGAAGAATGCTACCGAAGATGCGCCGGTAAGGGAGCTCAGCAGTCGAGAGATGCGGCTCGCCTTCGGCACCCGGGTCACGCGGAAACTGGGGCGGCACGGGCTGACCATCAACCGGGTAAATTATCAAGGGAAGTGCCTAGAGAATCTCTGGTTCGGCCCCAATGGTGACAACAAGATGCTCGAGGTTTGCTACTGGCACGGGGATATTGGCACCATTGATGTGCGTAGCGATGCCGGGGAGTGGGAAACCGTCACTGCAGCTGATGAACGCTGGATCGGCAAGACCGAGATGGATGTGCGTGAGTGGTTGGTATCGCGTCGGGAGACCGATCCGGAGGCGGAGGCTACCCGGCTCGAACTGGTCTACGAGATGGACCAGCGTTCACGCACTCTGAAGGCTATGAACGGGCTGCTTGCCAGGCCGCGCGACTTTGACGGCGTGGATAAGGCAGAGGCCTACTTTGCACAGCACACGGATACTGCAGAGCGCCGGCATCTCGCCGGGCCTCACCGTGGTTTGCTGGCAGATGAAGTCGAAGTCCCAGGGCAGGAAACAGGGGCTTCGCCACTGGACGCTGCTGACACGGTTGGGCTCCCGGCCGACGACAATCTTCTGGAGTGATCTAGCGGCCCTCCTGCCGCCGAGCGAAGTAGGAGGGCTGATAAAGTTATCATAATCAGCAAGTTACGCGAAATTTATAAAATTTCTGAAAAACCGCTGAGTTCTTTCGCGAGTCCCTCATATCTCAGCCCTACAACAGAAAATCCCAAGGAGTACCCTCCCCATGACGACCCTTTTGTCCACCCCTCTGACGCCCGCCAGCACCAAGCCCGAAAAGCTTGCGTGGCTGATGGATCGCTACTTTCGCCTCGACCGCGATGACGCCCTTATCAGCAGGCTCCACATGCTGTTCGCGTCTGATAACAATGGCGAGTTGACCGCCGAGCCCCGCGTCGATCCCCTGACACGTGAAACCCGCGGCTTGATGCTGGTCGGCAATTCCGGCACCGGGAAGTCCGCGCTGACTATGCGGACGCTGCGTGCCCTGCCTATGTTCGAATTGGCCGGTCGCGAACGCAAGGGCAACACTCTTTATGTCACAGTGCCGCCCGAGGCTACGATCAAAAGCCTTGCAGGACGGATCGCGAAGTCTCTCGGCTACCTCGACATCAACCCGCGTGCAAGGGCCTACGAGGCCTGGGATGTGCCGCGTCACCGCATGCACGAACGTGGCATCCGCTTGCTGGTGATCGACGAGACGCACCACCTGCTGCGCAAGGGGTCCGGTCGCGATGTGGAAGGTGCGGTACAGACGCTCAAGTCCCTTCTGCAGGGTGAATGGCCGGTCGCAGTAATTATTGCTGGGGTCCATAAATTGCGCAACGGTATCATGACTGACCCGGAAACGGATCGTCGTTTCCCAAAGTTCGAACTGACTTCCATCTTGGAAGGATCACGTGAGGCGCAGACATTTGCGCGCAGCATGCAGCTTTGTGCCGATAAGGTTGGCCTGTCACTGCCAAAGGATGCGCATTTGGCCGAACGTATCGTCTTCGCTGAAGGGGGCGTGGTGGGCCGGTGTATTTGGCTCGCAAAAGCGGTGCTCAGCAGGGCGCTGGGCGAAGAGCGCGCTGAAGTAACACTTCAGGACGCCAGCTTGCAGTTCGAACTGGAATACGGTGCCTTCCCCATGTCGCCTTTTGCACAGGGATCGTGGGTTAACGTCCGGCAGGCCCTGCTTGATGGGGGCTGGTCGCGGTGACACAGCTGCTCCCTTACATTCCGTTCGCCCTCCGCGAAACTCTTTTGTCCTACGCGGGGCGGCTCGCGGCGATCCACACGGGGCAGGGTCTTACCCGGCTTCTGGCTGACATGCGTATCAACTCGGAGCATTTCATCCTCGGCCGCGATGATGCCGTCGCGCAGTTCGCCGAGGTGGTGGATGTGGACTTGGCACTCCTTCAGCGGTCCAATATGCGCGCTATCGGGCCTGATGTCATGTTCCGCGAAGAACGTGTGCAAAAGACCTTTCTTGTCCGCGCAGCGGATAAGTACTGCCCGGTTTGCTTGGCCGAGGATGGGTCTCATCGTGGGTGGAAGCAGCGTCTGAATTGGTGTTTCGCACCTGTGTATCGTTGCCCGGATCACGGTGTCTCCCTGAACCGCCTGTCGACGCCTGCCCGCCCCCTTCAAGAAGCAGAGGGGCGGTTGGACGGACAGCCTAATGAGGTGGAAGCACCGACCCCTGCATATCTGGATTGGCTTGAGGCCCGTCTGTGGGGTGATCCTGCAACGGGAACCTGGCTCGACGAGCAATCGATCCAGCAGGTGTTGGACGCCTGTTTGATGTTGGGAAGTACATTGGTCCACGGCCACCGGCAGCCGGCGAAAAAGCTTTCTCCACTTAAGCAGGAAGCGGCCATCCAAGCTGGCTTTGATCATTTCGTCCGTGGACCGGAAGGGGTTATCGAGGCTTTGGATGAAATCCGCGGCAACTCTCCGGCACGCGCCGTCCAAGCGGGTCCGCTGGCGCACTACGGCCTGCTGTTCGATTGGTTGGACCGTCGGAGCAAGGGGTACGAACCGGGTTCGATCCGCGATATCCTGAGGGACCATATCATTGAGCATGATGCCGTGGACGTCGGTACAAAGGTTCTTGGCGTTGAGGTCAGGAAACGGCGGTATCACAGTGTCCAAAGCCTCGCCGAAACCGTCGGTATCAACCGCACCCGGATGTCCCGTCTCCTTCAGAAGTTGAACCGCGTGCCGCCGGGGGCCACTGATGCAGAAAGTGGATTGCTTAGGTTCGAAGCAGACGAAATTGCTACACTGGTTTCAGACTTCGAAACGGCCGTCCCGCTGTCAGACGTACCCGACTACATCGGCGCTTCTCTTACTCAGATGCAGGCTCTCTATGCCGCCGACCTGCTGTTGCCACTGGTTCCGCGCAATTCTCGCGGCGCGGTCCGGAATGTCGTCTTCGCCAAGCGTCACCTCGATACGTTTCTGGCGCCGTTCGAAGCATTGCCAAAAGTGGACCAGTCTCAGGTCGAGGAACTCCATTCTATTGCATATACCTGTCAGCGTGGAGGCGGCACGACTGCTGAATTGGTCAAAGCTATCGTAGAAGGCGATCTTTCGGCGTTTCGGCTGCCTGACAAAATTGGGTTGGCAGCTATCGTCCTCTCTCCTTCGGAGGCCGTCGCGCGCCGCGCCATCTGATCTCCTTTTAACGATTTTTGCCAAGGGTCCGCATTGCGGACCCTTTTTTTGTTCGGGAATTCGAAAGAGGCGGGAAAAACTTAGGTTTGTTGCGGGAAAAACTTAAAGTTTTGATATTTTTGGTTCCTTATAAGATTTTGATAATACGGGAAAAAATATCCAAAATCTCATGGCGGGAAAAACTTGGTATAGTTTTACAGGGTGTGAAGACTGAGGGTGTGAAGGCGGAAGCTTTCTTGCGCGGGCCATGCGCCCGCCCTTCGGCCTGCGACACTGTTCATCTGACCGCGTAGCAGGTAACACCACAGTTTCGCGCGGTGGCGTGCGGCCCCGCGGCGATCGATACTGACGCCCGCCGGGCGTTTTCATTTCGGTTCAAAGCTTTCCCTTGTCTGCCGACGCGTTAGTTGTTGAACATGCAAACGAGGGGGACAAGAATATGACCGCAATCGTCGATTTCCTGAACACCGTCTTATGGGGCTACGTCCTCGTATATGGCCTGCTGGCCGTCGGGCTTTACTTCACTTGGCGCACTGGTTTCTTGCAATTCCGGCATTTCGCCGAATTCTTTCGCGTGGTCAGATCCTCGCGTGACACTTCCGCCGCGGGCATTTCACCATTTCAGGCGCTGACGATCTCTCTGGCCAGCCGGGTCGGTACGGGCAACCTTGCCGGGGTGGCCGTGGCGATCTATCTCGGCGGGCCGGGGGCTGTGTTTTGGATGTGGGTTGTGGCGCTCGTCGGCATGGCGACGGCCTATGCGGAATCGACCTTGGCGCAGCTTTACAAGGTTCGGAACGCGGATGGGCAATACCGTGGCGGGCCGGCCTTCTACATGTCCCGGGGCATCGGCTCGAACGCCATGGGCTATGTCTTTTCGGTCTGCCTTATCATCAGCTTCGGCCTGATCTTCTCGGCGGTGCAGGCAAACTCGATCTCCGTCGCGATGGAGGAAGCCTTTGCCATTCCCAAACTCGTCACCGGCCTTGTCGTCGGCGGTTTTGCGGGCATCGTCATCTTCGGCGGGATCAAATCCATCGCGCGGGTCGCGGAAAAGATCGTTCCCGCTATGGCCGGGCTCTATATCGTCGTGGCACTGCTCGTCGTGGTTTTGAACATCGCCGATGTGCCCGCCATGCTGGCCTTGATCGTCAAATCGGCCTTTGGTTTCGAAGCGGCGGCGGGCGGCTTTACGGGGGGCTTCATGGTGGCCCTGCTCAACGGCGTGAAGCGCGGTCTGTTCTCGAATGAGGCGGGCATGGGCTCGGCCCCGAACATCGCAGCCGTCGCGGTGCCCGATCCGCACCATCCGTCCAGTCAAGGGCTGGTGCAGGGGCTTGGCGTCTTTATCGATACGCTGGTGATCTGCACGGCCACGGCGCTGATGATCCTGCTCTCGGGCGTGGTCGACTATTCCGAAGGTGCGGCGACCGGCATGGCGCTGACCCAGATCGCTTTGGAACAGCATATCGGCGCATTCGGCCCGATCTTCATCGGGATCGCCATCCTGTTCTTCGCCTTTACCTCGATCATCGGGAATTATTCCTATGCCGAGAACGCGATGGAGTTCCTTGGGATGGGCAAGCGGATCCCGCTTCTTGTTCTGAAGGCGCTTGTGATCGCGATGGTGGTCTGGGGCTCGTTGCAGGCGGTCACGACCGTGTTCAACTTCGCCGATGCCTCCATGGCGCTGATGGCGACGGTCAACCTGATCGCCATCCTGATCCTGTCCAAGACCGTCGCCAAACTCACGCGCGACTATTTCGCGCAGCGCAAGGCGGGGAAAGAGCCGATGTTCAGGATCGCCGAATATGCCGAGCTTGGCGATGGCGTCGATCACACGATCTGGAACAGCAATGTTGCCCGTGAAACGGAAGGCGCCAAGCCCGACTGAATGCAAGGGAAGGCGAGGGGGTGGCCCCTCGCCTTTCCCCTTTCGCGCGTGATTTCCGTTATTCTGCGAGAAGATGCGACAGGTCGCAGCGGGCGAGGGCCGCGTTCAGTTCCCCCGCAGCGGCGTCGAGTATGCCGCCTTCGTCCAGTGCCGTTTTGCGGTCTCTCAAGCGGACTTCCCCGTTTACGATGACCGTATGCACATCCGCCGCATTGGCGAATTGCGCGACCGTGGTCAGGGGCATCATCGGCGGGTAGAGATGCGGTTTGCGGCGGTCGAGCATGACGATATCCGCCTTTTTGCCCGGTTCGAGCGAGCCGAGGTCCGCCTCCATCCCAATCGCCTTGGCGGCGTCGATGGTGCACATTTCCAGCACATCACGCGGCATCATCACCTCCGGGTCGCGGAAGTGGCGGCGGTGGTAGTGCAGGCATTGGGCCATGTGGCGGAACATGTCATAGCCCCGGTCCGGCGCTGCGGCGTCCGAGCCGAGGGCCACGTTCACCCCCATTTCGCGCAGTTCGGGCGCGGGGCAGCGGCCCAGAACCGACATGATGGCCGAGGGGTTGTGAACGATCGACGCGCCGCTGCGTTTGGCCGCGGCCATATCCTCAGGGGTGAGGTCGACCGAATGGGACAGATAGGCCCATGGACCGAGAATGCCGAGGTTTTCGGCCAGCGCGATGGAGCCGGACCGGTGCCCATCCTGAGTGAACAGCAGCTCATGTTTTTCGCGCAGGTCCATCGCGGCGCGGCACATCGCGCGGATGTCCTCGGGGGCCTGCGCAAAGTCCTCGGGCGAATAGACTGGCATGATGAGGCAGACCCCCGCGCCATCGTTCAGGAAATCCCCGTTGGTCTGGGCGAGTTCACCGCAGACCTCCAGCTGATCCTCGAAGGACAGGCTGACCTCCCGGTCAAGGTCCAGACTGCGGTAGGGCTTGGGGAAGGGGCGGCGGTTCAGGCCCGCGGCCAGCATCGTTCGGATGCCGATCTCGCGCGTGGCATCGCAATGCAGATTGCCCGCTTCGACCGTATCGGTGCGGTAATGATCCGCCCCGCCGCCAAGCAGCATCGTGCAGGTGGTGATCCCCGCCTTCAGCCGCTCAAGCCCCGAAAGCCGGGCTTCGGCCTGCCAGAACGCGGGGGTGGAGCCGCGGGTGTAGATCGTCTCGCAGGCCTGAAACCACGCATCGCCATCGCCGCCGCCCAGGTTGCGCGTCAGCCCGTGGCCCGCGTGGGCATGGCTGTCGATCAGCCCCGGAAGGGTGATCATATCGCGCCCGTCGATCACCTCGGCGGTTTCGGGGAGGGGCACATCGCCCGCAGGGCCGACGGCGGTGATACGGTCGTTTTCGAACAGCACGGTGGCATCGTCGATAACACGTCGCTCCGCGTCCATCGTGATCGCGGTGGTGTGGGTGATCGCATGGCTGGTCATTACAGGTCCTCGCTCAACGCGGCCCCGAGGACATCGTCCTGCGCCGCAGCGCCATCTTGCGAGGCTTCGAGTTTCAAAGTGCGCTCCGCTTCCAGAAGATGGGCCTCCATCTCTGTCATCGCGGTGTCGAAATCCCCGGCGGCGAGGGCCGCGACGATGGCGGCATGTTCGTCCGGGCCGCATTGCGTATCGCATTTTGGTTTGAATACAGCCGTGACCAAGGTGCTTTTTGAAACGAGGTCGCGCAGGATATCGGCCAAGAGGGGAGAGGCGGCGAGTTCGGCTAGCAGCATATGAAAGGCACCCGAGAGCCGAATGATACGCGCCGTGTCCCCTGCCGCCAGCGCTTCGCGTTCTTCGGCGATATGGGCTTCCAAGGCGGCCAGTTTCTCTTGCGCGCCGTGTTTCTTCAGCGCTTCGATCACGCCGCGTTCCACGACGCGGCGGGTGAAAAAGACATCGCGGGCTTCGTCGACCGATGGTGTGGTGACAAAGGCGCCGCGGTTCGGGATGTGGCTGACCAGCCCGTCATGGGTCAGTTGGTCCAACGCCCGCCGAATGCGCGGACGGCTGGCGCCAAAGATTTCGCACAGCCGTTCCTCTTTCAATCGCGTGCCGGGCGGCAGGCGACGTTCGGCGATGGATTTCCAGATCCGTTCATAGATCTGCTTCTCCGTGAGCTTTGCTCCTGTCACCAACCGGCCCCCCTCAAATCTTTATTTACTGAATTTGCCTCAATAGTCGTCGAAATGCCCGATAAAGTGCAAGCAATTAATGTTAGCACAGATTGTTAACAATAATTGTAGACAGAAAAATGGAATCATGCCAGCCTAGCTTTAGTCGCTGTGATGCAGGTCCGCTGTGCTCGCAGGGCGGCACGAACAGGGAGATAACAATGACACCGCGCAAATTTCTATTCACCTCGGCTCTGGCGCTCAGCTGCGCTGGCATGGCGCAGGGTGAGACCTTCCGCCTAGGCACCAATGGCGACCTCTACGGCCTCGACCCGCATTCGATGACCGACAGTTTCACCGTCTCTTTCTTGAACCACGTCTATGAGGCGCTGGTCCGCTACGACGCCGATCTCAAGATCGAACCGGCGCTCGCCACCAGTTGGGAGCAGATCGATGAGACCACCGTGCGCTACAAGCTGCGCGAGGGGATCAAGTTCCACGACGGGCAGGATTTCTCAGCCGAAGATGTGGTGGCCTCGGTCAAGCGGGCCGCGCATGAAGATTCTCCCATTCGCGGCAATATCGCCGGTCTGGTCGATGCCAGGATGGTCGATGAGATGACCGTCGATCTAATGCTCGACGGCCCGAACCCGCTTTTGAACAACTTCCTGACCAATGTGCTGATCTTCGACAGCGGTTGGCTCGAAGAACATGATGCGCTTGACCCGATCGACGCGCAGAAGGGCGAAGAGGGCTACACCACTTCCAACGCCAATGGCACCGGCCCCTTCCGCTTTGAATCCCGTACCCCGGACGCGCAGACCGTGCTGACCGTGAACGACGATTGGTGGGACGAGCCGCAGCACAATCTGACCCGGATCGAACTGAACCCGATCAACTCGGACGCGACCCGCGTGGCGGCGATGCTCTCGGGCGAGCTGGACATGATCGTGCCCTCGCCCTTGCAGGACGCCAAGCGGATCGAGGCGACTGAGGGCATGCATGTGCTGGAGGCGCCGGGCCTGCGCGCGATCATGATGGGCATCAACATGTCCGACACGTCGAACAACCCCAACCAAGACGACAACCCGCTGCAAAAGGTCGAGGTTCGTCAGGCGCTGGTTCATGCCATCAGCTATGACCTGCTGCGCGACAAGATCATGCGCGGCAAATCCCGCAACCTCGGCGGTTTGCTGGCCCCGCAGGTGCCGGGGTTTGACGAAGGGGTCGATGAAATCCCCGCCTATGATCCCGAAAAGGCCAAGCAAATGCTGGCCGATGCCGGATACCCCGAAGGCTTCAGCCTGAACATGAACTGCCCCAATGACCGCTACGTCAATGACGCGGCGATCTGTCAGGCGCTGGCGGCGATGTTTGCCCGCGTCGGCGTCAAGGCAGACCTCACGGCAGAGACCAAGGCGATTCACTTCGAGCGCGCCCGCGCCAATGAGACCGACATGTTCATGCTGGGCTGGGCCACGCTGCCGATGCTCGACGGCTTCTCGGTGCTCTCGGCGATGCTGCACACACCCGAAGGGCAGATGGGCACATGGAACCCCGGTGGCTACTCCAACCCCGAGGTCGACCGTCTGACCAAGGCCGTGGCGACCGAGCTGGATGCCGAAAAGCGGATGGAGATGATGGTCGAAGCCTTCCGCATCGCCGATCAAGAGGTGGCATGGTTGCCGCTGCACGCCCAGCCCCTGTCTTGGGCCGCGCGTGATGCGGTGAAGATCCCCCAGACCGCGGATGACAAACCGCGCCTCTGGCTCGCCCGGATCGAGTAACCTGCCCCCGGGCGGGCGCCCCTCCCCACGCCCGCCCACCGATAACCTTGCCAGCCGGAGGCCAGCATGTTCGCCTTTCTTATCCGCCGCATCATACAGGCCGCGCTGGTGATGCTCGTCGTCGCCTCGATCGCCTTTCTGATGTTCCGCTTTCTGGGTGACCCGATTTCCAACCTTCTGCCCGAAGACGCCACCGTGCAGGACCGCGCCGAGATGCGCGAAAAACTGGGGCTCAACGACCCCGTTCTGGTGCAATACGGGCGTTTCATCGCAGATGCGGCGCAGGGCGACTTTGGTCAGTCCTATCGCAACAACCGCCCCGTCTCGGACCTTTTGGCCGAACGCTTTCCCGCCACTGCCGAGCTGGTGCTGGTCGCCGCCGGTCTGGCGCTGGCGCTTGGGGTGCCCTTGGGCATCTATACCGCGCTCAACCCGCGCGGCTGGCTGAGCCAAGGGTTGCAGGTGATCTCGCTCCTAGGGATCTCAGTGCCCACCTTCGTCACCGGCATTCTGCTGATCCTTGTCTTCTCGGTCTCGCTGGGATGGCTGCCAAGCTTCGGACGCGGCAAGGTGGTCGATCTCGGCTGGTGGACCACGGGGTTCCTGACGGTATCGGGCCTCAAGGCGCTGATCCTGCCCGCGATCATGCTGGCGCTGTTCCAGATGACGCTGATCATGCGGCTGGTGCGGGCCGAGATGCTGGAGGTGCTCCGCGCAGATTACATCAAGTTCGCCAAGGCCCGCGGCATCCCGAACCGGATGCTGCATTTCAAATACGCGCTGAAGAACACGCTCATCCCGGTGATGACGATCTTTGGTCTGCAACTGGGCGGGCTCATCGCCTTTGCCATTATCACCGAGACGGTCTTTCAATGGCCGGGGATGGGCTTCCTGTTCATCCAAGCGGTGAACTTCACCGATGTCCCCGTGATGGCCGCCTATCTGGTGCTGGTGTCCTTCATCTTCGTCGTCATCAACACGCTGGTCGACCTTTTGTACAACGTCGCCGACCCGCGCCTGCGGGCCGAAAGAACGCCCGCGCGCGGCGTCTGAGGAGGTTCCCCCATGTCAAACTTCATGCCCATGCTTTACGCCTTCTGGGACAGCGATATCACCTACAGCTTCCGCAAGTCGCGCGTGGCGGTGATCTCGGCGCTGGTGCTGCTGGCGATGTTCCTTACGGCGATCTTCGCCCCGAGCCTTGCGCCGCAGGACCCGTTCAACATCGCCGAGCTGGACCTTTTCGACAGTGAGTTGCCCCCGGCCTGGGCCGAGGGCGGCAGCGCCGCCTACCTGCTTGGCACCGACACGCAGGCCCGCGACGTGCTCTCGTCGATCATGTACGGGATGCGGATTTCCCTGCTGGTCGGTTTCGCCAGCGTGATCCTTGCCGCCGTAATGGGCGTGGCGCTTGGCCTTTTGGGTGGCTTTCTCGGCGGAATCGTCGATGCGGTGCTGATGCGGATCGCCGACGTGCTGCTGAGCTTTCCGCCCATCCTTGTGGCGCTTTTGATCAACGGCATTCTGCGCGGTGCGCTGCCCAGTTCGGCGCAGGCCGAGTCGGCGCTCATTGTGCTGATCCTGTCGATCGGGCTGACCAATTGGGTGCAATACGCCCGCACCGTGCGCGGCTCGACGATGGTGGAGCGCCGCAAGGAATATATCGAGGCGGCGCGCACCCTCGGCACCGGCAAGCTGGCGATCATGATCAAACATATCCTGCCCAATGTGCTGGGGCCGGTGGTGGTCATCGCGACGATCAACCTCGGCATGGCGGTGCTGACCGAGGCGACGCTGAGCTTTCTCGGTGTCGGCATGCCGCCCACCCAGCCCTCGCTCGGCACGTTGATCCAGATCGGCAACGAATTCCTATTCTCGGGCATCTGGTGGGTCGTCGTCTTTCCCGCCGCGGCGCTGGCGATCCTTGTGCTGGCGGTCAACTTGCTGGGTGACTGGCTGCGCGATGCGCTCAACCCCAAACTGCGCTGAGGTAATCCCATGTCACTTCTCGAACTGGACAACATCGTTGTCGAATTCCCCACCCGGCGCGGCCCGCTGGAGGCCGTCAAGGGGCTGAGCCTCGACCTCGACGAAGGCGAGATCCTCGGGCTGGTGGGTGAATCCGGCGCTGGCAAGTCGATCACGGGGGCGGCGATCACCGGGCTGATCGAACCGCCCGGCCTGATCCGCTCGGGCGAGGTGCGGTTGCGCGGCGCGCGGATCGACAACTTGCCCGCCGACAAGATGCGCCGCATCCGGGGCAAGGAGATCGGTGCGATCTTTCAAGACCCGCTGACCAGCCTCAACCCGGTCTACACCGTGGGCGAGCAACTCATCGACACGATGCGTGTGCATCTCGGGCTCGACCAGAAGACCGCCCGCCAGCGAGCCATCGACTGGCTGGCCGAAGTCGGCATCCCGGCCCCAGAGGCGCGGCTTGACCAATATCCGCACCAGTTCTCGGGCGGGATGCGGCAGCGGGTGGTGATCGCGCTGGCGCTCTGTGCCGAGCCCAAGCTCATCATCGCGGATGAGCCGACCACGGCGCTCGACGTCAGCGTGCAGGCGCAGATCCTTTCCCTGCTCAAGCGGCTCTGCCGCGAGAACGGCACGGCGGTGGTGCTGGTGACCCACGACATGGGCGTGATCGCCGAGACCGCGGACCGCGTCGCGGTGATGTATGCCGGGCGGCTGGTCGAGATCGGCGATGTGAAACAGGTCATCGAAGAGCCGCTGCACCCCTATACCCGCGGCCTCATGGCCTCGATCCCGCAGATCGGCATCCGCGACAGGCGGCTCACGCAGATCGAAGGCGCCATGCCCGGGTTGCGCAACCCCGCGCCCGGCTGTGCCTTTGCGCCGCGCTGCCCCCGGGCGATGGACCATTGCCACAGCATCCGCCCCGCGCCGCAGGACGCCGGCACCGGCCAAGTCGCCTGTCACCTTTACGGAGAGACGTCATGACCCCCCAGATCACCCCCGACGACATCCTCAGCGTGCAGAACATCTCGAAACGCTTCGACGTGTCCGAACCCTTCCTCAACCGGCTGCTGGAGCGCCGCCCGCGCCGTATCCTGACGGCGGTGAACGACATCAGCTTTGAGGTGCCGCGCGGCAAGACCTTTGCCGTGGTGGGCGAGTCGGGCTGCGGCAAGTCCACCGTGGCGCGGCTGTTGATGGGGTTGCACAGCCCGAGCGGCGGCACGATCCGCTTTGAGGGGGACGACATCACCCATATGCCTCCCGGCAAACCCGCCGCCCTGCGCCGCCGAATGCAGATGATCTTTCAAGACCCCTATGCTTCGCTCAACCCGCGCTGGCGGGTGCGCGACATCATCGGCGAGCCGCTCAAGAACTTCGGCATCTGCAAGACCCGGGCCGAGGTCACCCGCGAGGTCGAAAAACTGCTGAGCCAGGTCGGTCTGAACCCCGCCGATGCCAAGAAATTCCCGCATGAATTCTCCGGCGGCCAGCGCCAGCGCCTGTCCATCGCCCGCGCGCTCACGACACGCCCCGAACTGCTGATCTGCGACGAGCCGACCTCGGCGTTGGATGTGAGTGTGCAAAGCCAGATCCTCAATCTGATGAAGGACCTGCAAGACGAGTTCAACATGAGCTACATCTTCATCAGCCACGATCTGGCGGTGGTCTGGTACATGGCCGATGTACTGGCGGTGATGTATCTGGGCAAGATCGTTGAGGTCGGCCCGAAGGAAGAGATCTTTGGCAACCCGCAGCACCCCTACACGCGTCTGTTGATGGAAACGGTGCCGAAGCTGACCGTTGGCGGGTCCGAGCGTACGCCCGTGGCAGGGGAGGTGCCGAATCCAATCTCACCGCCGCCCGGCTGCGCCTTTCACCCGCGCTGCCCGATGGCGAATGACACCTGCCGGAGCGTGGCCCCCGCGCTCAACCTGCGCGAGGGCGGTCAGAAGTCGGCTTGTCACGCGGCGGATGAGGGGCGGCTGAAGCCGTGGCTTCGGTTGGCGGCGGAGTAGGGGGGATGGAGTTCGATTTCACCACCCTGCCAGAACGCGACCGCTACCGGCTGCTGTCGAGCTTCGTGGCGCCGCGTCCCATCGCGCTGGTCACCACGTTGAGCGCCGATGGTGTGCCCAATGCCGCGCCGATGAGCTTCTTCAACGTCTTCTCGCAGGAGCCGCCGATCGTGATCCTCGGCATCCAATGCCGTCCCGATGGCAGCATCAAGGACACGGTCACCAACATCGACCGGCGTCAGAGCTTCTGCGTCAATATGGTCGACATGGCGCTGGCCGAGGCGATGATCACCTGCGGGATCAGCTATGCGCCGGACGTGGACGAGATCGCGACCGCCGGGCTGACCATGACCCCCGCCAGCCAGATCGACGGCGGCTGGATCGCGGAAAGCCCCTGCGCCATGGAATGCGTGGTCGAAGAGACGATCCGCTATGCCCGGCGCGAGATCATTCTGGGCCGTGTCGTGCAGATGCATGTGCGCGACAACTGCCTTGACGAGGCGGGCCGCTATGTCCGGCCCGAAAATTACCAGCCCATCGCGCGGCTGCATGCCGACAATTACATCACCTCCGACCGGCAGTTCGAGCTCAAGGTTCCCGAGACGCCGCCGGTTGGCGTGACACAGAAAGCCAATTGATGAAAATTCACCTGATCAATCCAAACTCGACCGCAGGCATGACCGAGGCCATCGCCCGCACCGCCCGCGCCCAGGCCGGGCCGGGGGTCGAGGTTGTTGCCGCCACCGCGCGGGCGACACCGCCCAGCATCGAAGGCTATGCGGACGAGGCCCGCGCCGTGCCCGCCATGCTCGACGCCATTCTTGAGGCCGAAGCGGCGGGGGCTGCGGCCCATGTGATCGCCTGTTTCGACGATCCCGGTCTTGATGCTGCCCGGGCCGTGGCCAAGGGGCCGGTGATTGGTCTGTGCGAGGCCGCGCTCATTGCGGCCGGGCGGATCGCCAAACGCTTTTCGGTCGTGACCACCTTGCCCCGCGCCGTGCCGATCATCGAAGACCTTGGCGACCGCTACGGCTGTGGCCGCGCGCTTTGCGCCGTACATGCCGCCGACATCCCGGTGCTCGACCTCGAATATGCGCCGGTGCAGACCCTGCCGCTGATCGCCCGCAAGATCCGCCAGACGGTCGAGGAAGACCGGGCCGAGGCCGTGGTGCTGGGCTGCGCAGGCATGAGCGCGCATTTGGAACAACTGGGCCGCGACGCGGGCGTGCCGGTGATCGACGGTGTGGGCTTTGCCATCCGCATGGCCGCTGGCCTTGCCGCGACCGGGCTGGTGACCGCCAAGACCGGCGCCTATGCCCTGCCGCGGGTCAAGCAAGTCGCCGCACCGCAAGCGCGGGTCGCCCCTCTGACACGATAGACAGGACAAGACATGACCAAGGCTTTGCTGCTCAAGAACCTCCGCCTTATGGGGGCGGATGCCGCCGATGTGCTGATCGAGGGCGGGCGCTTTGCGCAGATCGCGCCTAAGATCACGCCGACGGGGGAGGTCTTCGTTGAGGATTGCGGCGGCGCGCTGGCGCTGCCGGGCCTCGTCGATGCGCATGCACATCTCGACAAGACGCTCTGGGGCATGCCCTGGCACCCGCATCAGCAGGGCAAAAGCCTGCAACAGATGATCGACACGGAGCGCAAGCTGCGCCACGAGTTGGACATGGACGCAGAGCGGCAATCGGCACGGCAGGTGGCGCTGGCGCTGTCGAAGGGCACCACGGCGATCCGCAGCCATGTCGATATCGACACCGAACATGGGTTGAGCCTGCACCGGGGCGTGGCCGCCACCCGGGCGCGCTATGCGGATGTCATGCAGATCGAGACGGTCGCCTTTCCGCAATCGGGCCTGATGATCCGCCCCGGCACGCTGGAATTGATGGACGAAGCCCTGCGCGAGGGCGCGGATATCGTCGGCGGGCTCGACCCCTGCGGCATTGACCGTGACCCCAAGGGGCAGCTCGACGCGGTCTTCGGGCTGGCAGAGAAACACGGCAAGCCGATCGACATTCACCTGCACGAGCCGGGGGAGATGGGGGCGTTTAGCCTTGAAATGATCCTCGACCGGACCGAGGCGCTTGCGATGCAGGGCAGGGTGACGGTCAGCCACGCCTTCTGCCTCGGCATGGGGGATCAGGCGCGGGTGGCGGGGCTGCTCGACCGGATCGCGGCGCTGGAGGTCTCGCTGGCCACCACCGCCCCCGCCGCGCGTCCGGTGCCCTCAGTCGCCGCCTGCCGCGAGCGCGGCATCGCGATCTGCGCGGGCAACGACGGCATCCGCGACACTTGGACCCCTTACGGCAACGCCTGCATGTTGGAGCGCGCGATGCTCGTGGGCCTGCGCAACAATTTTCGCGCGGATGTGGAGGTCGGCTGGGCGCTCGACACCTGCACCACCGAAGGGGCGCGGGTCATTGGGCTTGAGCACTACGGCCTCGCCGAAGGCTGCCGCGCCGATCTGGTGTTGGTCGATGTCGAGGCCGTCTCGGAGGCCATCACCCAACGCCCGCCGCGTCGCTTGGTCCTGTCGGGCGGCCAGATCGTGGCCCGCAATGGCGAGACGGAGGCGACATGGCAGAGCGTCTGAAACGTACCGCGCTGACCGCCGCTTGGGTCGTGGGGCATGAGGACGGGCAACATTGCCTTTACCGCAATGGCACGGTGATCGTGGAAGGCGAAAAGGTGCTGCACGTCGGCCATGACTTCGCGGGCGACGTGGCCGAGACCATCGACTTTGGCGAAGCACTGATCGGGCCGGGGTTCATCGACCTTGATGCGCTGGCCGATCTCGACACCACTGTGCTTGGCTATGACAACCATCCGCCGGAGTTGAAGGGCCGCGTCTGGCCCGAGAGCTACATGGCCGCTGGCCCGCGCGAAATGTACACGCCCGAGGAACTGGCCTTTCAGAAACGCTATGCCTTCACCCGGCTGATCCGCAATGGCATCACCACGGCGCTGCCCATTGCCTCGCTCTTCTACCGCGCTTGGGGCGAGACGGCAGAGGAATTCGATGCCGCAGCAGAGGCGGCGGCGGACCTCGGGCTGCGGGTCTACCTTGGCCCCGCCTATCGCAGCGGCAATCTGGTGGTGAATGAAGATCGGCAAATCGGTTTTCACTATGATGAACCGCGCGGCTTTGCGGGTCTGGCCGAAGCCGAAGCCTTTGTCGCGCGGCACGAGAATACCCACGGTGGGCTGATCCGCACCATGTTGGCCCCCGACCGGATCGAGACCTGCACCCCCGAGCTTCTGCGCCGCAGCGGTGCGGCTGCCCGCGATCTGAGTGTGCCGATCCGCCTGCATTGCTGCCAGTCGCGGCTGGAATATGATCTGGTGCTGCAACTGCATGGCAAGAGCCCGTTGGAACTGCTGCGCGATACCGAGTTTTTCGCCCCATCCACGATCCTGCCACATGGGCTGTTCCTGTCGGGCCTCAACGGCATCACCCATGCCGCGCCTGATCTCGAAATCCTGAGGGCCTCCGGTGCCGCCCTTGCTCATTGCCCGCTGGTGATGGCCCGTAGCGGCAAGATCATGCAGTCCTTCGCACGGTTCCGCGACCTTGGCGTCCCCATCGGTATGGGCACCGACACGCATCCCGCCGACATGATCCAGAACATGGCTCTGGGCGTGATGACCGCCCGTATCGCGGAGGGTGATCCGACCGCCGTCCGCGCCGCCGACTTCTATGATGCCGCCACCCTCGGCGGCGCTGCGGCCCTGAACCGTCCTGATCTGGGACGGCTGGCCCCGGGGTCTGCCGCCGACTTGAACGTCATCCGGCTGGACAGCCCCGACATCGGGCAGCGCATCGACCCCATTCAGACGATCCTGCTTAACGGCTCAGGCCGCGACGTATCGGATGTGATGATCGCAGGGCGGTTCGTCATGCGGGATGGTGTCATCCCCGGCGTCGACGACATGGCCTATCACGCCAAAGGGCAGGCGCAGTTCGATCGGATGGTCGCGCAATATCCTGACAGGACGTTGTTCCATCCCCCGGTGGAGGAGATTTTCGCGGGCAGCTACGGGGTCAAAGACGTGTAGCCGCAGTGGACCAAGCCGCGACCGCCTGAGTTATCGCTAACCGATGGCCCGCCCCGCAGTTGATGCGGGCCATCGGCGTCACACTTTGAGGCTAGCTCACCCCCCACAACCGCGTGCAAACCGGGGCAATCTCACCTTCGATCGCCGTCATCGCGTCAACGATCAGGTCCTCGCGCCAGCGGCGGCCTGCGATTTGCACGCCGATGGGCTGCGGCCCTTGGGGCAGTTCCGCGATATGCGTGGGGATGTTGCCCGCGGGCAGGCCGGTGAAGTTCATGACGAAGGACCAAAGCCCTTTGCCCAAGACCTCCCGCACGCCTTCGGGGCCTTCGGTGTCGCGCCCGGCGGTGAAGAAGGGGGCGAACATGAAGGGAGTCAGCACGAGGGGGTAGTCCTCAAGAAACAGCGACCATTCGCGCGCGTAATGGGTGCGTTTGGCCAGCATGGCGAGCTGTTCGGTGCCTTTGAAGGGCGGGTATTCGGCGTAGTAATCCTCAAAGATCGCCTTCAGATCGTCAGAGCCATGGGTACGGATGTCCTCGCCCATCAGCGCTTCGACTTCGCCCATCAAGGCGCGATAGCCGTTTTTGCCAGCTTCATAGGCGAGGGGCGGTTCCACCTCTTCGACGGCGTAGCCTGCGTTGGACAGGGCAGAGGCGGCTTTGTCGAGTGCGGTGGCCACATCCGGATGCAGGCCAAAGCCGAAATCATCGCGAGTGAAGGCCACGCGGATCGGGCCTTCGATGGCGTCGCCGCGCCAGGGCAGCGGCACATGGAAGGGGTCACGCGCATCTGCGGCGATCAGGCTTGGCATCGACAGATGCAGGTCCGCCGCCTTGCGCACGATCAGCCCCTGCACCGACATGGATTGCGCCAAGAGGCCGCGCTCGGCCTTTTGGCTGGGATTGAAGGCGGGCACGCGGCCCAACCCCGGCTTGACCGTCACCGCGCCATTGGCCGAGGCCGGGAAACGTAAGGAGCCGCCGATGTCGTTGCCATGGGCCAGCGCGCCGATCCCGGCCATGACTGCCGCCCCCGCCCCGCCGGACGAGCCGCCCGCCGAAAGGTGCTGCCCCCAAGGGTTATGGGTGCGCCCGTAGAGCGGGTTGTCGGTATCAGCGCGAAAGGAAAACTCCGGCGTGTTGGTGCGCCCGATCACGATGGCGCCCGCTTGTTTGAGGTTGCGCACCACCGGCGCATCTTCGGGCGCGATGATGTCTTTGAAGGCCGGCACGCCGTTGCTTGTGGCATGGCCCTTTTGATCGACGTTGATCTTGATCGTGACCGGAACACCATGCAGCGGCCCTTTGGGCGCGTCCCTTTTGTCGAGGGCGGCAGCCTCGGCGCGGGCCTCATCGGCGAGGGTCTCGACCACCGCGTTCAAAGCCGGATTGACCTCCTCCATGCGGGCAATCGCTGCCTCGGTCGCTTCAACCGCCGAGAGTTTTCCTGCGCGGGTCGCGCTTGCGATTTCCTGCGCGTCCCATTGCCAAAGCGGTTTACTGTCGGTCATTCCGGTTCCTTTCGTTCGTGGTTTTCAAAGCCGCATCCGCGACCTGATGTCGCGAACTTCGGAGAAAGAATTTAGCAACGCAAGTAAATTCGCGGCGAAACCCTTTGCCGAAGGCGGGGGTGGCTATATTCGAGGCTTTGGGCGGTCACCCGGCCATGATGGCACTGGCGGCCTCTATGGCGAGGGGGGCAGCCTTGGCGACAAATTCCTCCGGCGTGTATTCCGAGAGGGAGCCTGCGAGATGTATCGCGCTGAGCGGTGCGCCGTTCCGGTCGGTGATGGCGACGCCCACCGCGACCTCGCCCAAGGCATATTCATCACAGACCACGGCAAAGCGGTTTTCGCGGGCGATGCTAAGCTCAGCCATGATCGCTTCGGGGTCGGTCTTGGTGCTGGCGGTGAAAGGGTGCAAGGGCGCGCGGGTGAGGATTTCGCGCGCCGCGTCATCGGGAAGCTGCGCCAGCGCGGCACGCCCGCCCGCGGTGCAGAAGGTCGGCACGCTATGGCCCACGAGGGTGGCGAAAAAGGTCTCGCGTTTGCTTTGCATGCGCAGGGCATAGATTAGGCGCGTCTCGTCATAGAGGCTGAGATCGACCCGTTCGCGCAGGGATTTGCGCAGTTCCAGCAGGACAGGCGTGGCTTTCTGCACCACGGGGTCGAGCCGCAGCAGGTCAAGCGTGTGATCCAGCAGTCGGATCCCCGGCAGGTAGCCGCGGTCATCCCCGCTGCGCCGGATATAGCCGAGTTTGGTGAGCGTATGGACCAGCCGTTGTGCCGCGGATCGGTCGATGCCTGCGGTCTTGGCGATGTCGGAAAGGGTCATCGGCCCGGTCGCGTTGTGAAAGGCGCCCAGCACCTGCATTGCGCGATCTGCCGCCCGGACGAACAAACGGTCGTCCTCTGCCTGATTCTGCGCCGCCTGCGGGGCGTCTTCACGGAAAAATCTACTCATAAATGGCCTGTAGTTGACGAATCGTTAAAGCGCCGCTTACGCTTGCTGTGCACTATAGCTGTATTGCAATGCGATACACAATGGGCGTGGTCTCACGGATGACGGGGCCGAGAAGGCGAAGGAGACAGGTTTGGAAAGTGGTTCTGGAATGCGCGTGGCTGTTGCGGGCTTTCTGCACGAGACAAACACATTCGCCCCCAATCCGGCGGATATGCAGGCTTTCCAACTGGGCGGTGGCTATGTTCCCATGGTGCGCGGCGCGGCGATGTTGCCCGCCTTCGAAGAGGTCAACCTTGGCATGGCGGGCGCGCTGCGGGTGGGTCAGGCGCAGGGCTGGGACATCGTGCCGATCCTCTGGGCGGGGGCGATCCCCTCGGCCCATGTCAGCCGCGACGCCTATGAGACGATTGCGGGTGAGATCATCGAAGGCATTCGGCAAGCCGGGCCGCTCGACGGGGTCTTTCTGGACCTGCACGGCGCCATGGTGGCAGAGCATCTCGACGACGGGGAAGGGGAGCTTGTCCGCCGTCTGCGTGCGGTCGTGGGGCCGGATGTGCCCATCGCCACGGCGCTCGACCTGCACGGCAATATCTCTGAAGATTTTGTTGCGAATGTCGATGTGCTCGTCGGTTTTCGCACCTATCCGCATGTGGACATGGCCGATACCGGCGCTGCCGCGGCCCGCCAGCTCGACCGGATCATGACGGCCGGCCAGCGCCCGGCCAAAGCCTTTCGCCAGATGTCATATTTGGTGCCGATCCCGTTTCAATCGACCGAAATGTCGCCGGGGCGTAAGCTTTATGAGGGGGTCGCCGCCTGCGAAGCCGCGGGGGCGCTCTCGGCCAGCCTGTTCATGGGCTTCCCGGCGGCGGATATTCCCGATTGCGGCCCCGTGGCTGTTGCCTATGGCGAGACGCAGACCGCAGCAGACGCCGCCGCCGACAGGCTTGCCGCAGCCTATGAGGCGGCAGCGCCCGCATTTTTGGAAAACGAAGCCTATGATCCCGACAGGGCGGTGGCCGAGGCCCTGTCGCGTGCCGCCGGGCCGGGGCGTGGGCCTGTGGTCATCGCCGACACCCAAGACAACCCCGGCGCGGGCGGCGTGTCGGCCACCACGGGCATGTTGCGCGCGCTCGTCAAGGCCGAGGCCCAGAATGCGGCCATCGGGTTGATCGTCGACCCCGCCGCCGCCGAAACGGCGCATCAGGCCGGGGTCGGTGCCGAGGTTAACCTGCGCCTTGGCGGCCATGCCGACATCGCGGATGACGCGCCGTTTGAAACGATGGCGACGGTCCAGCATCTTTGCGACGGAACGCTGCGCGCGACCGGCCCCTATTATGGCGGCACGGCGCTGAACCTCGGCCCTTCGGCCTGCCTGCGCATCGGCGGGGTCCATGTCGTCGTGACCAGCCGCATCGCCCAGATGGCCGACCGCGAGATGTTCCGCTTTGTCGGTATCCAACCCGAAGAAATGGATCTTTTGGTGGTCAAAAGCTCCACCCATTTCCGCGCAGACTTTGCCCCCATCGCACGCGACATCCTTGTCGCCTGTGCGCCGGGGCCGATGCCGCTCAATCCAGCCGATTTGCCCTTCACGCGCCTGCGCGCGGGGCTTCGGCTGTCTCCGAATGGCCCCCGTTTTGGGGCCAATGGTGCCCAAAGCGCACCACCTGACCAGGGCGGCAAGGCCGCCTTGGCCCAATAAAAACCAAAAGATCACTCAACAAGGGAAAACCACATGATACCTCTACGATCGGCACTGAAACAGTCGCGCGGACTTGCCGCCGCCTTTGCCGCGACCACGGCGCTTTTGGCACCCGGCTCTCTTGCGGCGCAGGATGGCGAAACGACCATCACGGCGGTCATGCACTCGGGCCTGCGGGTTCTTGATCCGGTCATCACCACCGCGCATATCACCCGCAACCACGGTTATATGATCTATGACGTGCTGACCGCCGTGGACGAGAATTTTGAGCCGCAGCCGCAGATGGCCAGCTGGGAAGTCTCGGATGACGGGCTCGTCTATACTTTCGCCCTGCGCGATGGGCTGATGTTCCATGACGGCGCGCCGGTGACTGGCGAAGATGTCGTGGCCTCGCTCAAACGCTGGGGCAAGCGTGACGGCGGCGGGCAGTTGATCTTTGACGTGACCGAGAGCCTTGAGGCCAGTGACGAGAAGACCGTCGTCTGGACCCTGACCGAGCCTTTCGGCCCGCTTTTGTCGGTGATCTCCAAACAATCCGCGGTGCCGCCTTTCATCATGCCCAAGCGCGTGGCCGAAACCTCGGCGGATGAGACCATCACGGAATATATCGGCTCCGGCCCCTTCGTCTTTAACCAAGATGAATACGAGCCCGGCGTGAATGTCACCTATGAGAAGTTCGACGACTACGTCCCGCGTGACGAGGAAGCCTCGTGGATGGCGGGTGGCAAGGTGGTCAATGTCGACCGTGTGGTCTGGACCACGATGCCCGACGCGCTCACTGCGATCAACGCGCTTTCGGCGGGGGAGATCGACTATCTCGAACAGGTGCAGATCGACCTGCTGCCGATCCTCGACGCCAGCCCCGAGGTCACGGTCGAGACCCGCGATGACCTTGGCTATGTCACCATCGGTCGGCCCAACCACCTTCACCCGCCCTTTGACAACAAGCTGGTCCGTCAGGCGGCGATGGCGGCGCTGGACCAAGAATCCATGCTGCAAACGATGCAGGGCGACCCGGCCTATTACAACGTCTGCGGCGCGATCTTTGGCTGTTCGACCCCTCTGGGCGACGAAGCGGATGCTGAGATCGTGACCGGCGGCGCGGATCCGGAAAAGGCGAAGGCCCTGCTCGAAGAGGCGGGCTATGACGGCACGCCCATCGTGCTGATGGCGCCGACGGATGTGATCAGCCTGATCAACCAGCCGGTAGTGGCCGCCCAAGCCCTGCGCGAGGCGGGTTTCGAAGTCGACATGCAGTCGATGGACTGGCAATCGGTCGTGCAGCGCCGCGCCCAGCAAAGCCCGGTCTCTGAGGGTGGCTGGAACATGTTCTTCACCAACTGGATGGTGCCCGAGATTTCGGACCCGCTGACCAACGTGATGGTCAGTGGCCGTGGCGACGAGGCGTGGTTCGGCTGGCCCGATGACCCCAAGGTCGAAGAGCTGCGCGCGAAGTTCATGAAGGCCGAAGGGCCCGAGGCGCAAAAGGAAGTGGCCGTCGAGATCCAGAAACACGTCATGGATAACGTCAACTACATCATGATGGGTGAATATCTGATCCCGCAGGCGCGTCGCAACACGATCCAGAACATGCTGCCGTCGCCCGTGCCGGTGTTTTGGAACATGACCAAAGAGGCGGAGTAACCCAGCCTCTCGGAGAGCGCGGCCGCCGCGCTCTCCACCGTCATCTCTGCCCGCAGGCAGCGCCCCCGCTTCCGGGCCTGCCTTCTTTCCGCCGAAAGGGACCTTCCGGAAAATGCTCGTCTATATCCTGAAGCGCGTCTTGGCCACGATCCCGGTCATGCTGATCGTCGCCATCTTCGTCTTCCTCCTGCTGCGTCTCACCCCCGGTGATCCGGCAGCCATTCTCGCCGGCGATGCCGCCACCCCTGCACAGCTTGAACGGATCCGTGACCGTCTGGGTCTGAACGATCCGCTGCTGACACAGTTCTTCACATGGATCGGGCAATTGCTGCGCGGCGATCTGGGCGTCTCGCTTTTGTCGAACACCTCTGTGGCGGGCATGTTGGGCGACCGGCTGGGGCCGACCATCAACATCGCGCTGATGACCATCACCATCTCTGTCCTGCTGGCGGTGCCGATGGGCGTGATCGCCGCATGGCGTCACCGCACTTGGGTCGACTTTCTGGTGATGTCCTTCTCGGTGCTGGGCTTTTCGGTGCCGGTCTTCGTGATCGGCTATATCCTGATCCAAATCTTCGCGATCGAACTGCGTTGGGTGCCGGTGCAGGGCTACAAGGCGCCTTCGGAGGGCATCGGGCCGTTCTTCTCGCGCGCCATTCTGCCCTCGCTCACGCTGGCCACGATCTATGTGGCGCTCATCGCGCGGATGACGCGGGCCTCCATGCTCGAAGTGCTGGGCGAAGATTACATCCGCACCGCCCGGGCCAAGGGCGTGCGCGAGAATGTCGTGCTGTTTCGCCATGCGCTGCGCAATGCCGCCGTGCCGATCTTGACCATCATCGGCACCGGTTTCGCGCTGCTGATCTCGGGCGTGGTGGTCACGGAAAGCGTCTTTAACATCCCCGGCATCGGGCGGCTTACGGTCGATGCGATCCTCGCGCGCGACTACCCCGTCATTCAGGCGATGATCCTGCTGACGGCGGGCATCTACGTCTTCGTGAACCTCTTGGTTGACGTCTCCTATTCATTCTTCGACCCAAGGATCCGGTACTGACATGATCGAGCAACCCCAATCCCGTCACAGCGCCTTTCAGGTGCTGACCGGACTGCTTTCCCTGCCTGCGGGCGCAAGGGTCGGTATCGGCCCGCTGCTGGCGGCGCTTATCCTCGTGGCCATCGTGCTGGCGTCGATCTTGGCCCCGCTTTACGTGCCCTATGACCCGCTGGCGATGAACTCCGCCGCGCGGCTCAAGCCGCCTTCCGAAGAGTATCTTTTGGGCACCGACCCCTATGGCCGCGACACCTTCTCGCGGGTGATGACCGGCGGGCGCGTGTCGCTGCTGATCGGGGTTGGGGCGGCCTTGGTCAGCGTCGCCATCGGCTTGGCCATCGGCCTTGTCGCCGGTTTCTTTCGGGTGGCGGATGGCATCATCATGCGGATCATGGACAGCCTGATGGCGATCCCCGCGATCCTTCTGGCGATTGCGCTGGTGGCGCTGAATGGGCCATCGCTCGGCTCGGTCATCATCGCCATCACGGTGCCGGAGGTGCCGCGCGTGGTGCGGCTGGTGCGCTCGGTCGTGCTCTCGGCCCGGGAGGAACCCTATGTGGAGGCCGCCATCGCGCTCGGCTCGTCGATGCCCAAGATTCTGATCCAGCACCTGATGCCCAACACCATGGCACCGCTGATCGTCCAAGGCACTTATATCTGCGCCTCGGCGATCCTGATCGAAGCGATCCTGAGCTTCCTCGGCGCGGGCGTCAGCACCGAAATCCCCACATGGGGCAACATCATGGCCGAGGGGCGGACCTATTTTCAGATCAAGCCGGGGCTGATCTTTTGGCCGGGGCTGCTGTTGTCGCTCTGCATCCTGTCGATCAACCTGTTGGGCGACACTGCACGCGATCTGCTCGATCCGCGCATGAAGAAACGGGAGGGCTGAGAGATGCAGTTCAAGAACAAAGACTTCTCCGAGGCGCGTGAGGTGCTCAAAGTGCGCGACCTGCGCATCGGGCTGGCCGGGCGGCCTCAGGCGAAACCGGTGATCGACGGGATCGACCTTACCATCCGCGCGGGCGAGACGCATTGCCTGGTGGGTGAATCCGGCTCGGGCAAATCCGTGACCTCGCTCGCGGCCATGGGGCTTCTGCCAAAATCGGCGCTGGAGGTGCAAAGCGGCAGCATCACGCTGGACGATTTCGAGATTACCAGCGCCAGCCATGCGCAAATGCGCCAGCTGCGCGCGCGGCGGATTGCGATGATCTTCCAAGAGCCGATGACGGCGTTGAACCCGGTGCTGCGGGTGGGCGAGCAGATCATGGAAGTGCTCAACATGCACAGCGATCTCAGCCAGTCCGAGGCCAAGAAACGCACGCTCGACATGATGGATCAGGTGCATCTGCCGGATGTGAACCGCATCTTCTCGGCCTTCCCGCATCAGCTTTCCGGCGGGCAGCGCCAGCGCATCATGATCGCCATGGCGCTGATCCTCGACCCCGATCTGCTGATCGCGGATGAGCCGACGACGGCGTTGGACGTGACCACGCAGTTGCAGATCCTCAAGCTCATCGCCGAGATGCAAGAGCGCCACGGCACCGCCGTGCTCTTCATCACCCATGACATGGGCGTGGTGGCCGAGATCGCGGATACCGTGACGGTGATGCAGCAGGGCAAGATCGTCGAACGCGCGCCGATTGAAAAGCTGCTGACCAAGCCAGAGAAGGAATATACCCGCACCCTGCTGACCGCCGTGCCCAACCTTACCCCGCGGCCCGCAAGGGCGGCGGCATCGCAAAGCGAAGTGGTGCGTGTGGCCGGGCTCGACATGACCTATGGCGGCGGCGGTTTCCTGCGCCGCAGCGAGGGTGTGAAAGCCGCGCAGGATGTCAGCTTTACCATCAAACCGGGGCGGACGCTGGGCATCGTGGGGGAGTCCGGCTCGGGCAAATCCACCGTGGCGCGGGCCATCATGCGGCTGATCGACCCGACAGCGGGCAGTGTGAATGTCGCGGGGACCGAGATCGCCAAACTCTCGCGCCGTCAGCTGCGCGATCACCGCAAGCATCTGCAAATCGTGTTCCAAGACCCCTACCGCTCGCTCAACCCGCGTTGGACCGTGGCGCGCAGCCTTTGCGAAGGGCCAATCAACTTCGGCACCCCGCGCGAAGAGGCGATGCGCCATGCCGCTGAGCTGATGGAATTGGTGGACCTGCCGCGCGATGCGCTCGACCGCTATCCGCATCAATTCTCAGGCGGGCAACGCCAGCGTATCGCCATCGCGCGGGCGGTGGCGATGAAGCCCGATCTGCTCGTCGCGGATGAGGCTGTCTCGGCCCTTGATGTGAGCGTGCAGGCGCAGGTGCTCGACCTTTTGGATGACATTCAAGAGAAGTTCGGCGTGGCCATGCTTTTCATCACCCACGACCTGCGCGTCGCCGCGCAGATTTGTGACGAGGTCTTGGTCATGCAGCGCGGGCAGGTCGTTGAATACGGCCCCGCGGGCGATGTGCTGGCCAATCCGCATCACGACTACACACGCAACCTGATCGAAGCGGCGCCGGGCCGCCATTGGGATTTTGCCAACTACCGCGCGCTCGGCAGCGCCACCATGACGACAGGAGCCACCGCATGACCGTCCTTCCCAAGATCGAAGCCTTCGCCGCCGATCTCACCGCCATCCGCCAAGACATCCACGCCCATCCCGAACTGGGGTTCGAAGAGGTCCGCACCGCGGGCATCGTGGCCGAAAAGCTCCGCGTCTACGGGGTGGATGAGGTGCACGAAGGGCTGGGTGGCACCGGGGTCGTAGGCATCATCAAGGGCGCCGGCGGTGGCAACCGCCGTGTCGGGCTGCGCGCAGATATGGACGCGCTGCCGATTGTGGAGGATTCTGGCGTGCCCTATGCCTCGACCAACCCCGGGCGGATGCATGCCTGCGGCCATGACGGCCACACCACCATGCTTTTGGGGGCTGCGCGCTATTTGGCGGAGACGCGCGATTTCGACGGCACCGTGGTGCTGATCTTTCAACCTGCCGAAGAGGGTTTGGGCGGCGCGCGCCGGATGCTGGAAGAGGGGCTTTTTGAGAAATTCCCCTGCGACGAGATTTACGGCATGCACAACGATCCAAACTCAGAGCCAGGCGTGGTCAATGTCACCCCCGGCGCGGCCATGGCCGGGGCGGCCTTCTTTGACATTACCGTCAAGGGCACTGGCAGCCACGCCGCCATGCCGCATCAGTCGCGCGATCCCATTGTCATCGGCACGGCGCTGGTGCAGCAGTTGCAATCCGTCGTCAGCCGCAACACCCCGCCGACCAAGCCGATCGTGCTCTCGGTGACCAAGTTCAACGCGGGCTCGGCCTATAACGTGGTGCCAGATACCGCCGGTATTGCGGGCACGATCCGTTATTTCCATGAGGATGTGATCGGAATGGCCGGGGCCCGGATGCGCGAACTCTGCGCAGGCATGGCCAGCGCCTATGGGATCGAGATCGAAGTCGACATCCGCAATGTCTTTGACGTGTTGATGAACGACCCCGAACTGACCACCGCCTATGTCGAAGCGGCGGCCAGCGTGGTGGGCGGCGAGAACGCCCATGTCTCGGCCGAACAGGCCAGCGGGTCGGAGGATTTTGCCGATATGCTGAAAGTCGTGCCGGGCGCCTATTGCCGGGTGGGCCATGCGGGCAGCGTGCCTTTGCACAACCCCGGCTTCGTGCTGGACGACGCCATTCTGCCTGTCGGTGCCTCGATCTATGCGCGGATTGTCGAGACGCGTCTGCCAAAGGTCGGCGGCTAGGCCCTTGCGCCGATCTTTTAATTTGAGCCAACCGCCCGCTGTCGCGCGGCGGAGGAAAGGATATTGAACATGACCAACCCGCTCGATCTGCCTTTTGATACCGAAGAGATGCTCACCGGGCTGCGCCCATGGATCGAAACCGAAAGCCCCACATTCGACGGGGCGGCGGTGAACCGGATGATGGATGTGGCGCAGCACGATCTGGCGGTCTTGGGCGCGCGGACAGAGCGTATTCCAAGCCCGATGGGGCTGGGCGACAGCCTGCGCGCTGAGATGCCCCATCCCCGCGCGGGCGAGGGGGGCATCCTGCTTTTGGGTCATATGGACACGGTTCACCCCCTCGGCACCTTGGCGAGCCTGCCTTACAAACGCGAGGGCGATATCTGCTACGGCCCCGGTCTGATGGACATGAAGGGCGGCAATTACGTCTACCTCGATGCGCTGCGCAAACTACAGGCCGCCGGGGTCGAGACGCCGCTGCCCGTGACGGTGCTTTTCACCCCGGATGAGGAAATCGGCACCCCCGCCACCCGCCGTCTGATCGAAGAGGAGGCGAAGCGCCACAAATACATCCTCGTCCCCGAACCTGCCCGCCCCGACGGCGGCGCGGTGATCGGGCGCTACGCCATCGCGCGGTTCAACCTCCAGACCCGGGGCCGCCCCAGCCACGCGGGCTGGGCGCTCTCCGAAGGCCGCTCGGCCATCGCGGAGATGGCCAAGGCCGTGGGCACGATCGAAGGCATGACGACCGAGGACTGCACCTTCTCGCTCGGGGTCTTTCACGCGGGCCAATGGGTCAACTGCGTCTCCTCGGTCTGCGATGCCGAAGTGCTCACCATGGCGAAAACGCAAGAGCAGCTCGACGCAGGCGTTGAAAAGATGATGGCGCTGAACTCGGACGAAGGCGATGTGATCATGGAAATCCGCCGCGGCGTCACCCGCCCGGTTTGGGAACCCGACCAGCCCGGCACGATGGCGATGCTGAAGCTCGCGCAGGAGATTGGGGGCGAACTGGGGATCGAGATCACCGGAAGCTCTGCCGGGGGCGGATCGGACGGCAATTTCACCGGTTTCCTCGGCCTGCCAACGTTGGATTCGATCGGCGTGCGCGGCAAGGGTCTGCATACGTTGCAGGAGCATATCTATGTCGACAGCCTCACCGAACGTGCGAAGCTGGCGGCGGGGCTGTTCTGTCGGTTGACGGCTTGAGAGGGGGGGAGGGGCGGAGGCCCCCTCTAAACGACCCCCGCCGCTAGCTGCTGCGCGTCGCCCCATTCGCGGGGGGATTGGCCGTACATGCGTTTGAACTCTCGGCTGAATTGCGAGGCGCTGACATAGCCCACCGCCATTGCCGCTTCGCTGACCGTGGCGCCGCCTGCGATTTTCACGGCGGCATTGTTCAGGCGCATGGATTTGACGAATTGTATCGGCGACATCGTCGTTACCTGTTTGAACTTGCGGTGAAATACCGCGCGGCTCATGCCCGCGCGTTGGGCCATGGCGTCGATGGAGATGGGCGCATCCAGATGGGCCGCGACATGCGAGATGGCCCGCGCCACGGCATTGCCCGCCCCGAAGGCCCGCCGCGCGAAGAGCCCTGCCTCTCCTTTCAAGATGGCGTAGTACAGTTCCCGCAGGCGCGCTTCGGCCAGCACGGCGCGGTCGGTTTCGCTTTCGCTCAATTGCAGCAGGCGTAGCAGGGCGTCGGAGAAGGCCCCGTCCCATGCCGCGAGTTTGATCCCCTCGGCGCGCAGGTCGGCGGGGGCAGGGGGCAGCAGGCTCCCCGCGCTTTCCATTTCAAGCGAAAGCTCCGCCATCAGCCGCGAATCCAAAGCGATGTAGACGCCGAATAGCGGGGTCTGGGGCGAGGCGCTTGGCGTGCCCGCTTTGACCGGCATCGACATGGGGCAGCACATATAGCGGCTGTCGTCATAGACATAGCGCTGACCGTCGAGCACCGCCTCTTTCGCGCCGCTGACGATGGCGATGACAGAGGGTTCATAGACCGCAGGCGCGCAGGGGATCGCGCTGGTCGCCCGGAAATACTGCACGCCCTTGATGCCGGTCTCGGTCAGCCCGTCGATGTGGCTGTGCCGCTCGATGATATGTCGGATTTGGTCTTTGCTCATGCGTGGAGATTAGGACCGCATGAGCCTTTCACGCAATGGCTGTGAGAGGATCAGGCAAGTAATCGCGACAATCCGGTCTATTTCCGTAGAGTGCTGAGATTTATCTGCAGGGTCAACGGGGCGCGATGCCTCAGCAAAGCTAAGGAACGAGACCATGACAGATAAGACTTTCGGCGCGCACGGCTGGACCCCTGAGCGGATCGACGGGGTAGAGGGGAAGACCTTCGTGATCACCGGGGCCAATGCGGGGGCCGGATTTCAGGCAGCGCGGACCTTGCTGTGCAAAGGTGCCGCGGTGGTGATGCTGAACCGCAGCGCGGAACGGTCGGCAGAGGCGGTGGCCAAGCTGAAAGACGAATTTGGCGCGGCGGCGCGGGTGCGTTTCGTGCAGATGGACCTTGCCGATTTGCAGTCGGTGCGCCGCGCGGCGGCAGAGGTTCTGCGCGACATTCCCCGCATTGATGCGCTGATCTGCAACGCTGCCATCGCGCAGGTGCCAAACCGCCAGTTGACCAAGGCAGGCCACGAAAGCCAGCTCGGCACCAATCACTACGGCCACTTCCTGCTCTGCGGCTTGCTCTTCGACCGGATCGACGAGAGCGGTGGCCGGATCGTGGTGGTTGCGAGCCTTGGCTACAAGATGGGCCTGCGCACCATCCAGTTCGACGACATGAACTGGGACAAGAATTACCGCGCCAACCCAGCCTATAGCCAAAGCAAGCTGGCGCAGATGATGTTTGCCTATGAGTTGCAGGACCGCGTCGCGCGGGCGGGGAGGAACGTGGCGGTCTATGTCTGCCATCCCGGTGCGTCGGCCACCTCTTTGATAAGCACCAGTGGCGGGCTGATGACCCGGTTCACTTGGTGGCTGATGTCGAAATTGCCGATCGTTCAAACGGCGGAGCGTGGTGCCTATCCCGAGGTCATGTGCGCCACCGAGGATGGGCTGGAGCAGCGCGCGCTTTACGGCCCCACAGGCCGGATGGAGATGGTCGGCCCGGTTGGGCGCGGCAGGTTGGAGCCCTATGCCTATGACAAAGAGACGATGGTCAGGCTCTGGGAGCGGTCCGAGGCGGAAACCGGCTTTCGCTGGGCGGTTTGAGGGGCGGGCGGGGCCTGTCTCCGCCCTGCTCAGAACGCGCGATATACGCAGGCCATCCGCGCCGAAGGAGAGTGTCTATTTTCGGAGCGTTTGCACAATAAAGTTGCACTTGAAGAGTCCCTTGCGGACAATTCTTGCCAAATGAGATCATTTGGTTAGTCTCTGATCTCGGGTCGCCCGACCAATAGCGTATTTCAAGTAAGCAAAGGGGCGGCCACTCTGGGAGGAGGAAACATGACTGAGACTAAAAAGTTCAATCGACGTTCGTTCCTGACGAAGTCCGCACTTGCTGGGGGGGCGGCGACGGGGAGCATGCTGGCCGCACCGGCGGTGCTGGCCCAAGCGCCGATCGTCATCAAGATGCAGACGTCGTGGAACGACGCGAACATCTGGCAAGACTTCGCCCGCGATTATGCGACGCGGGTGGAGGAGATGTCGGGCGGGCGTCTGAAGGTCGACGTGCTGCCCGCGGGCGCGGTCGTCGCGGCGTTTCAGGTGCTCGACGCGGTGAACGACGGTCTGATCGACGCGGCGCATTCGGTGCCGGTCTATTGGTACGGCAAGAACAAGGCCGCATCGCTCTTTGGCACCGGCCCGGTTTTCGGCGGCTCTGCCACCACGATGCTGTCGTGGTTCTATCAGGGCGGCGGTCAGGAACTCTATAACGAGCTGACGCAGGACATCATGGGCCTCGACGTTGTGGGCTACATGGGCTTCCCGATGTTCGCCCAGCCTTTCGGCTGGTTCAAGAATGAGGTCAATACGGTCGACGACCTGCAGGGCTTCAAATACCGCACCGTGGGTCTGGCCGCCGATCTGATGGCCAAGCTGGGCATGTCGGTCGCACAGCTGCCGGGCGGTGAGATCGTGCCCGCGATGGAGCGCGGCGTGATCGACGCCTTCGAGTTCAACAACCCCTCGTCGGACAAAGACTTCGGCGCGCAGGATGTGGCCAAGAACTACTACCTGTCGTCCTATCACCAAGCGTCTGAGAGCTTTGAATTCCTGTTCTCCAAGATGTTCCTCGAAGACCTCGACCCTGATCTTCAGGCGATCTTGAAATACGCGGTTGAGGCGGCCTCGACCGCGAACACGGCCAAGGCGATGGACCGCTATTCGGCGGACCTTCAGTTCCTGCAAAACGAGGCTGGCGTGACCGTGCGGCGCACGTCCAAGGAAATCTTGGATGCGCAGCTTAAAGCATGGGATGAGTTGATCCCCGAGCTGGAATCCGATCCTTTCATGAAAAAGACCCTCGACAGCCAGCGCGAATGGGTCGACCGCGTGGCCTATTACGAGTTGATGAACTCGCCGGATTACGGGCTTGCTTATGAGCATTACTTCCCCGGCAAGATCAAACTCTGATCCCGCAAACCCATAACATCACCGCGAACTCCGGCGCATGGCGTGCCGGGGTTCGTGCGAGATACCGAGGGCATCATGATATCTTTCATTCGGTTCGCCGATAACCTTTCCGCATGGTTCGGCAAGGCTTTTGCGTGGCTCATTTTGCTGATGTCCATCGGCACGGGCTACGAGGTTTTTGTGCGCTATGTGCTGAACAATCCCACGGCTTGGGCGCTGGATGTGTCCTTCATCATGTATGGCACGCTCTTTATGATGGGCGGGGCCTATACGCTATCGCGGGGTGGCCATGTGCGGGGGGATTTCCTCTACCGGCTGTTTCAGCCGCGCACCCAAGGCATGATCGACCTCGTGCTCTATATCATCTTCTTTTTCCCCGGCGTCACCGCGCTGATCCTCGCAGGTTGGAAATATGCCGCCCGCTCGTGGTCATACGGCGAGGTGTCGGTCAACAGCCCGGCGGGGGTTCCGATCTATCAATTCAAGGCGATCATCGTGGCGGCGGGGATACTGCTGTTCATCCAAGGCATCGCGCAGGTCTGCCGCTGTCTCATCGCCATACGTTCCAACTACTGGCTCGAAGCCGAGGAAGACGTCTTTGAGACCGAAGACCTCATGATGCGCGAAGCCAACAAGGCCGAAAAGGGCCATCTCACATGACCGATCCGCAAATCGCCCTGATGATGCTTGGGCTGTTCATCGTCTTTGTTTTCCTGGGCTTTCCGATTGCTTTCACGCTGATGGCCATGGGCATCGGCTTTGGCTATTACGCCTATTTCGACGCGCGCCGCATGTGGCGCAGTTTCGACCGGCTGGACGAGGGGGCCGGCCAATGGGAGCAATGGTCGACCTGGCTCGACGGGTTTTTCAACAACCGAATATTCGACCTCTTCGTGAACCAGACCTTCACGGTCATGTCGAACGAAGTGCTGACGGCGGTGCCGCTGTTCCTTTTCATGGGCTATATCGTGGAGCGGTCCAACATCGTCGACCGGCTGTTCACCACGCTCAACATCGCCTCCAAGAACATTCCCGGCTCCATGGGGGTCGCGGCGCTGATCACCTGCGCGTTGTTCGCCACCGCCACCGGCATCGTCGGCGCCGTGGTCACGCTGATGGGTCTTCTGGCCCTGCCCGCGATGCTGAAGGCGCGCTACAACCCGTCGTTCGCCGCCGGCATCATCTGCGCGGGCGGCACCTTGGGCATCCTGATCCCGCCCTCGATCATGCTGATCGTCTATGCGGCGGCGACCAATGTCTCGATCGTGCGGCTCTATGCGGCGGCACTGTTGCCGGGGCTGACGCTGGTGGGTCTCTATCTGGTCTACATCATCGGGCGGTCGCTGCTGCAGCCCTCCTCCGCCCCGCGCCCCACGGCGGACGAGGTGCCGGACATGCCGATGGGCAAGCTGTTGCTGATGATCGCCACCTCCTTCCTGCCGCTGGCCTTCCTCATTTTTGCGGTGCTCGGCTCGATCCTCTTTGGCCTCGCCACCCCGACGGAGGCGGCTTCGATCGGGGCGCTTGGCGGCATCTTCCTTGCCTTCATCTACCGCGCGATGACATGGCAGCGGATGCGCGAGAGCGTCTATCTCACGGTGCGCACCACGGCGATGGTCTGCTGGCTTTTCGTTGGCTCCTACACCTTCTCGGCGGTGTTCTCCTACCTTGGCGGGGAGCATGTGATTTCCGAGTTCGTGCAGTCGCTGAACCTGTCGCCGATCATGTTCCTGATCCTTGCGCAGCTCATCATCTTCCTGCTGGGCTGGCCGCTGGAATGGTCCGAAATCATCATCATCTTCGTGCCGATCTTCTTGCCGCTGCTAGCCGTCTTCGAGATCGACCCGCTGTTCTTCGGCATCCTCGTAGCGCTGAACTTGCAGACCTCGTTCCTAACGCCACCGATGGCGATGTCGGCCTATTACCTCAAGGGGATCGCCCCGCCCGAGTTGCGGCTGACGCAGATTTTCGCGGGGGTCATGCCCTTCCTGTTCTGCGTGATCCTGTCGATGATCTTGATGTATGTCTTCCCGCAGATCGTCTTCTACCTGCCGGAGGTGTTCTATGGGCGCTGAGCCAAGTATGACCGCCGCAGCAGCGCTCGGCGTGGTTGAGTTGCGGGACCGTTTGGCGACCGGCGCATTGGATGCGCTGGCGCTGGTGGAAAGCTACATCGCGCGGATCGAAGCGCGCGAGGAGGTGGTGGGCGCTTGGGCGTGGTTCGACCCCGAGTTCGCCCGCGCGCAGGCCCGCACGCTTGATAGTTATCGCCGGGCGGGCAGGCCGCTGGGGCGGCTGCACGGGTTGCCGGTGGGGCTGAAAGACGTGATCGACACGCGCAGCATCCCCACCGAAAACGGCGCGGCGCAGGACAAGGGGCGCGTGCCGCTGCGCGATGCTTTCATTGTCGAGCGGCTGCGGGCCGAAGGCGCGATCATCATGGGCAAGACGGTCACGACCGAACTGGCCTTCATGCATCCGAACAAAACCACCAATCCGCATAATCCGGCGCATAGCCCCGGCGGCTCATCCCAAGGGTCGGCGGCGGCGGTGGCCGATGGGATGGTGCCCTTGGCCATCGGCACGCAGACGGGTGGTTCGGTGATCCGGCCTGCGTCCTTTTGTGGGGTCACGGGGTTTAAACCAACCTTCGGCGCGATCCCGCGCCGGGGGGTGCTGACGCAATCGCCCTCGCTCGACACCGTTGGCGTCTTTGCCAGCGATCCCGCCGGGGCCGCGCTGCTGGCCGAGGTGCTGTTTGGCCATGATCCCGAAGACAGCGCGACTGAGCTTGCCCCGACCCCCGCGCTCTTGGCCGAGGCGAGCAGCGCGCCGCCGATCCCGCCGGTTTTCGGCTTCCTCCGCCCGCCGGGATGGGAGGAGGCCGATCCGCAGCTTCACGCCGCTTTCGAGGAACTGGTCGCGGCCCTTGGCGATCAGGCTTTCGAGATGCCCCTGCCGCCGGTCTTTAGCGAGGCTGCCGAGGCGCGCAAACGCATCAATTTTGCCGAGATGGCCTATCACTACTACCCCTATCTGCGCGACGGGGCCGAGTTGCTCTCTCCCGTGGCGCGGGAGGCGATGGAGGCGGGCAATAAGGTGCTGGCCCGCGATTACCAATCGGCCCGCGACCTGCCCAAGGTGCTGACCGCCGCGCTGGAAGAGTTGCTGACCCGTTGCGACGTACTGCTCTGCCCCGCGGCCACCGGCCCCGCGCCGCGTGGGTTGGAGACTACCGGTGACCCGATCTTTAACGGTCTTTGGACGCTCTGCGGCAGCCCCTGTGTGTCGCTGCCGTTGATGACCTCGGAAGAGGGGCTGCCGATGGGGGTGCAACTGGTCGGCGGTCACGGTCAAGACGGGCGTCTGATGCGCAGCGCCCAGTGGCTTTTCGACTGGGCCGATGGTGCAACTGAATGAGGATGAGACGATGAACCGCCTACTTGCCCTGCTCGCCTTTACCGCGATTGCGGTGTTTTTGCTGATCCTCGCCGTAGAGGTGCCCAGCATCGACCTGATCATCATCGTCGCGGTGACCTTGGCCTTTGTGGCCTATGACTTTTTCACCTCCAGCCGGAAAGATCGGGACTGAGCCATGGGCAAACCCGTCATTTGGATCACCCGGCAGCTCTCTGAGGCCACGCTCGACCGCGCGCGGCGAGATTACGAGGTGATCTGGGACCCCGCAGACAAGCCCGGCAGCGCCGAAGACATCATCGCGATGAGCGCGCGTGTCGATGGCATGATCCCCTGTCATTCCGAGCATTTCAGCGCCGATGTGGTGGCCCGGCTCGACCCCCGGCTCAAGATCATCGCGAACCATTCCGTGGGCGTCGATCACTGCGATCTGCCCAGCCTCAAGGCGCGGGGGATCGTGGTGACGAACACGCCCGGCGTTTTGTCGGATGCCACGGCGGAACTGGCGCTGATGTTGATGCTGGGGGCGGCCCGTCACGCGGTGGCCGGGGACCGGCTGGTGCGCAGCGGGCAGTGGCAGTCGTGGTCGCCTGCGATGCTGGTGGGCAAACAGCTTTCCGGTGCGCGGCTTGGCATCATCGGAATGGGCGGCGTGGGCCGGGCCTTTGCCCGCAAGGCGCGCGGGCTGGATATGGAAGTGCATTACCACAACCGCCGCCGCCTGGACCCAGAAGCGGAGGCGGGGGCGACTTATCACGCCGAGTTGGACGACCTGCTGGCAGTCTCGGATTTCCTCTCGCTGCACTGCCCTGCCACGCCTGAGACGGTGGGCCTCATGAACGCCGCGCGTTTGGCGGGGCTGCCCAAAGGCTGCGTGATCGTGAATACCGCGCGGGGCAATCTGGTGGAGGAGGCGGCGCTGTTCGACGCGCTCACCTCGGGCCATGTCGGCGCGGCGGGGTTGGATTGCTTCGTGACCGAGCCGGGCGGCAACCCGGCCTTTGCGGCCCATGATAACGTGATGATGATGCCCCATGTCGGCAGCGCCACCGTGGCCACCCGTGATGCGATGGGCTTCAAGGCGCTGGACAATCTCGACCATTTTTTCCGGGGTGAGACGCCGCCGGATCAGCTTTAGCGGCAGCGGTCCTCTAGGTGGCGCGTGGCGGCGGGGTAGGTGTATGCCGCCGCAGCCGTCGCGGGGCGGGCAGGGTGATGATGGACAAACAGCCGATCACCAACGCCACGCCGACCCAGCCCTGCGGGGGCAGGCGTTCGCCCACGATGACCACAGCCAACACCGCCGCGACGACCGGCTCGAACAGGGTGATCACGGTGGCCGTGCTCGCCTCAACCCGGGCCAGGCCGTAGCCGAAGGCGATATAGCCCAGAAACATCGGCACGGCGGCCATATAGAGCCCCACCGCGGCGTTGGTCCAAGAGGCCAGAAACGCCCCGCCCGAGACCGCCAGCACCGGCATCAGCAAGAGCCCGCCCAGCCCAAAGGTCGCCCCCATGGCCACGGCAGAGCGGGTGCCTTGCAGCATCATCCGGCGCGCGCTCCATGAATAAAGCGCGTAGGTGAAACCGCCGATCAGCCCCAGCAAAACGCCCATAGGGACGGAAGGCGCGCTTACCGCGCTGCCGTGCGTCTCGCCTTCGGCCAAGCAGATCAGCCCCATGCCGATCAGGCCCACCGCCGCGCCGAAGGACCAGCGCAGGGTCAGGCGGCGGCCATCCAACAGGTATTCGATCAGCGCCGAGAGCAGGGGGGCGGAGCCGATGGTGATGACCGTGCCCACCGTCACCCCCGCCAGCCGCATCGCGCCGTAAAAGGCCAGCGGATAGACCGCCACGGCCAGCGCGCCGATGACCAGCAGGCGGCGCTGTTGCAAGAGCCGCCTGCGTTGGTTCAGGATGCCCCGCCCGGCCCAGAGGGCCTGTGCGATACCGCCCAGCCCCATGGCAGCGGCACCGATGGCGGCGGCGCTGACCTCGGGGGCGAAGGTGGCGGCGGTGCCGGTCGTGCCCCAGACCACGGCAGCGAAAAGGATGGCGATCACGCCCCAGCGGTGGCCCTGCATCATGGAAACGTCCCTAGCATGTCATTGGTGCTGGCGCGTATCGCGCAGCAGGGTTTTGGCCAAATGCTGCGCGGCGGTCACCGCCTGCGCCCCGCGCAGCGGCCAAGTCTGCGTGAGCCCTTCGAGGATCAACAGCAACTCGGTCTCCGCACCCGGCAGATCGGCGGCTGCGGCGGCTTTGGCCGCGACCTCGGCCTTATGGCGCGAGAGTAAGGCGTGCAGTTTTTCGCTGCCGGGGTCGGCGGCGACGGCGGCGTGGAACAGGCAGCCGTGCGAGGTTTCCGTCTCCATCCACTGCCCGACGCGGGTCAGAATTGCCTCAAGCGCCTTGGTCGGGGTCTCGGGCAGATCGCCGAAGACCAGCGCCAGATAGCGTTGCTGCCGGTTCTCCAGTGCCGCCAGTACCATTTCGGCGCGGGAGGGGGTGTATTTGTAGAGCGTGCGCAGGCTCACCCCGGCCGCATCGCGCAGGTCTTCGACGCTGGGGTCGGCAAAGCCGCGGGTGGCAAAGGCACGTTCCAGCCCGGCGGCGATCTTGCTTTTGGTATCTGTCATGCTTGACGATGTAGAGGGGGCGCTCTACCTACGCAAGTAGAGCAATCATTCTACACTTGACCATTCTGCCGCTGAAGGAGCCCGAGCGATGACCCTACCGAAGACCATGAAAGCGATGCTGCTGACCGGCCATGGCGGCTTGGACAAGCTGGAGTGGCGCGAGGATGTCGCGCTGCCAAAGCCCGCCGCCGGGGAGGTTCTGGTTCGCGTCGGCGCGGCGGCGGTGAACAACACGGATGTGAACACGCGCACGGGCTGGTATTCCAAAGCGGTGCGCGGCGACACCGGCTCGGCGGCGAGCGAGGGCTACGGCGGCGCGTCGGACGCCGATGGTGGATGGTCCGGCGCTTTGAGCTTTCCGCGCATCCAAGGGGCCGATTGCTGCGGAGAGGTCGTGGCCGTGGGCGCGGGTGTCGATCAAGGCCGCATCGGCGAGCGGGTTTTGATCCGGCCCATGTACAGCCCGGCGGGCGCGGGGCCGGATGATCTCGTCACCTTCGGATCGGAGCGGGACGGCGGTTTCGCGGAATATGCCACCGCCGAGGCCAGCAATGCGCTGCGGGTCGATAGCACCCTCACGGACGTTGAACTCGCCTCCTTTCCCTGCGCCTTTTCGACGGCCGAGGGGATGATCCAGCGTGCCGCTTTGGGGGCCGAGCGTGTGTTGATCACCGGCGCCTCGGGCGGGGTCGGCTCGGCGGCGGTGCAACTGGCCAAACGGCGCGGCGCGCATGTGACGGCGGTGACCAGCCCCGGCAAGATGGAGGCGCTGAAGGCGCTTGGCGCGGATGAGACCTTCGACCGGGATGCGGCCCTGCCGGAGGACAGCTATGACGTGGTGCTCGACCTCGTCGGAGGGGCGGGTTGGCCTAAGTTGCTTGACGCGCTGGTGACGTGCGGGCGCTATGTAACCTCGGGCGCGATTGCCGGGCCGATCGTGGAGTTGGACCTGCGCACGCTCTACCTCAAGGACCTGACCCTGATGGGCAGCACGCGGCAAGAGCCAAGCGTTTTTGCCGATCTGGTGGGCTATATCGAACGCGGGGAAATCCGGCCTGTCGTGGCGGAAAGCTACGCGCTGCGCGATCTGAAACAGGCGCAGGAGGCGTTCATCGAAAAGTCCCATATGGGGAAACTCGGGATCACTGTCGCAGATTAACCGCAAAAGCCGGCCGCTCGCTTTTGGGCGGTCGGCCCTTCATCGCGCAATAAGTCAATTAGATTGATTTAAGCGTTGACTCACTTGCTCCCATCTGGGATTTCTCCGGTGAAACGCCGCATGAACCGGGGGGAGGCCAGTTTGCAGCAGCTACAGACAGTCGCCGACCGCGCCGCGCGCGGCTCGAACCAGAGCGGGATGCGGGCCTATAACGAACGGCTGGTTTTGTCGCTCATCCGGCGCAGCGGGCCGACCTCCAAGGCCGAGATTGCCCGGCTTACGGGCCTCTCGGCGCAGACCGTCTCCGTCATCATGCGCGCCCTCGAAGCCGAGGGTCTGCTGAAGAAAGGCGCGCGGGTGCGGGGGCGGGTGGGGCAGCCATCGGTGCCGATCAGCCTGAACGCCGAGGGTGCGTTCTTTCTGGGGCTGAAGGTCGGGCGGCGCAGCGTCGAATTGATCCTGACCGATTTCGAAGGGCAGGTGACCCGCCACAGCAGCGAGACCTACGCCCATCCCACGCCCGATGCGGTCATGGCCTTTGCCGCGCGCGCTTTGCAGGAGGCGCTCGCCTCTCTCTCCGCCGAGCAGCAGGCGCGGGTGGCCGGGCTGGGCGTGGCCCTGCCGTTTGGCATCTGGGAATGGGAAGTCGCGGGCGGCGATCTGAGCGCGTGGCAGACCTTTGATATCGAAGCGGCTTTGGCGGAATTGGTCGATCTGCCGATCTATATCTGCAATGATACCTCTGCCGCTTGTGGGGCGGAACTGGTCTTTGGCGCGCAGGACAAGCCGCGCGATTTCCTCTATTTCTACATTGGCTATTTCGTCGGCGGCGGGCTGGTGCTGGACACCAAGCTCTACACCGGCAAAAGCGGCAATGCCGGGGCGCTCGGCTCCATGCCGTTGGTCGGGGATGCGGCGCGGCAATTGGTCGATGTGGCTTCCTTGGCGACTTTGGAGGGCGCCTTGCAAAAGGCCGGAGAGACCCGCCGCGCCCCGTGGAGCGATCCGGCGGCCTGGGGCTTTGGCGACGACATCTTGCACCCATGGCTCGACAGCACGACCGAGGCATTGGCGCAGGCGATCCGGGCCGCGACATGTTTGATTGATTTCGACACGGTGATGATCGACGGGTCGGTGCCCGCAGAGGTTCGTGCCGAATTGGTCGCCCGCACCCGCCGCCACCTCGCCGCCCGGCCCCTCCCGGGCGTCACCCTTCCCGAATTGCGCGAAGGCACCGTCGGCAGCGACGCCCGCGCGCTCGGCGCGGCGAGCCTGCCGCTTTCGGACCGTTTCCTCGTCGACCGCGACGCATTTTTGAAAGGCTGACAGATGATCCTTTGCTGCGGAGAAGCCCTGATCGATATGATCCCCAGCCCGACCAAGGCGGGCCCCGATGGCTTTGTGCCCCATGCGGGCGGGGCGGTGTTCAACACGGCCATCGCATTGGGGCGGCTCGGCGCGCAGGTGGGGATGCTCTCGGGTCTGTCGTCAGACATGTTCGGGCGGCAGTTGGTCGATGGGTTGAAGGCAAGCCATGTGGATGTGTCGCATGTTGTCCTGTCCGACCGTCCGACGACGCTGGCCTTCGTGCGGCTGGTGGGCGGCCATGCGACCTATGATTTCTATGACGAAAACTCCGCCGGGCGGATGATCTCGCCGGGGGATATGCCCGCGCTTTCGGCTGAAGTCTCGGCGCTGTATTTCGGCGGGATCAGCTTGGCTTGCGAGCCGGGCGCGGATGCCTACGCAGACCTGCTGGCGCGCAACGCCGAAGGCCGTGCGGTGATGATTGACCCCAACATCCGCCCCGGTTTCATCAAGGATATCGAACGTTATCGCCAAAGGCTCGACCGGATGCTGGCGCTGTCGGATATCGTGAAGGTCTCGGATGAGGATCTGAACTGGATCAACCCCGCGCCGCTGTCGCTGCGCGACAAAGTGGCCGAGTTGCTAAAGAAGGGGCCATCGGTTGTCATCCTGACCCGCGGGGGCGAGGGGGCAACAGGCTATCTGGCGAATGGCGAAGAGGTGCAAGTGCCCGCCGTGAAAGCCGAAATTGTCGATACGGTCGGCGCGGGCGACACGTTCAACGCAGGCGTTCTGGCCAAGATGTCCGAGCTGGGGCAGTTGCATAAATCTGCGCTTGCCATCCTCGCGCCAGAGGTGCTTTCCGAAGCGCTCGCCTATGGCGCGCGGGTTGCCGCCGTGACCGTTTCGCGGGCCGGGGCGAACCCACCTTGGGTAGAGGAAATATGAAATGTTGAAGAACCGCCTATCTTTTTCGCTCAAATATGTTAGCGCTACCAGTGGCCGCCCGGAGGAGGGTGCGAAGGGGATGGCGATGGCTTTGGGCAATCGAAAACAGGGTGCCGTAGCGCGCCTGCGCAGGCAGGAGGGCTGACCCCATGGTATCGCGCGTAATCCCCGTTGATCCTTTCGACCTCGTCATTTTCGGCGCGACCGGCGACCTCGCCCGGCGCAAGATCCTGCCCGGTCTGTTCCACCGCTTCACCGTCGGCCAGATGCCGGAGGCCGCGCGGATCGTCGGCGCGGCCCGTTCCGAGCTTGATGCCGAGGCCTTCCGCAAGATGATCCGCGACAGCCTGCTGGAGTTCGCCCCCAAGCTGGCCCAAGAGAGCGCCGCCTTGGAGCGGTTTCTTGGCATGGTGCATTACGTGCGCGTGGATGCCTCGGGCGATGCGGGCTGGGCAGACCTCAAAGACCTGATGCGCGATGATGTCGTGCGGGCCTTCTACCTCTCGGTCTCGCCGTCGCTCTTCGGGACGATTGGTGGCAAGCTGCATGACCACGGCATCGCCACAGCCGAGAGCCGCATCGTCGTCGAAAAGCCCTTTGGCCATGATTTGGAAACCGCGCAGGCGCTGAACGCCGATCTGCGTGCCAATTTCGACGAAAGCCAGATTTACCGGATCGACCATTACCTTGGCAAAGAGACGGTGCAGAACCTCATGGCGCTGCGTTTCGCCAATGCGCTGTGGGAACCCTTGTGGAATTCCACACATATCGACCATGTGCAGATCACCGTGTCCGAGAGCCTCGGTGTCGAAGGGCGGGGCGAGTATTACGATAAATCCGGTGCCATGCGCGACATGGTGCAGAACCATCTGATGCAACTGCTGTGTCTGACGGCGATGGAGCCGCCCTCGCGCTTTGACCCCAACGCGGTGCGCGATGAGAAGGTGAAGGTGATTGAGGCGCTGGAGCCGGTGGCGCAGAAGGACATTGCTCGCGGCCAGTACCGCGCCGACAATGGCGCGGGCAGCTACCGCGACCATGCGGGCGACCCCGACAGCCGCACCGAAAGCTTTGTCGCAATGAAGGTGAAGATCGCCAATTGGCGGTGGGCGGGCACGCCCTTCTACCTGCGCACGGGCAAAAAGCTGCGCGGGCGCAGTTCCGAGATCGCGGTGATCTTCCGCGACCCGCCGCATATGATCTTCCCCGCGACGGAAGGCCACAAAGGCAACGCGCTGATCATCCGGTTGCAACCGGATGAGGGCATCACCCTGCGCAACACCATCAAAGACCCCGGCCCCGGCGGCATGCGTCTGGCCGAAGTGGCGCTGGATATGACCTTTGCCGATGCCTTGGGCGAGCAGGGCACCCCGCAGGACGCCTATGAGCGGCTGATCATGGATGTGATCCGCGGCGATCAGACGCTCTTCATGCGCGGGGACGAGGTCGAAGCCGCTTGGGCCTGGGCCGATCCGATCATTCACGGCTGGGAAGAGACCCGGCAACCCCCGTACCCCTATGACCCCGGCAGCTCCGGCCCCGAAGAGGCGCTGATGCTGATGCATCGCGACGGCCGCCGCTCGCGCGAGATCACACGAAAGGACGAGACATGACCCTGCATTCCACGATTGACCGCGTCACCGACCGTATCATCGCCCGCAGCGAGGCGACCCGGCGGCCCTACCTCGACCGGATGGAAGCCGCCCGTGCCAAGGGTCCGGCCCGCGCGCATCTGTCTTGTAGCGGGCAGGCCCATGCCTACGCCGCCTCTGGCGCGGATAAGGACCGGCTGGCAAGCACCAGCGCGGGCAACCTCGGGATCGTGACGACCTATAACGACATGCTTTCGGCGCATCAGCCGTTTGAGCGCTATCCCGATCTGATCCGCGACGCCGTGCGGGCGGCGGGCGGCACTGCGCAGGTCGCGGGCGGGGTGCCCGCCATGTGCGACGGGGTGACCCAAGGCGAAGCGGGGATGGAACTGTCGCTTTTCTCGCGTGATGTGATCGCCTTGGCGGCCTCCGTGGCGCTCAGCCACAACACCTTTGACGCGGCGGTTTTCCTTGGGGTCTGCGACAAGATCGTGCCGGGGCTGGTGATTGCAGCGCAGGCTTTCGGCCATTTGCCAGCCGTCTTCCTGCCTGCCGGGCCGATGGAGAGCGGGCTGTCGAATGATGAAAAAGCCAAGGTGCGCCAGCAGTTCGCCGCGGGCGAAGTCGGGCGTGATGCGCTGATGGCCGCCGAGATGGCCGCCTATCACGGCCCGGGCACCTGCACCTTTTACGGCACCGCCAACACCAACCAGATGCTGATGGAGTTCATGGGACTGCACCTGCCGGGGGCGAGCTTTGTGCCGCCAAACGGGTCTTTGCGCGATGCGCTGACCCAAGAAGGCGCGAAACGCGCATTGGCGCTGAGCGCTTTGGGCAATGATTATACCCCCGTCGCCTCGGTTCTGGACGAAAAGGCCTTCGTGAACGGGATCGTCGGGCTCAACGCCACGGGCGGGTCGACCAACCTGCTGATCCACCTCATCGCCATGGCGCGGGCCGGGGGAATCATTCTGGATTGGGAGGATTTCTCGGACATCTCCGATGTCGTGCCGCTGCTGGCGCGGGTCTATCCCAACGGTCTGGCGGATGTGAACCATTTCCACGCCGCCGGGGGCTTGGGCTATATGATCGGCGAATTGCTCAACTCCGGCCATCTGCACCCCGATACCCAAACCGTCGCCGGGCAGGGGCTGGAGCATTACACCGCCGAGCCGAAGCTGAAGGCCGAGGGGCTGGTCTGGGAGAAGGGCGCAGGCGAGAGCCTGAACGAGAAAATCCTCCGCCCTGCCAGCGATCCTTTCCAGCCTACCGGCGGGCTGCGCCGCATGGCCGGGTCGCTCGGCACCGCCTGTATGAAGGTCTCTGCCGTGGCGCCCGAACATCACGTTATCGAAGCCCCGGCGCGAGTCTTTGCAGATCAGAACGAGGTGAAGGCGGCCTTCAAAGCGGGCGAATTGACCGGCGATCTGGTCGTCGTCGTCCGCTTCCAAGGCCCCAAAGCCAACGGCATGCCCGAATTGCACAGCCTGACGCCGCTTCTGTCGATCCTTCAGGGGCGCGGGCAGAAGGTGGCGCTGGTCACCGATGGGCGCATGTCGGGCGCGTCGGGCAAGGTGCCTGCGGCGATCCACGTCAGCCCTGAGGCGGTCGACGGTGGCCCCATCGCGCGGGTGCAGGATGGCGATTTGCTGCGGGTTGATGCCGTGGCAGGGACGCTCGACGTGCTGGCCGAAGGATTCGACGACCGTCCCAACGTCACCGCTGATCTTTCTGCTTACCATGCCGGGACGGGGCGCGAGTTGTTCGCTATGTTCCGCGACACAGTCGGTTCTGCTACCACCGGCGCAACCATTTTTGGAGGCTGATCCATGACCCTTACTGCAAAAGACGCCAGCGGTCGCACCCGTGAAATCTGTGCGCTTGCCCCGATTGTGCCCGTGTTGGTGATCGACGATGTCGCCGACGCCCGCCCCTTGGCCGAGGCGCTGGTCGCGGGCGGGCTGCCTGCTTTGGAAGTGACCCTGCGCACCCCTGCCGCCCTCGACGCGATTGCCGCCATGGCCGAGGTCGCGGGCGGCCATGTGGGGGCGGGGACGCTGGTCACCCCCGAAGACGTGCGTGCAGCGAAACGGGCGGGGGCGACCTTTGGCGTCTCGCCCGGTGCCACCGATGCGTTGATCGCGGCCTGCGAGGAGGAAGGACTGCCCCTCTTGCCCGGCGCCGCCACGGCGAGCGAGGCGATGCAGTTGTTCGCGCGCGGCTATGACATGCTGAAGTTCTTTCCCGCCGAAGCCTCGGGTGGCGCGCCCGCGCTCAAGGCCATCGGCGCGCCCCTGCCGCAGATCACCTTCTGCCCGACGGGCGGGGTCAGCCCCGACAATGCGGAAAGCTACCTGAGCCTGCCCAACGTGCTTTGCGCGGGCGGCAGCTGGGTTGCCCCGAAGAAGCTGATCGATGCCGGGGACTGGGCCGGGATCGAAGCGCTGGCCCGCGCCGCGGCGCAATTGGGCAAGGCCGGTTAACCCCGGAAGAGGGTCGAGCTCGGGCTTTCCGTTGCCCCCCCCGAAGGGCCGCGGAAAGCCTGACGCCACCAGACCCTTGCTGGCTGGACGAACTTATCTCTATATTGACTTTAGTTTACGCGCGCAGCGTTTCGTCAAGGGAGGGTTAAGATGGGCCAGCAGAAGATCCGCAATATGGAGGAGTTTGCCGCCGTGAGCGGCATTTCGCGGCCCACCCTGTCGAAATACTTTAACGATGCCGACAGCGTGCGGCGCTCGACCCGGGAGCGGATCGAAGCGGCGCTGAGCCAGTATGACTATCGCCCGAACGTCTATGCGGTGAACCAAAACCGCCGCAAAACCCGCAACATCGGCGTGGTCGTGCCCAACCTTGCCGACCCGTTCTTTTCCGAGATCGGCCGCGAGGTGGAGCTGGCCTGTCTGGCCGAGGGCTATAGCCCGATATTGCTCAGCTCGCATGGCAACCCGGCGCAGGAGCGGGCCAATCTCGACTCGCTTCGGGCGCTGAAACCGGCGGGCGTGTTGCTGGCGCCCTTCGGCAAAGCCTCGGACCGTGACGAGATCGCGCGCTTTTGCAAGGATGTGCCGGTGGTGACCTTTGACGCCAATGTCGAAGGGGTTTGCGAGGCTTTCGTCGGCACCGACAACTTCCAAAGTGTTGATTTGATCGTCGAATACCTCTGCCGCAGCGGTGAGCCGCCCTGTTTTTTCGAGATGAAGACCCCCAGCAACCCCAACGCCAACAAGCGCCGCCAAGCCTATCTGGAAGCGATGGATCGGCACGGTTTTGCGCCCCATATCCATCAGGTGCCGGGGGAGGGTTGGAACTTTGAAGAGATCGGCGCGACCGAGGGCGGCAAGCTGATCTCGGCGGGAGCGTTCGAGACGGATACGGTGCTTTGCTCGAACGACCGTCTGGCCATCGGCATGCTCTCGGCGGCCTATGGGATGGGGCTGCGGGTTGGCCATGGCAAGGACTGCGCCATGCGGATCGCGGGGCAGGACGATCACCCGTTCTCGCGCTATACCTGCCCGCCGCTGACCACCATCGCGCAGGATTACGGGGCCATCGCGAATCGTGCCGCCAGTACCCTTTTTCGCATCATCGAAAGCGAAACCCGCCTGGCCGAGCGCGAAGAAACGCTATTCGACGGCAAACTGGTGATGCGCGCTTCTGCCTAAGTCATTGAGTTCGCAAGTTGCTCAGAAAATAGTTATCGCGCGTAAAATTTAATTTGACTGCGCGTTGCGTGGGTCGTTAGTCTCGGTTCATCATCTATAGAGGGAGGAACTATCGATGTTCTGCGATAAATCACTTTACGCCGCGACGGCCTTGGGCCTGATCATGGCGGGCGGCGCGGTTGCTGAGACGATCACCATCGCCACCGTGAACAACGGCGACATGATCCGCATGCAAGGCTACACCGACAAATTCACCGAAGAGACCGGCCACGAAGTGGAATGGGTCACCTTGGAAGAGAACGTGCTGCGCCAGCGCGTCACCACCGACATCTCGACCAAGGGCGGTTCTTTCGACATCATGACCATCGGCATGTATGAAACGCCGATCTGGGGCGCGAACGGCTGGCTGGTGCCGCTGGACGACCTCAGCGAAGACTATGACGCAGACGATATCCTGCCCGCCATGGCCGGTGGTCTGAGCCACGACGGCACGCTTTACGCGGCACCCTTCTATGGCGAAAGCTCCATGATCATGTACCGCACTGATCTGATGGAAAAAGCCGGCATGGAAATGCCGAAAGACCCGACATGGGAATTCATCCGCGAAGCCGCCGCCGCCATGACCGATCGTGAGAACGACATCAACGGCATCTGCCTGCGCGGCAAGGCCGGTTGGGGCGAGGGCGGTGCGCTGATCACGGCGATGTCCAACTCCTTTGGCGCCCGCTGGTTCGATGAAGACTGGAACGCCCAGTTCGACACCGAGGCATGGGCCAATACGATCAACTTCTACAAAGACCTGATGGATGAAAGCGGCCCAGCGGGCTACGCCTCCAACGGCTTCAACGAGAATCTCTCGCTCTTCCAGCAGGGCAAATGCGGCATGTGGATCGACGCCACCGTGGCGGCGTCCTTCGTGACCAACCCCGACGATTCCACCGTGGCCGACAAGGTTGGTTTTGCGCTGGCACCGGACACGGGCCTTGGCAAACGCTCCAACTGGCTCTGGGCATGGGCGCTGGCAATCCCGGCAGGCACTCAAAAAGAAGATGCCGCGAAAGAGTTCATCGAATGGGCCACCTCAAAAGACTATATCGAGATGGTCGCCGAGAACGAAGGCTGGGCGAACGTCCCTCCCGGTGCGCGCAAGTCGCTTTACGAGAACCCCGAGTACCAGAAAGTGCCCTTCGCGCAGATGACGCTCGACTCGATCCTCTCGGCTGATCCTGAGAACTCCACCGTCGATCCGACGCCTTACGTCGGTGTTCAGTTCGCCGCGATCCCAGAGTTTGCAGGCATCGCGACCGACGTGAGCCAAGAGTTCTCTGCCGCCTATGCCGGTCAGCAGACCGTCGAAGAGGCACTTGAGAAGGCACAGGACCTGACCAACGACGCAATGGAAGCTGCTGGCTACCGCTAAGCCGCTGCTTCTCCGGCACAAAGGGCGGCGGGCACCGCCGCCCTTTTCCGCCTCACCACCTGATATGATACCCTTCACCTAAACGCGGCATCCGCCGCCTGCAGAGGAGATGTGCCCGATGGCTACCCAACATTCCCGATCAGCGGCACGCCTGATGATGGCCCCTGCGGTGGTCTTGCTCCTAGGATGGATGCTCATCCCGCTGACCATGACGCTCTATTTTTCCTTCAAGAAATACCTGCCGATGCGCGGCGGTGATCTGGGCTGGGTGGGGTTCGACAACTATGTGCGCTTCGTCACCTCCAGCTCTTTCTGGCCTTCGGTGATGACCACGCTGGTCATCGTTGGCGGTGTGCTGGCGATCACGGTCTGCCTCGGCATCCTGCTTGCCCTTCTGTTGAACCAGCCGATGTGGGGTCAGGGCTTTGTCCGCATCCTCGTCATCGCGCCCTTCTTCGTCATGCCCACCGTGTCGGCGCTGGTGTGGAAGAACATGTTCATGGACCCGAACTATGGTCTCTTCGCGCATCTGTGGGAGTTCTTTGGCGCCACCCCAGTGCAATGGATGAGCCAAGCCTCGCTCTCGTCGATCATCATCATCGTATCCTGGCAATGGCTGCCCTTCGCGACGCTGATCCTGCTCACCGCGATCCAGTCGCTCGACCGCGAGCAGCTTGACGCCGCCGAGATGGACGGCGCGCCGGTGACCAAACGTTTCGCCTATATCACCCTGCCGCATCTGGGCCGCGCGATCACCGTGGTGATCCTAATCCAGACGATCTTTCTCTTGTCGATCTTCGCGGAGATTTTCGTGACCACGGGCGGGGCCTTTGGCACCAAAACACTGACCTATCTCATCTTCCAGCGCGTGCTGGAAAGCCAGAACATCGGCCTCGGATCGGCGGGCGGTGTCTATGCAATCATTCTCGCCAATATCGTTGCCATCTTCCTGATGCGCATCGTCGGCAAGAACCTGGACGCCTGAGGAGGAGACATCATGGCACGCGCAGTCACCAGACAACGCAAGATCGTCAACACGGCCCTCGCATGGGGCATCGGTTTCCTGATCTTCTTCCCCATCCTTTGGACCATCCTTACCAGCTTCAAGACCGAAGCACAGGCCATCGCCGATCCGCCGATCTTCCTCGGTTTTGATTGGACGCTGGCGAATTACGAGGCGGTTTTGGAGCGGTCCAACTACGGGCGCTTTCTGTGGAACTCGATCATCATCGCCGGGGGCTCGACCGTCCTTGGCATCCTGATCGCGGTGCCTGCCGCGTGGTCGATGGCCTTTGTGCCCGGCAAGCGGACCAAAGACATCCTGCTCTGGATGCTCTCGACCAAGATGCTGCCCGCGGTGGGTGTGCTCTATCCGATCTATCTGCTTTGCATCCAGTTTGGCGTGCTCGACAGCAAGATCGCTTTGGTCATCATCTTGATGCTTATCAACCTGCCGATCATCGTCTGGATGCTCTACACCTACTTCCGCGAAATCCCCGGCGAGATCTTGGAAGCGGCACGGATGGATGGGGCAAGCCTGCGCGAAGAGGTGCTTTACGTCCTCACACCCATGGCGATCCCCGGCATTGCCTCCACCCTGCTGTTGAACTTCATCCTCGCATGGAACGAAGCCTTCTGGACGCTCAACCTCACCGCGGCCAAAGCGGCACCGCTCACCGCCTTCATCGCGAGCTATTCCAGCCCCGAAGGCCTTTTCTACGCGAAACTCAGCGCGGCCTCGACCATGGCCATCGCGCCAATCCTCATCCTCGGCTGGTTCAGCCAGAAACAACTCGTCAGCGGCCTGACTTTCGGCGCAGTCAAGTAAGCAAGGGACAGTCACATGGGACAAATCAAACTCAATCAGGTTTCCAAAAGCTTCGGCGATGTGGAAGTCATTCCGCCCCTTGATCTGACCATCGAAGATGGCGAGTTCACGGTCTTTGTCGGCCCCTCGGGCTGCGGGAAATCGACCCTGCTGCGGCTGATCGCCGGGCTGGAAGACATCACCTCGGGCCATATCGAGATCGACGGCACCGATGCGACCCATGTGCCGCCCGCGAAACGGGGCTTGGCGATGGTGTTCCAGTCCTACGCGCTTTACCCGCATATGTCGGTGCGCAAGAACATCGCCTTTCCGATGAAGATGGCGGGCGTTCCGGCGGAGGAACAGCAGCGCCGGATCGAAGCTGCGGCCAAGGCGCTGAACCTCACCGACTATCTTGACCGCCGTCCGGGCCAACTCTCGGGCGGTCAGCGCCAGAGGGTTGCCATTGGCCGTGCCATCGTGCGCGAACCTTCGGCTTTCCTTTTCGACGAGCCGCTGTCGAACCTCGACGCCGCGCTGCGGGTAGGTATGCGTCTTGAAATCAGCGAGTTGCACAAGCGGCTGGCCACGACGATGATCTACGTCACCCACGATCAGGTCGAAGCGATGACCATGGCCGACAAGATCGTCGTGCTGCGGGCGGGCCATATCGAACAGGTCGGCTCCCCGCTTGAGCTTTACTACAAGCCGCGCAACGAATTCGTCGCGGGCTTCATCGGCTCGCCCAAGATGAACCTGATCAAGGGCGCCGAAGCCGAAGCGCGCGGCGCGCCGACCATCGGCATCCGGCCCGAGCATTTCGACGTCTCCACCACCGAAGGCGCATGGGAGGGCACCATCGGCGTGGCCGAGCATCTGGGCTCGGACACCTTCTTGCACGTCCATGGCGTAGCGGGCTGCGACCCGATGACCGTGCGCGTGGATGGCGAATTGTCGGTCCGACATGGGGACAGGATTTTCCTGACCCCACAGGCGGACAAGCTGCACCGGTTCGACGCGCAGGGCCTTCGGGTCGAGTAATGCAAGCGGCAGGAATGACAGGCCGACCCCCGCACCCTATCCCCGGTGCGCGGCCCTTTAAGGACGTGGATCATGGATAAACTGGTAGACCTCTCGAACGCGACGCTGGGTGATCTCGACATCGCCCACCCCAGCTATGACCGCAGCGCCCTGACCCCCGGCATCGTGCATATCGGCGTGGGCAATTTCCACCGCGCGCATCAGGCGTGGTATCTGCACCGTTTGATGCAGAACGGCCAAGCGCATGACTGGGCGATCCTCGGCGCGGGCGTGCGCCCCTATGATGCGGCCATGCGCGAGAAGCTCTTGGCGCAAGACTGTCTGACGACGTTGATCGAACTCGACCCCGCGCAGACCTCTGCCGAGGTGGTGGGGTCCATGATCGACTACCTGCCGATCGAAGAAGGCAACGGCGCCCTGATCCGAGCAATGGCCGATCCGGCCATTCGCATCGTCGGGCTGACGGTCACGGAAAGCGGCTATTACATTGACCCGGTAAGCAAGGGGTTCGACGCGGCCCATGCGGATATCATCCATGACGCGGCGCATCCCGAGAGCCCGCGCACCGCCTTTGGGGCCATCGTCGCGGCCCTGCGGCTGCGCCGCGATGCGGGGCAGGGGCCGTTCACCGGGCTGAGCTGTGACAATCTGCAAGGCAACGGCGATATCCTGCGCCAAGCGGTCGTGTCGCTGGCGCGCATGTCCGACCCGGCGCTGGCCGATTGGATCGAGGCAAACGCCAGTTTCCCCAACTCCATGGTCGATTGCATCGCCCCGGCCACCGGCCCCGCCGAGATCGCGCAGGCGCGGGAGTTCGGCGTGAACGACGCCGCCCCCGTTACCCATGAAGCTTTCCGCCAGTGGGTGATCGAAGACGACTTCTGCGCGGGCCGCCCGGATTGGGATCAGGTAGGGGCGACCTTCTCGGACGAGGTGCACGCCTATGAGAAGATGAAGATCCGCATCCTCAACGCGGGCCATCAGGTCTTGGCCAATGTCGGTGAAGTGCTGGGGATCGAGACGATTTCCGGCACCATGGCGCATCCGGCGATCCGCGCGATGTTCCACCGCGTGCAGGCCGAAGAGATCACCCAGACGGTCGCCCCGGTGCCGGGCATGACGCCGCTGGCCTATCTCGACCTGATCGAACAGCGCTTCTCGAACCCGCGCATCGTCGATACCACCCGCCGCGTCGCCTTTGACGGCTCGGCGCGGCACACGGGCTTTGTCCTGCCGATCCTGCGGGATCAGCTGGTGGCGGGGCGCTCGGTTACTGGTTTGGCCTTGGTCGAAGCGCTCTGGGCGCGGATGTGTGCGGGCACGCGGGAAGATGGCACGGAGATTGCGGCGAATGATCCCATTTGGGACGCGTTGAAAGCCGTGGCGCAGGATGCGCGGGAACGGCCCGAGGCCTGGCTTGAGCAAGAGCGCCTCTACGGTGATCTGGCGCAAGCCGAGGCGTTCCGCGATGCCTTTGTCGCTTGGCTCTCGCTCATCTGGGACGCAGGCGCAGTCGCGGCGATTAACGCCTATACGCAGGCCGATGAAAGCAACGGTCGCGCCAGCAAGGTGGGCTGAGGGCTAACTCTGGTCGGGTTTCAAGAACCCGACCAGCAGCGCCGACAGGGCCACCATGATCGCCGCCGCGCCCAGCATCAAGGGCAGGCCGCCAATCTGATAGCTCAGCCCCGACATCAGCGTGCCCAAGAGCCGCCCGGCGGCATTGGCCATGTAGTAAAACCCCACATCCATCGTCACCCGCTCTGCCTTGGTGAAAGAGAGGATGAGGTAGGAATGCAGCGATGAGTTCACCGCAAAGACCGCGCCAAAGGCCAAGAGGCCGATCACAAGCGTCACGGTAAGCCAGCCCTGCGGCCCGTCGCTGAATAGCGCCGCCAGCGTCAGCGCCGCAGGCACGGCGGCAAGCGACCAAGCCCATCCCTTCGCGGCTGAGATCAGGTCGCCTGCCGGGCGGGATTTCGCGCGGAGCAGGCGTGGGGCGTAGATCTGCACCAGCCCGTAAAGTATCACCCAGACCGCCATAAAGGTGCCGATCATGAAGAAGGCCGCGCGGTTGCTTTCCTCCGTGCCATCCGAGAGGACCGCGTAGAAATAGATCGGGATGCCCACCACGAACCACACATCCCGCGCGCCGAAGAGAAACACCCGCGCCGCGCTGAGCCAGTTCACATTGGCGGATTTTGAGAAGACTTCCGAGAACTTCGCCCCCTTGCGGCCCTTGGGCAGGCCGGGCGGCATGGCGGTCAGCACGACGAGCAGGATCAGCGCAAGGATCGCGGCCATCCCGAGCACCGCCCAGACAAAGCCAAGCGTCGCCAGCAAAGCCGCGCCGAGCAGAAAGCCCAAGCCTTTGACCATGTTCTTGGAGCCGGTCAGCAGCGCCACCCAGCGAAACAGCCCGCCATCCTCAGCCGGGGCGAGCAGTTTGACGGCGGATTTCGACGACATCTTGGCCAAATCCTTGGCCACGCCGCTTGCACCCTGCACTAGCATGACGAAGACGACCGAGGCGCCAACCGCCCATGTGGGGTCAAGCTGCGCCAGCGCCAGCAGCGCCACGATCTGCAACCCCAGCCCGGCATAGAGCGTGGAGGCCAGCCCGAAGCGCGCCGCGATCCAGCCCGCGCAGAGGTTGGTAATGACGCCCGCGATCTCATAAAGCACAAAGAGATAGGCCAGCTGCACCGGCGAAAAGCCAAGCCGGTGGAAATGCAGCAACACCAACATGCGCAACGCACCATCGGTCAGCATGAAGGCCCAATAGGCCGCCGTGACCGCGATATAGGCCGAGAGCCCCTCGGGGCGGGTCGCGCTCTGGCTCACAGGCTTGCCCCGACCATCAGCGCCACATCGACCAGACGGTGGGCATAGCCCATCTCATTGTCGTACCACGCGTAGATTTTAACCTGCGTCCCGTTCACCACCATGGTGGAGGGCGCATCGACGATGCTGGAGCGCGGGTCATTGGTGTAATCGGTCGAGACCAGCGGGCGCTCCTCATAGCCAAGGATGTCTTTCAACTCTCCTTCGGCGGCAGCTTTGAACAGGCCGTTTACCTCTTCCACGGTCGTCTCCCGCTCCACCTCAAAGACACAGTCAGTCAGCGAGGCGTTCAGCAGCGGCACCCGCACCGCATGGCCGTTCAACCGGCCTTTAAGCTCGGGGTAGATCAGGGTGATCGCCGTGGCGCTGCCCGTGGTCGTCGGGATCAGGGAGTTCAGGGCCGAACGGGCGCGGCGCAGGTCTTTGGCGGGGCGGTCGACGATGGTCTGTGTGTTGGTCACATCGTGGATCGTGGTGATGGAGCCATGTTTGATCCGCAGCGCCTCATGGATGACCTTCACCACCGGGGCGAGGCAGTTGGTCGTGCAGCTTGCCGCCGTGACGATCCGGTGCCGTGCGGGATCATAGACATCGTCATTGACGCCATAGACGATATTGGCCGCATCCCCGTCTTTTACGGGGGCCGAGATCACCACCTTCTTCACCCCGGCTTCGAAATAGGGGGCGAGTTTCGCCTCGGTCTTGAAGACGCCGGTGCAGTCGATCACCACATCCACCCCGTCGAGCGGCAGCGCGCTGAGGTCACGCGTGCCGATGAAGGGCAGGCGGGTGCCGTTGATCGTCACGCTGTCGGCGTCATGGGCGAAATCGGCCTGCCAGCGCCCGTGCACCGTGTCGAATTCCAGCAGATGCGCGTGCATTTCCGGGTCGCCCACCGCATCGTTGATCCATGCAATCTCGGCCCCTTGATCCAGCAGGGGTTTCAGGGCGAGCTTGCCAATACGGCCAAGGCCGTTGATCGCGTAGGTGGTCATGCGGGAGTTCCTTCTTTGTCGGTTTGGCCAGCGTCATCCAGCGCCTTTTGCAGCGAGATACGGTCGAGCGAGCTAAGTGGCAGGCTGGTGAAGCCCAGCATCCGGTTGCGCAGGGTGCCATAGGCCTGCTGGAAAGCGAGGCTCTTTTCCGCGTCGGAGCCTTCCACCTTGACCGGATCGGGCAGGCCCCAATGGGCGGTGATCGGCTGGCCCGGCCATGTGGGGCATTCCTCATTGGCGGCCTGATTGCAGACGGTAAAGACGAAGTCGAAGGCAGGCGCATCCGCGGCCTGAAACTCAGAGATATGTTTTGACCTGAGGTGGGTCACCTCATGGCCCTTTTGTTCGAGCACTTCGACGGCGAATGGGTTCAGCTCAGACTGCGGGCGGGTGCCTGCGGAATAGACGTTGAACCGGTCCCCTGCGAGGTCGCGCAGGATGCTTTCGGCAAAGATCGACCGGGCGGAGTTGCCGGTGCAGATGAATAGGACGTTGAACTTGTCGTCGGTCATGGGGGCGTTTCCATCTGAAGAGGTGAGGGGGAGGCAAATTTCGGGCCGGCCACGGCAGCAGTCGTTCAGCAGGTAGCCGATGGTGTCCCGCGCGGCCTCGATATCGATCGCATAGCGCAGGGATGTGCCCTGCCGTTCTTGGCTCACCAACCCCGCCTGCATCAGCGCGCCGATATAGGTCGACAGGGTGTTGGGCTTGAGGCCGAGCGCCTGCGCCAGTTCGGTCGCGGGCACCCTGTCGGGGTAGCGGCGCATGAGCAGCCGAAACAGCGCGAGGCGCTGCGGATGGCCGAGGGTGGCAAGGCGGTTGGGGATTACTTGTTCCATAATTCATGAATTACAGAATTAATAAGCTTTGCGCCAGTGAAGTTTTTGTAACAGCGTCAAATCGCCTGCGCCCGTATCGCCCCTATCCGCGGCGATTCATCGAAACCTATAAATATTACCAGCTTTACAGATGCGCCCGGGCGCGCGCAGTCAAGAGGCGCCGGAAATTTAATCAAACTATAACAAATGCTTGAAGATCGCCGGCGCGAATCTTGCTATCCGAGTTTGCGGCTGTGCTGAATGGCCGTCAGACATAAGATGCGCGCTCAGGCTGACGCGACCTTTTGACAGGGCCTGCCATTTGGCTCTGTTTCGGTCCCCGCTTTCGGAAGCCGCGCCCCTGTCCGCTGTGTTGGACGATCGTGTTTTTGTAAGGGGCGCATTGGTTTTCGGGCGGGGGCCGCTTTATGCTCTGCACCGCTTCGCGGGCAGGCGGACGTGCCGACCTTTCATCGGGCGGCACTTTCGCTTGACCCTTGGTCATCGGGGCAAAATTGCAACGTTTTGGCCGGTTTCCCCTATTCCGAGAAATCATTCGACGGCGGGCATGTTCCCTCACTGGTTGAGGTGCCCTAACTGAATGCTCAGTTTTTAATCACATGAGCTTTTGAACGCCGCCCTATGGTGACACCGCTTTCCGACCGCTACCTCCTATTGAAAGAACAACGCCCCGACATCAAACCCGCCGAGATGTTGCAGGTCTTGGCGCAGGATATGGGGCTGAACAACCTGTCCTATCTGGGGTTTCACAAGACTGGCGCCAGTGGCAGTGATCCGGTCATTCACTCGACCTATGATCCCGCTTGGCTAACACGCTACCAAGAGGAAAACTACCATCTGATCGACCCGGTGGTCGACAAATCCCTCGAAGGCACTTTGCCGGTGGATTGGAGCGAGCTGCCCAAGGTCGACCGGACCACGCGCAATTTCTTTGGCGAGGCGATGGAGTTCGGCGTGCGCCAGAACGGTGTGTCGATCCCCATTCGGGACCACGCGCATGGCAAGGCGGTGCTGACGCTGAACTCTGACCTACGGATTCACGAGTGGCGCAAATACAAGCGCGGGATCATCGCCGATGCGATCTATCTGGGCTGTCTGATCCAAAGCGATATGGTGGCGGATATCGCCCCCGCCGCGCCGGGGCCACGGCTGAGCAACCGTGAGAAGGAAGTGCTGAAATGGGCCGCGGTGGGCAAAACGGCATGGGAGACGGCGCAGATCATGACGGTGGCGGCCAGCACGGTGAACCATCATCTGTATAACGCCTGCGCCAAGCTGGACGTGACCAACAAGACCCATGCGGTGGCCAAGGCGATCCGGGCGCAGATCATCACGATCTGACCGGGCGGGGCAGGGCTTGGCGGCGGCTTCGCCGCGCGGTAAGCCGCCTGCAACATAGGAGAGCGATATGGAACTGCGCGACAAACGTATTTTGGTCACCGGCGGCAGCGACGGGATCGGGCGCCACATCTGTTTGAAATTGGCGGAGACGGGTGCGCGGCTGGCCATTCTGGGCCGGGATGAGACACGTCTTCAGGCCGTTGCCGAAGCCTGCGAAGCCGCCGGCGCGGCAGAGGCAGTGGGGCTGACCTGCGATCTGCAAGACCCTTCGGCGATCGACCAGACCGCCGCGCAGGTGGTGGACCGTTTTGGCGGCTTGGACATCCTGATCAACAACGCAGGGATTTGGCACAAGGCAGGCCCGCTCGACACGATCGCGCCCGAAATGCTGCGAGCGACGGTGCAGACCAATTTGACCGGCCTCATGCAGATGACGCAGGCCACGCTGCCCGCGCTGCGCGACAATGACGAGGCGATCATCCTCAATGTCGTCTCCAAATCCGGTGTCGTGGCGCAGGCGGGGCAGTCGGTCTATACGGCCACGAAATACGGCGTGCGCGGCTTTACCGAGGTGCTGAAAGCGGATGAGGAAAACACCGGCGTGCGGGTTGGCGGGCTGTATCAGTCGGGCACCAACACCGGCATGTTCGCCAAGGCCGGAGAGGACGTGCCGAACCATATTTTCACCGAGCCGGATGATCTGGCCGATGTGGTGGTCTTTGTCCTGTCCCGCCCGCCGAAGCTTTGGATACACGATATCCGTATCGAACTCTAAGCGCGGGCGCGGCGCTCAGTCGGTGCTTTGCAACGCGCTTGGGGCGGCTTGCGGGGTGGTTTCTGCCCCGGCCCCGATGCCGAATTCGACATGGAAGGTCGATCCGACGCCGACTTCGCTTTCGTAAAATAGATCCCCCGCCATCTGCCGTGCCAGTTGGCGGGAGATATGCAGGCCGAGGCCGGAGCCTTGGGTCGATTTCTGCCCGTCGTCGTCAAGCTGTCCGAAACGGCCAAAGACCTTTTCCTCCATCCCCTCGGGAATGCCGCGCCCATGATCGCGGATCGAGACCCGCACGCGCCCGTTGTTGGTGGTCAGCGTGCCCTCCACCGTGTCCCCCACATTCGAGAATTTCACCGCGTTCGAAATCAGGTTGTCGACCACCTGCCGGATGGCAAAGGCATCGCCCAAGACCACGGCGGGCTGGCCGACACTGCCGATATCCAGCCGCACTCCGCGCTCATGGGCATACATGCGGTTTTCCTCGATGCTTTCGCGGAGCAGGGCAGGCAGGTCGACCGGCAGCCATTCAAGCGACAGCGCCTGCACCTCAAGCTTTTGCACCAGCAGGATATTATCGACCAGCCGCGACAGGCGCACCCCGTTGCGATGGGCAATGTCGAGCGAGGAGCGCAGCGGGCCTTTGATCTCACCCAGTTTGCCGCTGAGCGCCAAAGCCAGGCCGCCTTTCAATGAGGTCAGCGGCGTGCGCAGCTCATGGCTGACGACCGAGATGAATTCATCCTTGGCGCGGTTCGCCTCATCCGCCTCTCTCAGCGCCCGCTCTAGGGCCGTAGTGGTGGCGATCCGGTCGGTGACATCGACGAAAGTAACGCTCCAGCCGATGGCGGGGCCCGCGGGGGCGAGGGGGTTTTCAATGGGTTGAACGCGCGGCTCATACAGCCGTTCGCTACAGGTGATATGGGCCGAGCCGTTCTGCGCCATTTGTGCTTCGATCCCCGCGATCAGATCGTGGCCCAATGTCGGATCGGACAGAAGCCCGCTGCGCTTGGCCGCGGCGTTCGAGCGGATGACGCGGCGCCGCGCGTCCAATAGGATCAGCGGTTCGCTCATCGTGTCAAACAGGGTCGATTGCCCGACCGAGGGCATGTCCATTGTCTTGTTCGTGACCAGCAGCCACGAAAAGGCGAAGATGCCCAAGGTGAACATGAAGGCCGTCGGGTCAAGGCCGACGACAGTAAAACCAAGCAGCGCATAGGCCGCGTTCGCGCCCAATGGGATCAGCGTGATCACCACAAGCATCGTCAGCAGCGGCCAAGCGGCCCGTTTCGCGCGAAAGAACGCCCGGCCCAGCCAGATAAGCGTCGCCATCACGAAGCAATAGAGCACAGCAAGAACGAGGAAATACCCCGGCCCATGTTCAAAGGTGATCTGATCGTCGCCCGGCTGAAGCGCGGTCTCGGCGGTATAGATCAGGTGGTGCCAATCGTTCGTCGCGGCAAGGCCGAAGGCCGCAAGCGGCACGGCAATCAGGGCCAGAAGGCTCACCCATCCGCGCGACCGGCTGGAGGGGCCGACATATTCGAAGATAAAGAAAGACCACGCCACCGGCACCAGCCCATGCCCCAGCCACGCAAGCTGTGCCTGTTGCATCTGACAGGCGTAGGCGGGCGTTGCAGCTTCGGCCCCGACCATCATCAGGATCCAGATCATCCCCAAAAAGGTGAGCGCATAGTAAATTTTGCCATGGAACTCTTGGAACTTGAGCGTCCAAAAGGCGACAGCTGCGGCGATCGTGCTGACGGCGAGCACGGTCCAATAGACCGGGTCGAGCATCAGCCCTTGGAAACACGTTAGCATGGCGGAAATACCTATGAACCAAAATGAATGTGCGCAGACCAGCATTAAAATACGGCGCAAGTTTGGCGCTGTAGTGACGTATTATGGCCGGTAAATGCAACCCTTGGATGTGAATCACTCATTTTAGTACCGCCGTCCCCGCGGTTTGAATGCTGCGATTCCCCGCCCGGGCCGGGGCGAAAGGGCGCTTAGAGCGGGGATCGCGGCCCCTGCGGCGGCAGGGCAGGGCGGCGGTCTATCGGCTGGCGTGGCGCCTGCGCCCGTTGGGCCGGGCTGGAGTTTCATCAGATGAAATTACCGCCAAAAAGAACCCCCTCGAACACTGTTTCGACGCAATCCTTGCGCAACACTGGCCTCATTATCTTGAGGTTTAAAAATGCTGACTGTGGCTCATTCTATGCACTCGGACCACGATATGACGCTGGTCTTGCTTGCCGCGCTTTTGTGCGCATTCGGCAGCTGGGTGATCGCAAACCTTTACCGGCACGCGCTTAAACAAACGCCGCGACAGGCGTTGTTGTGGTATTTTCTGACCGCCGTGACCTCGGGCATCGCCATCTGGTGCACGCATTTCATCGCCATGCTGGCCTATCAGCCCGACGCGCCGGTCAGCTTTGATTTCGGGCTGACCTTCGCCTCGCTGTTGATCGCGATTATCGGGTCTACGGTGGGCATTTTGATCGCCGGGATGTTCCGCAGGCGGGTCACCACCGTAATTGGCGGGGTGATCTTGGGGCTGTCGATCTCGGCCATGCATTACACCGGGATGGTCGCCTATCGGATCGAGGGGGTCATCTTTTGGGACAAGACCTATCTCGTCGCCTCGGTTCTGCTGGCCATGGTGTTGTCGACCGTGGCTTTGTTCTTTGGTGCGCAAAATGGGAAATACGCCACGGGCAAGATGACGGGCAGCTTTGCGCTGGCGATCATCGGGCTGCATTTCACCGGCATGGCCGCCTTTCATGTGACGCCGACCTGTTTGACCGGCCATAGCAACCCGGATGAATTCAGATTGCTGGCGATGGTCATCGCGGGGACGGCTGCGATGATCGTAATGGGCGGGCTTTTCACCTATTTCATTGAAAACCGCACCCGGATGGAGAACATCGTCGAGCTGCGCCAAGCGCGGGATGAGGCTCGCGATGCCAGCCGCGCCAAGTCGGAGTTCATGAGTGTTCTGAGCCATGAGTTGCGCACGCCGCTGACCATCATCAACGGATATGCCAGCTTCCTGACCAACCTCAAAGGCCACACCATGGCCAAGCTGAAGCCGAACGAGCCGATCTCAAAGGTGCATTTCGATGAGTTGGGCGACCAGACAGAGCGCTACGGCGGGCGTATCAAATCGGCAGGCGACCATCTGTTGACGATCATTAACGAACTTCTCGACTATACGAGCATTGAATTGAATTCCGTCAAGCTCAACAAAACCACTTTTGCGGCGGGCGATTTGCTGGCCGAATTGGCAGAGCAATTTCAGGGGCTGGCCAAGGAAAAACAGGCGGTGCTGGAAATCGAATATGATGAATTCGACGTTTTCGCCGACCGCGGGCGCTGCAAACAGATCCTGATCAATCTCTTGGGCAACGCGCTGAAGTTCTCCTCGGCCTCCAGCATTCGCATGCGCGCCAAGCGGGTCGGCGATACATGCCGACTTGAGGTCGAAGACAACGGTTGCGGGATGCCGGCAGAGGATTTGCAGCGGATTTTCCAAGCCTTCATTCAAGCGGAAACAGCCAGCAAAAGCGCCGATGGCGGCACTGGTCTTGGCCTTGCGATCAGCAAAAAACTCACCGCCGCGCATGAGGGGGACATCCGGGTAGAGAGCACCGTTGGCATCGGGACGAAGTTCACCGTCGATCTGCCCCTCTGCGCCTCGGAAATCGCGGCAGAGGAAGCGCTTGTGGCCGCGTGATCGGCCCCTTCCCAATTCGGGGCGGGGCCTCTCCCTCTGAATACGCCCGTCGAGTAAGCGAATTTGCGCGGTCTTAATTCAATTGATGCGCTTTCGAGCACTGCGGCTTGAATTGGGATGCGAAAGCGACAATGGTCGGAAGAGGCGTCATTTATTCACCGGGGATGTCAAAAAAAGCGCCATTCATTCCCGGAATACATAGCTTATACAATTTTGCGCTGCCTACCGCCCTTCCTGTCTGGGCGCTTTGGCGCCGCTTAACTTAAATTAGTATCTCTTTGCTTTTATGTTCTAAATTATAGGACTACGGTAAATGCTAAAGATGATAAGTATTGGGAGGGGGGAGCTATGGGCGCGAGCAAATCGGCAAACGGGGGCGTGCCGAGATCTGCAATTTTTGCGGCGTCCCCCCATGGTTATCTTATTTTAGACACTGATTTGATCATCGTCGACGTGAATGACCGGTACTTATTCATGACCGGGTCAAAAGCGGAAGACCTTGTCGGGAAACATCTGTTCGACGCTTTCCCGGATGACCCTTCCGACGCGACGGCAGATGGCACCAATAATCTGGGCAAGTCGCTTGAGATCGTCGCCGCCACGGGCAAACAGCACCGCATGGCCGTGCAGAAGTACAATATTCCCATTCGCGACAGCGCCGACGGGGCCTTTGAAGAGAAATATTGGCAACCGTTGAACACGCCCGTGTTCGAAGATGGCAAGCTGGTCGCGCTGATCCACCATGTCGAGGATGTCACTTCGGAATTTATCGGTCGCCGTGATCAGGCGATACGGCTCAATCTGGCCAAGCAGGTGTCGGGGATCGGCTATGGTGAGTTGGATCTTGAGACGGGGACCGCGAACATCTCGCAGGAATTGGCCAGTCTTTTCGGCTATGCCGATACCGAGGGGACAATTCCCATGGCCAAGCTGTTCCGGCGTATCCATCCCGAGGATCTGGCGCATGTGAACCAAAGCTTGGGCGAAACGATGGCCAATGATGCCACCGTGAATGCCGATTATCGGATCGTCTTGCCCAATGGGGAAACCCGGTGGCTGAACACGCGCGGCGAAGTTCTTTTCGAACATGACAAGCCCGCGCGGTTCATCGGTGCCACGCTTGATCTGACCCATTCCAAGAAGCGCGAAGAGGTCTTGCAGAAGACCCTGACCGAGCGTGACAAGCTTCTTGAGCAGAAGGAAACACTGCTTGGCGATGTGAATCACCGGATCAAGAACAGCCTGCATCTGGTGTCGAGCATTCTGCGTCTCGAAGCCGCGTCGGTTGACAATGCCTCTGTGAAACACAGTCTGCAACAGGCTTCGCTCCGGGTGCATGCGGTAAGCTCCGTCCATGAACTTATCTATAAATCGCATAACGTTACCCATGTGGATGTCGGTGAATACATCCCGCAGCTTGTCGATTTCCTTTCAGCCAGCACCGAGACAGATAGCAAGCAGATCGAGACTGTCGTCGATGCGCAGTCGGTCATCGTGCCGACCGATTTGGCGATCAACCTTGCGCTGCTGATCAATGAGCTTGTGACCAACGCGCATAAACATGCCTTCGTCGCGCGGGAACAGGGCAGGGTTGATGTTCGTTTGCATCAAGAGGGAGCCCTTTTGACGTTAACGGTGTCGGACGATGGGATCGGCAACGCGGAGCGTGTAGGTAGGGTCGGTCTCGGTTCGAAGATCGTGGCGGGCATTGTCGACCAGCTTGGGGCGACGATGGATAAGAGGACAACAGAGCATGGTTATTGCGTTGAAATTGAGGTTCCCATGCCCGCCGGGTGATGCCCGGTGAATATTCTGATTGTCGAAGACGAATTCTTGATTGCCTTGGACCTTCAGATGCAGCTCGAACAGCTTCAACATTCCGTCCTTGGCCCGGTCAAGGATTTCGCGACCTGCCGGGAGGTGGTGACGCAGACCCGGCCCGATCTGGCCTTCATGGACCTGCGGCTCGCCAATGGCGATTCCGGTGAAGAGGTGGCGCAGTGGCTGCTGGCCGAACACAACATCCGCTGCGTCTTCATGAGCGGCAATCTGGACGATCTCACCCAGCAGCGGCTAAGCGCGCTTGAGCCTGTCGCCATGCTTGGCAAGCCGACCTTCCCGCACCTAATCGCCGCGGCGATCAAGGATTTTGCGCGCGCCTAGGTGTAGAGGGCCTAGGTGTAGAGGGCCTAGGTGCAGGAAAAAGTGGCGCTCCCTGAAGGATTCGAACCCTCGGCCTGCCGATTAGAAGTCGGCTGCTCTATCCAGCTGAGCTAAGGGAGCACTCGGCCGCTTATAGGGGCAAGCCTCGCCCTGCATCAAGAGGAACCCGACGCGGGCCGGGTGGGTTGAGCCGACATCGGACATATAACCCAAAGGAGGAAGCCATGTATCTGCGCAATATCCTACTCGGGGCCGCTTTGGCCACAACAGGCGCCGTGGCGGCGCAGGCCGAAAGCCATATGCAAACGGCGGCGACAGCTCAGGTCGCGGGCAATTCGAACGATATTTCAGGCAATGTTTCGCTGAACACGACTGCGTCGGGCCGCACCTTGGTCAAGATCGACGTGACCGGCGTGCCTGCGGGTACCCACGGCGTGCACTTGCATGAGACCGGTGATTGTTCGGCGGAGGATTTCAAATCCGCCGGTGGTCATATCGCGGGGGACCGCAAGCACGGTGTGCTGGTCGAAGGTGGGCCGCATCCCGGTGATATGCCCAATATGGCCGTGGGTGAAGATGGGGTGCTGGAAGCCGAAGTCTTTCTCGGCCTGCTCGATATTGAGACCATGATCAAAGATGATGACGGTGCGGCCTTCATCATTCACAGCGGCGCAGACGATTACGAATCGCAGCCTTCGGGCGACGCGGGTTCGCGTATCGCCTGTGGCGTGTTTGAGGCGTCGTGATTTGATGTGAGGTTTTGGCGCCTCCGTCCCGGGTTATCGGGGCGGGGGTGTCGATTCGATGTATAGAATAGGCGTGCAACGTAGGCTCTAAAGAAACGAGCGGCAGTCTTGTGGGGTGCAGCGATAATTAAGGGAGTTTCATGGTGCTACTGGAGAGAATTGAACTCTCGCACTCAGACTGACGCGCAGCGTCGGGCGTAAGTCGAGAGACCCGCGCTAATGCTAGACGTTACATATCTGGAAAAAAGGAAGGTTAATGGTGCTGCTGGAGAGAATTGAACTCTCGACCTCTCCCTTACCAAGGGAGTGCTCTACCTCTGAGCTACAGCAGCGCCGTGGGCGGGTGATTAGCCGCAATCGAAAGGGGGTGCAACCCCTGATCTGGACCCTTCTTGCCCCCTGCGCTAGATAGGCGGCATGGCAAAGCAAAACGCCCCGGAAAAGAACGCGAAAACACCCTCTGCGCGGGAGGCGCGGCTGAAGGCTGCGCTCAAGGCGAATATGGCGCGGCGCAAGGCGCAGGCGCGCGCGCGGGCCGAGGATGTGGCGCAGGATACAGGCAATGGTCCCGAGGGGCCGGAAAAGGACAGCTGAACGATGGATTCCATTCTGGTCAGGGGCGGCGGTGCGCTCAACGGGCAAATTCCCATCGCGGGTGCTAAAAACGCCTGTCTGGCGCTGATGCCCGCCACATTGCTGAGCGAAGAGCCGCTGACGCTGACCAATGCGCCGCGTCTGAGCGACATTCGCACGATGACGCAGCTTTTGCAGTCTCTCGGCGCCGAAGTGGCCGCGATGCAGGACGGCAAGGTCATCACCATGGCAAGCCATGGGGAGATCAATACACGGGCCGAATATGACATCGTGCGCAAGATGCGCGCGTCGAATCTGGTCTTGGGGCCGCTTTTGGCGCGGGAAGGCCATGCCGAAGTCTCGCTCCCCGGCGGATGCGCGATTGGTGCGCGCCCAATGGACATTCACACCGACGGTCTGGCCAAGATGGGCGCGGAGATCGACCTGCGGGACGGCTATCTTTATGCCAAGGCGGCGGGCGGCAAGCTGAAGGGGGCGGTGATCGACTTCCCCTTCGCCTCTGTCGGGGCGACCGAAAATATCTTGATGGCCGCGACCCTTGCCAAGGGGACGACCGTCATCAACAACGCGGCGCGTGAGCCCGAGATCGTCGATCTGGCGGATTGTCTGCGGGCCATGGGCGCGCAGATCGAAGGCGATGGCACGTCCAGCATCACCATTCAGGGCGTCGACAGCCTGCATGGCGCCACCCATAAGGTCGTGACCGACCGGATCGAGCTTGGCACCTATATGCTGGCCCCCGCCTTCTGCGGCGGTGAGGTCGAGCTTTTGGGCGGGCGAATCGACCTGCTGGAGGCATTTTGCGAAAAGCTCGACGCGGCGGGTATCGACGTGACCGAGACCGAAGCGGGCCTCAAGGTCGCACGGCGCAACGGGCGGATCTCGGCAGTGGATGTCACCACCGAGCCGTTCCCCGGCTTCCCGACCGATCTTCAGGCGCAGATGATGGCGCTGCTCTGTACGGCTGAAGGCACCTCGGTCCTGGAGGAGAAGATTTTCGAGAATCGTTTCATGCACGCGCCAGAACTGATCCGCATGGGCGCGCGGATTGATGTGCAGGGGGGTACGGCCAAGGTCACCGGGGTCGAAAAGCTCAAAGGGGCGCCGGTTATGGCGACCGATCTGCGGGCGTCGATTTCCCTCATCCTCGCCGGGTTGGCCGCCACTGGGGAGACTACGGTCAGCCGGGTCTACCACCTTGATCGCGGCTATGAGCATGTGGTCTCCAAACTGCGCGGCGTTGGGGCGGATATCGAAAGGATCAGCGACAAATGACCGAAGATGCACGTTTCGAAGATGGCCGCGAAGCGCCGTTGAACCTTGGTGCTTTGGATGCCGAGGATCTGACGGTGATCGCCTCGCTGACCCAAGACGCGGTCTTTCCCGCCTCCGAAATGCGCTGGCACCGCGCGGGCGCGCGCTTTGCGCTGCTGCTAAACCGGCTGCGGCATGAGGATACGGGGGCGGCGCGTCATGCGCCCGAACGGGTGCAATCGGTGCTGATGTTCAACAACGTGCAACGTGTCGCCAGCCAAGGTGTGCCGCAGGGCGATGCCGATACGATTCTGTCGCTGCTGGATATCGCGTTTGAAGAGGGCGACGCGCCCTCGGGCCATGTGACGCTGACATTGGCCGGAGACGGCGCGATCCGGCTGGAGGTCGAAGCGCTGGAGGTGACGCTCAAGGATGTGACCCGCCCCTATGTCGCCCCGTCCAAGAAACGGCCCGTTCACCCTGAGTGACGCCGCCGCATGGCGGGCAAGGATCGCAAGATGCCTGAACTGAAACAGAATAGATTTACCCGGGGCCGGATCACCGCGCTGTTGACCGAGATGTCCGGTTGGGCGCTGATCCTCTTGGGCTGCGTCTTGGGCGCGGTGCAACTCATCGCGTCGCTCTCTGTCGCGACTTTGGTGGTGCCGCTCGCGTTGGTCTCGGGCGGTCTCTCCGCCATTTTGGTGGCGCAGGTGGCGCGCGCGATCTTCGACAATGCCCAAGACACCCGCGCCATGCGACTGGCGCAGCGCTCCGCCCCCGCTGCCACCTCTAAAACCGCGGGCCTACGGGCCGAGCCGAGCCTGCGCCGCCCGCAGGCGTCTTAACATTTTCGGGCCAGCCCTGCGCGGCGGCCCCTCTACGAAAGCTTGAACCCATGCCCGTCACGCTCGATGCCTCCGCTGCCGATTTCGAAGCGGCTTTTGACAAACTGCTGAACGCTAAACGCGAGGACAGCCCCGATGTCGATGCCGTGGTGGCCGAGATCATTGCCGATGTGCGCGCCCGCGGCGATGCCGCCGTGATCGACCTGTCGCAGAAATTCGACCGCGTGACCCTGACCGCCGAAACCCTGCGCATCAGCGCGGAAGAGGTCGACGCCGCACTGGCCGAAGTCTCCCCCGAAGACCGCAAGGCGCTGGAACTCGCCGCCGACCGCATCCGCGCCTATCACGCCCGGCAATTGCCCGAGGATGCGGAGTGGACCGACCCCGATGGCGCGACCTTGGGCTGGCGCTGGACGCCGGTTTCCGCCGCGGGCCTCTATGTGCCCGGCGGCTTGGCGAGCTACCCGTCTTCGGTGCTGATGAACGCGGTCCCGGCCAAGGTGGCGGGGGTGGCGCGTCTGGCGATGGTCGTGCCGACGCCCGATGGCGTGCTGAACCCGCTTGTGCTGCTGGCCGCCCGCATCGCCGGGGTGGATGAGATTTACCGCATCGGCGGCGCGCAGGCCGTGGCGGCGCTGGCCTATGGCACCGAAACGATCCCCCCGGTGGACAAGATCACCGGCCCCGGCAACGCTTTCGTCGCCGCCGCCAAACGCCGCGTTTTTGGCAAGGTCGGCATCGACATGATCGCGGGGCCATCCGAGATCCTCGTCATCGCCGATGGAGAGAATGATCCAGATTTCATCGCCCTCGATCTGCTCAGCCAAGCCGAACATGACGAGAGCGCGCAGAGCATTCTGATCACCACTGACCCCGCCTTTGCCCGCGCGGTGGAAGAGGCGGTTGAGAAACGTCTGCTTACCCTCGAACGCCGCGCCATCGCGGGCGCAAGCTGGCGCGACAATGGGGCGATCATCACCGTGCCGGACCTCGACGCCGCCGCCGCCCTCAGCAACCGCATCGCGCCGGAGCACCTTGAGCTTTGCGTGGCGGACCCGAAGGCGCTGTCGGACAAGATCACCCATGCTGGGGCGATCTTCCTTGGCCAATGGACGCCCGAGGCGATTGGCGATTATGTCGGCGGGCCGAACCACGTGCTGCCCACGGCGCGCTCGGCGCGTTTCTCCTCTGGCCTGTCGGTGTTGGATTTCATGAAGCGGACGACGCTGGCGCAGATGTCGCCCGAGGCGCTCAAGGCCATCGGCCCCGCGGCAGAACGGCTGGCCCAGTCCGAAAGCCTTGAGGCGCATGGCCTGTCGGTCACCGCGCGTCTGCGCAAACTCAACGACTAGGGCAGGGGGCAGCGCTGCTGCCGCCTGCGCGCTCTCGGTCTTGCCGATGCTTCTGACGTATCGTCAAATGCGCTGACGGGGCGCAATCGCGGGCGCGCGTGCTCTCGCGCATTGCCCCCTCCCCACCGCTGCGCTATCCACGAAAGGGTATCGCCAGCAAAAAGGATGCGCCGATGACCCGCATCACCCATATCGCGCTTGATGACGCGAACATGCCGCCCCCCACGCCCGAGATCGATCAGGAGCGTAAGGTGGCCATGTTCGACCTGCTGGAAGAGAATAGTTTCATCCTGCCCGAACGCGAAAAGGGGCCGGTGCCCGAAGGGCCTTACCATCTGTCCCTGTCTATCCGCGACAAACGTCTGGTCTTTGACGTGCAGACCGAAGCGGCTGAAAAGGCAGCGGAATTTCACCTCTCCCTCGGCCCCTTCCGGCAGGTGGTGAAGGATTACTTCCAAATTTGCGAAAGCTATTTTGAAGCGGTCAAGAAACTGCCCCCCAGCCAGATCGAGACGATCGACATGGCCCGGCGTGGCATTCACAACGAAGGCTCCCGCGTGCTGCAAGAGCGGCTCTCGGGCAAGGCCGAGATCGACACCGACACCGCGCGGCGGCTATTTACCCTGATCTGCGTTCTGCATTTCGGCGGATAAATGACGCAGGTGCTGCCTCAATCCGTTCTCTTCTGCTGCGATCATAACGCCGTCCGCTCCCCCATGGCCGAGGGGTTGATGAAGAAGTTCTACGGCACCGGCACCTATGTCCAATCCGTTGGCGTCAAGAACGATATGGAGATTGACGGCTTCTCCATCGCCGTGTGCAGGGAGCTGGACGTGGAACTCGACCGCCACCGCAGCCGCAGTTTCGATGAGATGGAGGAATGGGGCGACGATCTGGGGTCATTCGACCTTGTGATCGCGCTTAGCCCTGCCAGCCAGCGCCGGGCGCTGGAACTGACGCGGTTCTATCATCTCGACGTGGAATATTGGCCGATCCTTGACCCCACGGGGCTGGGCGAGGGGCGCGAGGCCAAGCTCACCCAGTTTCGCGCCGCCCGCGATCAGATCGTCGGACGGCTGATTGACCGTTTTGGCCAGCCGCTCAGCCAAGACTGAGCAATCAGGTGTTGGAACAGGCCGCCGCGGCGCTTTGGCCGAAGGCTTTCCATGTGCTCCAGAAAGCGTTCTCGCTTTTGTTGTCGGATTGGCGCATTTCCTGCAAACGGTGCGGGTCGCGGAAAATCTTGGCACCTTGGCGCTGGTCCGAGCGCGAAAGCGTCTGATCCGCCACCGCCTGCACACAGCCGCAGCGCGCATGGCTGGAGCCGCGGCGCCCATCGGCCAGACAGGCCTTTTGGATCGGCCCCGTGGCGAAAAGAACCGGTGTGGGGGAGAAACGTCCTACGGCGGCATCGCTGGAATAACGTGTGCCGCCACAACCCGCCAAGATGGCGAGCGCCATCAAACTTGCAACTGTCCGCATTGATTTGCCCTATTGTTCTGGACCATGGGGTTTTCCCCTTGTCGGCCCGATCTGCTCTGCCCGTCATTATGCCGCAAAAGGGGGCGTCGCGCAATTCTCCATTGGGGGGCTGCGCCCTTCGACCCGCGATAAAGCGCCGTGACGTGCGGGCAGGGGGCATGGGCGCGTTCATGGCCAATTGACGCAGCCGCGGCTCTGCGCCATATCCCCTTGCATGACACCGCTTGAAAACATCCGCAACTTCTCCATCGTGGCGCATATCGACCACGGCAAATCCACGCTGGCCGACCGGTTGATCCAACTCACCGGCACGGTCGCCGAACGCGACATGCAAAGCCAGCTTCTGGACAACATGGATATCGAGCGGGAGCGGGGCATCACCATCAAGGCCAACACCGTCCGCATCGAATACCCGGCGAAAGACGGCAAGACCTATGTGTTGAACCTGATCGACACGCCCGGACACGTCGACTTCGCCTATGAGGTCGCGCGCTCCATGCAGGCGGTCGAGGGCTCGCTGCTGGTCGTGGACGCCACGCAGGGTGTCGAGGCGCAGACGCTGGCCAACGTCTATACCGCCATCGATGCGGATCATGAGATCGTGCCGGTGCTGAACAAGGTCGACCTGCCGGCCTCCGACCCCGACCGCGTGCGGGAACAGATCGAGGATGTGATCGGCATCGACGCCTCTGAGGCCTGTCTGATCTCGGCCAAAACCGGCGTCGGCATCCCGGACGTGCTGGAGGCCATCGTCAACAAGCTGCCCGCCCCCACGGGCGGCGACCCCGACGCGCCGCTCAAGGCGATGCTGGTGGACAGTAAATACGACCAATACCTTGGCGTCATTTGTATCGTGCGCATCGTGGAGGGCACCCTGAAGAAGGGCGACCGCATCCGCATGATGAAAACCGGCGGCACCTATGACGTGGACGACGTGGGCGTCTACCGGCCCAAGATGGTCGGCGTCGACAGTCTCGGCCCCGGCGAGATCGGCTATCTCAACGCCTCGATCAAACAGGTTCGCGACACCCGCGTCGGCGACACGATCACCCATGAGAAGCGCAAATGCGAAACCGCACTGCCGGGCTTTAAGCCTTCCGTGCCGGTGGTTTTCTGCGGCCTCTTCCCGGTCGACGCGAATGACTTCGAGGACATGCGCGAGGCGATCGAGAAGCTCGCCCTGAACGACGCCTCCTTTACTTACGAGATGGAGACTTCCGCCGCGCTTGGCTTCGGCTTTCGCTGCGGCTTCCTTGGCCTTTTGCACCTTGAGGTGATCCGCGACCGGCTTGAGCGCGAGTATGACATCGACCTCATCACCACCGCGCCTTCGGTGATCTATCACGTCCACATGAAGGATGGGGAGATGCAGGAGCTGCACAACCCTGCCGACATGCCCGACATGACGCTGGTGGACCATATGGAGGAGCCGCGCATCAAGGCGACGATCCTCGTGCCCGACGACTACCTCGGCGACGTGCTGAAGCTCTGCCAAGACCGCCGCGGCATTCAAGAAGACCTGACCTATGCCGGTTCGCGGGCGATGGTCGTTTATGACCTGCCGCTGAACGAGGTGGTGTTTGACTTCTACGACCGGCTGAAGTCGGTCACCAAGGGCTACGCCAGCTTCGACTACCAGATGATCGGCTACCGGCAGGACAATCTGGTCAAGATGCAGATCCTCGTGAACGATGAACCCGTCGACGCGCTCTCAACCATGGTGCACCGCGACCGCGCCGAGATGCGTGGCCGGGCGATGGTGGAAAAGCTCAAAGACCTGATCCCGCGCCACATGTTCAAGATCCCGATTCAGGCGGCCATCGGCGGCAAAGTGATTGCGCGCGAGACGCTTTCGGCGATGCGCAAGGACGTGACGGCGAAGTGCTACGGTGGCGACGCCACGCGGAAGAAGAAGCTGCTGGAGAAGCAGAAGGCCGGTAAAAAGAAGATGCGCCAGTTCGGGAAGGTGGATATCCCGCAGGAGGCGTTTATTTCCGCCCTAAAAATGGACAGCTAAAAGCTGGCCATTTTTAGGGCGCGCGGTCCCCAAAAACACCCGTAGGGTGCGTGCTCCGCACGCACCTTTCCAATCGCACCACCGCCCGCAAAACATACCGTCAACGCACGCGCCGCCCCGCATACAGAGGTGCGTGGGGACCACGCACCCTACGGGTCCGCATTTCGGTGGATGGACGACAGAGGCCAATCTTCCGGGTTTTCGACGTACCCGTGCTTGACGGGATTGTTCCAACAATACCGGACATGCGCGTCGAAGTCGCGTCGATCCCGAATGTGGTGCTCCCAGAAGCGGCGCTGCCAAAGGCCGCGTTCGCCGCGCCTTTCATGGCTCGACCGCGTTGCGCCTTTTGGCAAGACCCTTGAAAACCGCGCCTTGATCAATCGCCAGCGCAGCGAGTGATCGCAGTCGCCGGGAGGCAGGGTCCAAACGCAATGTAGATGATCCGGCAGCACCACGAAGGCGTCGATCCGGAACGGCCGTTCTGCCTTGGTTTGGCGTATCGCCATGCGCAGAAAATCTACGTGCCGGACCAGCAGGTCCGACCGGCGGTCGGCTAGGTTGACGGTGAAGAAGATGGTCGCACCGGCAATGCGGGGACGGCGATAGGAGGACATCCGTGGAGGTTGCCGCCAGGTGGTAAAGGAATGGTAAACCTCGTGCCAAACCCCCTCGGGGTTTAGCAGCGCCTGAGCCTTCCCAACCAGTGTACACCGCCCCCACCATATGCGACCCTGCGCACCAAACACTACAGGATCCCCACCCATGACCAGCCCCTGCATCCTCTGCGTCGCCATCACCGGCTCCGTGCCCACCAAAGCCGCCAACCCCGCCGTGCCGATCTCGATCGCCGAGCAGGTCGAGTCGACCCACGCAGCCTTCGAAGCCGGGGCGTCCATCTGCCACGCCCATGTGCGCAACGAGGACGAGACCCCGTCCTCGGACCCCGAGAGGTTCGCGCGGCTGATGGAAGGCGTGCAAAAGCACTGCCCCGGCATGATCATCCAGTTCTCCACCGGCGGGCGTTCGGGCGCGGGGCGGGAGCGGGGCGGGATGCTTTCGCTGCGGCCCGACATGGCCTCGCTCTCGGTCGGGTCCAACAATTTCCCGACGCGGGTTTACGAGAACCCGCCGGAATTGGTCGATTGGCTGGCGTCGGAGATGAAAACCCACGCGGTCAAACCCGAGATCGAAGCCTTCGATCTCAGCCACATCCACAAGGCCGCCGAGATGAACCGTGACGGGCGCATTCCGGGCCAGCTCTATGTGCAATTCGTCATGGGCGTGAAAAACGCCATGCCGGTGGACCGTGAGACCTTTGATTTCTATATCCAGACGCTCAACCGCTTGGCGCCCGATGCGCAGTGGTGTGCCGCCGGGATCGGGCCGAACCAGATCGTGCTGAACGAGTGGGCCATCGCGGCGGGCGGTCATACGCGGGCGGGGCTCGAGGACAACGTGCGGTTGGACCGTGAGACGCTGGCGCCCTCCAACGCGGCGCTGATCCAGCGCGCGGCGGATCTCTGCGCGAAATATGAGCGCCCCGTTGCCACGGCTGCACAAGCGCGTGAGATTCTCGGCCTGCGCCCCTCATAGGCTTGCCGCATGGCGGGTGCCGCGTTGAAATGCGGGGCGGGGCCGCTATGTCCCGTTCCAGCAACCAACAGGAGCCTGAAATGACCCAGACCCGCCGCCATTTCCTTGCCACCTCCGCCGCCGCCGCTGGCGTCGTGACCCTGCTGCCCTTCGCCGCCCGCGCCGCCACGCAGAGCGGCGATACCTTCGACACCGACGCAGGACCGATCACCGTACACCCCGTCGATCACGCCTCCATCGTGTTGGAGACGCCAAAGGGCGTGATCTATGTCGATCCGGTAGGCGAGCCCGCGCAATACAGCGATTTCCCGGCGGCGGATCTGATCCTCATCACCCATGAGCATGGCGATCACTACAACGCCGATACGCTGGCCGCACTGGCAGGCGATGACGTGCAGATCATCACCAACCCCGCCGTGTTCGACATGCTGCCCGAAGCGCTTGCCGCCAAGGCCAGCAAAATCGCCAATGGCGAGAATACCGAGTTCAACGGCCTGCCGATCAACGCGATCCCGGCCTATAACACCACCGAAGAGCGCAAGAAGTTCCACCCCGAGGGGCGCGACAACGGCTATATCCTCGGCTTCGACGGTTTCCGCGTTTATATCTCGGGCGATACCGAAGACACGCCCGAGATGCGCGGGCTGACCGATATCTCGCTGGCTTTCGTCTGCATGAACCTGCCCTTCACCATGGATTCCAACGCCGCCGCCTCGGCGGTGGCCGAGTTCAAGCCCGCTTACGTCTACCCCTATCACTTCCGGGGCAAAGACGGCGGCACCCAAGACCCGCAAGAGTTCGCCAAACGCGTCGGCACCGATGTCGAGGTCAAATTCGGCGACTGGTATTAAAGTTCAGCGGCCATGTCCTGAGCGGGCGTTGTCGCCTTTTCTACGGGCCGCTTGATCCGAGCAGCCGATTCCGGGGTGGAGTGGGGCTGTTCCACGCCTGCACCATCCTTCGGGAAATTTTCCCTTAACAAATTCAATAGCCTAACCGCTCTCCCTGCCGATGGCCGAAGTTTCGCTTGATCGCCTTCGGTCCGCGGACTAGCGTGACCTGCGACAAATGCGAAACAACGGTTCGCATTGCGAAACAAGTCTCTGGGAGGAGCCGACATGACAATTTTCAAACACCTGAGCTGCGCCGCAGCTCTGGCGCTGGCTGGTGGCGCGGTAAGCGCTGAAACCGTGTTGATTCATGGGGAAGCCGGGCCGAACCGCGGTGCGCGCGCGCAGGCGTTGCAGTGGTTCGCCGATCAGGTTGCCGAACGGTCCGAGGGCGATATGCGTCTCGACATCCAGTGGGGCGGGGCGCTTTTCAAAGCCAATGCTGCCGTGCAATCGCTGGCCGATGGCGTGGCCGACACCGGCTCGGTCATCGCGGTTTACTACCCGCAAGAGATGGCGGGCTACGGTATCGCCGACCTGCCGGTGAACAACCCCGACGCTTGGGTCGGCATGCGCGCCACGGATGAGCTGATGCGCAGCAACGAAGCCATTCAGGAAGACCTCGCCGACAAGAACCTCGTCTACATCGGCACTTGGACCACCTCTCAGGTGAACATCGGCTGCAAGGGCGGCGCGATCAAATCCGTCGACGACATTTCGGGCAAGAAGGTCCGCGGCGTGGGCGCCTATGGCAAGGTCTTTGGCGAGCAGGGCGCGAATATGGTCAACATGTCGATCTACGACGCCTACCAAGGTCTCGACACCGGGCTGATCGACTGCTCGCAGGGCTACAGCTATGCCGTCGCCGCGCTGAAACAGGCCGAGGTGATGGACAGCTACACGATCCTTGATTGGGGTCAGGTCGGCGGTCTTGGCATCTTCATGAACAAGGACATGCACGACAGCCTGACGGAAGAGCAGCAGGAGACGCTGGCCGAGGTTGGCGCGGACATGGCCGATGAATTCGGTCGTCTGATCACCACCGCCAACGAAAAGGCCATCGCCTCCATGAAAGAGCAGGGCGTCGAAGTCATCACCCTGCCCGAAGAAGACCGCGCGAAACTGGTCAAAGCCGGTGAGAAGTTCCTTGACGAATGGGTGCAAACGGCAAGCTCCGCCGGCCTGCCCGGTGAGGAACTGCTCGAAGAGTACAAGGCGCTCATCGCCAAATACACCGAAGAGCGTGACGCCAATGGCTACCCTTGGGACGCCGCCGGTAACTGATCGCTGACACTGGGGAGGGGCAGCATATGTTGGTAAATCTGGAGAAAATCCTGTTGGGACTGGGGGCCTTGGCGGTGATCGCCTTGGGGGTGTTGATCACCTCCAATGTGATCGCCCGCGCGCTCTTTGCCAGTCAGGTGCCCGATAGCGTGACCATGGTGCGAGAGCTCATGGTCGCCGCCATCCTGTTGCCCCTCGCCGCCGCCACCGCGGCCCGTGCCCATGTCTCGGTCGCCTTCGTGACCGACCGTTTCCCCGAACGCGCGCGTTCGGTGCTGATCGTTGCAGGCTCTGCCATCGGGATGCTGGCGCTGGCGCCTCTGATCTATTCCGGCGGGCGCGAATTCCTCTCCGTGGTGGAGAAGGGCAGCTTTTTCTATGGCGACCTGAACCTGCCCAAGTGGCCGGGGCGGTTGTTGTTCCTGATCGGGATGATCGCGACTTTCTTGCGGCTGGCCGAGCTGACATGGCGCGACGGGCGCACCGTGCTCGCAGGCGGCGTCGTCTCGGATGAGCAACATCATGCGGCTGACCTGATGGTTGAAGAGGACTTGCGCTAATGGATGCTTCGACCATCGGAATGATCGCCTTTGCCGCGGTGCTGATCATGTTGGCCCTGCGGGTGCCGATCGCCTTCACGCTGGCCTCGGTCGCGACCGTCGCCACCTTCTTCATCTTCGCCTTCCGCACTGGGACTTTCATGCCCGAGCGCGCGATCAAGGCGACCACTTCGATGGTGTTCTCGAACTCCTTCGACCTTATTCACTCCTACGATCTGTCGATGATCCCGCTCTTCGTGGCGCTTGGACATATCGCTTACCGCGCGGATATCACGACGAAAATCTACCACGCGGCCAAGGTCTGGCTGACCAAGCTGCCGGGTGGGGTGGCCATGGCCTCTGTCATGGGCTGCGGTGGGTTTTCCGCGATCACCGGCTCGTCGATCGCCTGCGCCTCGACCATGGGCAAGATCTGCACGCCCGAGATGCTGCGCATGGGCTATGACCCGCGCCTCGCCACCGCCTCGGTCGCGGCGGGGGGCACGCTGGGCTCGCTCATTCCGCCTTCGGTGCTGTTCATCATCTACGGCATCTTCACCGAGACCTCGATCTCCTCGCTCTTCCTCGCGGGTGTTCTGCCGGGGCTGCTGACGCTGGCGGGCTTTGTGCTGGTCATCGCCGTCTGGGTCTGGCGTGATCCATCGGTCGCCCCCTCGACCGACCAGCGCTACAGCGCCGGGGAGCGTTGGACCGCAGCGCTGGAAAGCTGGCCCGCGCTGCTGCTCTTCGTGCTCATCATCGGCGGCATCTACGGCGGCATCTTCACCGCGACCGAGGCCGCAGCCGTCTGCGTCGTCTCGGCCACGCTGATCGGTTTCGCGCAGAAAAAGCTCGACTGGGCCGGTCTTTGGGCCGCGGTCAAGGAAACCTGCGTGCAGACCTCCGCCATTTTCCTCATCGCCGCCTCGGCCAAGATCTTCGTGGCCTTCGTCGCGCTGACCGGCGTCGCGGGTACGATTGTGGGCTTCGTCTCTGACGCGCAGATGTCGCTGGTGGTCCTGATGCTCTGCATCGCGCTGATCTACCTGCTCTTGGGCATGTTCCTTGATCCCATCGGCATCATGGTGCTGACCCTGCCGCTGATGATCCCGCTGGTCGAAAGCTATGATCTGAACCTCATCTGGTTCGGCGTCGTGGTCATCAAGCTGCTGGAGATCGGCCTGATCACCCCGCCCGTCGGCCTCAACGTCTTCGTCATCGCCAACGTGGTGGGCCGCGAAGCGCCGATCGACAAGATCTTTGCCGGGATCACGCGCTTTCTCAGCGTCGACGTGATCGTGCTGATCCTGATCATGTCCTTCCCAATGATCTCGCTCCTGATCCCGATGGCGGCGCGATGAATCAGGCGGCATCCGATACCGGCACGGACCGCAAGTTCGCCAATACGCTGGCGCGGGGGCTTGGCATTCTGCGGGCCTTTCGCGCCAGCGACAGCGGGCTGAGCCATGCCCAGATTGCCGAGCGGACGGGGCTGCCGAAACCCACCGTGTCGCGGCTGACCTATACGCTTTGCGAGTTGGGGTATCTGGCGCATGGCGGGCGCAACGACAAGTTTCGGCTTGGGCCTGCGGCGATTGCGCTCGGCTCCGTCGCCTCTGTCGCGGTGAGTTTCGTGGATATGGCGTCGGATGCGATGCAGGAACTGGCGGATGAGACCCGCACGCTGGCGTTGATCGCCGTGCGCGATGGCGACCGGATGATGCTGGTACGCACTTGGCGGCCGCGCACGGCCTCCACGATCTGGCTGGAGCCGGGGCACCGCATTCCAGTCTATGGCTCCTCCTCGGGTCTGGCCACGCTGGCCAGCCTTGACGAAGACCGTTTCGAAGCGCTGGAACCCGATGACCGGCTGCGCGATTTCCGCCGTGAGGGCTATGAGCAACTGCTGGCGCAGGGCTTCGTGCTGGCCCCGCCTGACACCCGCTATGCCCGCAATGTAAACGCGGTCAGTGTGCCCTATTACGCCGGTGAGTTCGGAGAGCCGGTGTCCTTTAGCTGCGGCGCGCTGCCGGCGGACTTGCCCGACGACCGCATTCTGTCACAAGTGGGGCCAGCCCTGCGCGACGTGGTCAGCGGCATCGAACAACGCACCGGACGGGCGCCCGCCCTGTCACGGCGCGGATAAAGACAAGGAGACATCACATGACCGACAAGATCGCCTATTCCCGCCACGATGACATCGTCGTGCTGCGCATCGAAAACCCGCCCGTCAACGCGCTGAGCCAAGCCGTGCGGCAGGGGCTGGCGGACGGCATGGACCGCGCCGAGGCCGAGGACGGCGTGCGCGCCGTGATGATCGTGGGCGAGGGCCGCGCCTTTATCGCCGGGGCCGACATCACCGAGTTCGGCAAGCCGCCGATGGAGCCGCATCTGCCCAACCTCTGCAACCGCATCGAAGCCTCGCCGCTTCTGGTCGTGGCCTCCATGCATGGCGTGAGCCTCGGCGGCGGTCTCGAAGTGGCGCTTTCTACGCATTACCGCATCGCTCAGCCCTCGGCCCGCGTCGGCCTGCCCGAAGTGCACCTTGGCCTCATCCCCGGCGCCGGTGGCACCCAGCGTTTGCCGCGCCTGATCGGCGTGGAGCCCGCGCTCGACGCGATCACCACGGGCCGCCACATCAAGGCACCGCAGGCGCTGGAGATGGGCATCCTCGACCGCGTGGAGGAGGGTGATCCGCAGGAGGTTGGCCTCGCTTACGTCCGCGAGTTGCTCGACAGCGGTGCCGAGCGCCGTCCGATCTGCGAGATGCCCGCGCCCGCGCCCATCGACTGGGACGCCGCCTATGAGGCGGTGCTGAAGAAAGGCCGCGGCCAGATTTCCCCGGCCGAGGCGGTGCGCGCCGTGCAGGCAGGTGTCGAAAAACCCTTCGAAGAAGGCATGAAGGCCGAGCGCCGCATCTTCTCGGAACTGATGAACACCGACCAGCGGCAGGGCATGATCCACGCGTTTTTCTCCGAACGCGCGGTCAGCAACCTGCCGGAACTTAAAGGCGTCGAACCGCGCGCGCTGAAAGCCATCGGCGTCATCGGCGGCGGCACCATGGGCGCGGGCATCGCCACGGCGGCCCTGCTCTCGGGCTTTTCGGTCGTGCTGATCGAGATGAAGGAAGAGGCCGCCAAGGCCGCGCATGAGCGTATCTCCGGCAACCTCCAAGGCGCGCTGAAACGAGGCAAGATCGATCAGGCGAAGTTCGATCACCTGACCGGCACCGCGCTCACCGTCTCCACCGAATACGACAGCCTGCGGGATGTCGATCTGGTGGTCGAAGCGGTCTTTGAGGATATGGACGTGAAAAAGGACGTCTTCGGCAAGCTCGACGCGGTCTGCAAGCCGGGCTGCGTGCTGGCCTCCAACACCTCCTATCTCGACGTGAACGAGATCGCCGCCTCCACCAAGCGCCCCGAGGACGTGATCGGGCTGCACTTCTTCTCGCCCGCGCATGTGATGAAACTGCTCGAGGTCGTCGTCGCCGACAAGACCGCGAAAGATGTGGTCGCCACGGGTTTTGCGCTCGGCAAGGCACTTGGCAAGGTCAGCGTTCGCGCGGGCGTCTGCGACGGCTTCATCGGCAACCGCATCCTCGCCACTTACCGCACCGCGGCGGATCATATGGTGTTGGACGGCGCCAGCCCCTACAAGATCGACGCAGCGCTTGAGAAATTCGGCTTTGCCATGGGTCCCTTCGCCGTGGCCGACCTCGCCGGGCTCGACATCGGCTGGGCCACGCGCAAGCGCAAGGCGGCGACACGCCACCCCGAGGAGCGCGTGCCCACCTATATCGACCGTCTCTGCGAACAGGGCCACTTCGGCCAGAAGACCGGCGAAGGCTATTACATCTACGAAAAGGGCAAGCGCGGCGGCACGCCGAACCCGGAAGTCACCCGCCTGATCGAGGAAGAGCAAAAGGAACGCGGCATCACCCCGCGCGAGTTCACTGACGCCGAGATCGTGCGCCGCTACATGTGCGCCATGGTCAACGAGGCCGCCAAAGTGCTGGAAGAGGGCATCGCCAAACGCCCGCTCGACATCGATATGACGCTGCTCTTCGGCTACGGCTTCCCGCGCTACTGGGGCGGCCCGATGAAATGGGCCGACATTCAGGGCCTGCCCAACGTGCTGGCGGCGATCGAAGGGTTCGCCGAGCAGGACCCTTGGTTCTGGAAACCCGCGCCGCTGCTGGCCGAACTGGTCAAGACCAACCGCAACTTTGATGATCTGAACAAGGAAGCTGCCAAATGAAACAGGCCGTAATCGTCTCCGCCGTCCGCACCGGGCTGGCCAAATCCTTCCGCGGGTCATTCAACATGACCCATGGTGCCACCATGGGCGGCCATGTCGTCGCCGAGGCCGTGAAACGCGCGGGCGTGGAGCCTTCGGCCATCGAAGACGTGATGATCGGCTGCGGCTACCCCGAGGGGGCGACCGGCTCGAACATCGCGCGCCAGATCGCGCTGCGCGCGGGCCTGCCGGTGACCGCCTCGGGCGTCACCGTGAACCGCTTCTGCTCCTCGGGCCTGCAGACCGTTGCCATGGCCGCCAACGCCATCTGCATGGAGGGCGCGGGCCCGATGGTCGCGGGCGGGGTCGAGAGCATCTCGCTGATCCAGCCCGACGTCAAATCGGTCAAGGAAGCCTGGCTGAAAGAGCACAAGCCCGAGGTCTACATGGCGATGATCGACACCGCCGACATCGTGGCCAAACGCTACAACATCAGCCGCGAGGATCAGGACGCCTACGGTCTGCGCAGCCAGCAACTCATCGCCAAGGCGCAGGAGGCCGGTCTTTTCGACGACGAGATCGTGCCGATGCAGACCACCATGGGCGTGCAGGACAAGGAAACCAAGGAGATCTCCACCCGCGAGGTCACCGTGGACCGCGACGAATGCAACCGCCCCGGTACCACGATGGAGGGGCTTGCGGGCCTCACCCCGGTGCGCGGCGAGGGGGCCTTCATCACCGCCGGTAACGCCAGCCAGCTCTCGGACGGTGCCGCAGCGCTGGTGCTGATGGACAGCAAGCAAGCCGAGCAGCAGGGCCTTCAGGCCATGGGCGCCTTCCGCGGCTTTGCGGTCGCGGGCTGCGAGCCCGACGAGATGGGCATCGGCCCGGTCTTCGCCGTGCCCCGCCTCTTGGAACGCCACGGTCTCAGCGTCGATGACATCGACATCTGGGAGTTGAACGAGGCATTCGCGAGCCAAGCGCTTTACTGCCGCGACCGTCTGGGCATCGACCCGGACAAGTGCAACGTGAACGGCGGATCCATCGCCATCGGCCATCCCTTCGGCATGACCGGGGCGCGGATGACCGGCCACATCCTGCGCGAAGGCCACCGCCGCGGCGCGAAACTGAGCGTCGTGACGATGTGCATCGGCGGCGGCATGGGGGCGGCTGGCCTCTTCGAAATCTACTAAAGGGGGCCGAGATGGACCTGAGCTATACAGACGAAGAACGCGCCTTCCGCGAGGAGGTGCGTCAATTCCTCGCCGAGAAACTGCCGAAAGAGCTCTCCGAGAAGGTGCGCCGCGGGCAGGAGCTCTCGAAGGATGACCACGAACGCTGGCACGCGATCCTGAACGAACAGGGCTGGCTGGCCACCAACTGGCCCAAGGAATTTGGCGGGGCCGCGTGGAACGCCGTGCAGCGCCACATCTTCGAGGAAGAAGCCGCCGCCCACCACGCGCCGCGCATCGTGCCCTTCGGCCTGTCGATGCTGGCGCCGGTGTTGCAGAAGTTCGGCTCGAAAGAGCAGCAGGACTACTGGCTGCCGCGCATCCTCTCGGGCGAAGACTGGTGGTGTCAGGGCTATTCCGAGCCCGGCGCCGGGTCGGACCTCGCCTCATTGAAGACCACCGCGGTGAAGGACGGCGATCACTACGTGGTCAACGGCCAGAAGACATGGACCACGCTCGGCCAGCACGCCAACATGATCTTCTGCCTCGTGCGCACGGACAAAGACGTGAAACAGCAAGAGGGCATCTCCTTCCTGCTGATCGACATGGAGACGCCGGGCATCACCGTGCGCCCGATCATTCTGCTGGATGGCGGCGCCGAGGTGAACGAGGTCTTCTTCGACAACGTGAAAGTGCCTGCCGAGAACCTCGTCGGCGAGGAGAACAAGGGCTGGACCTACGCCAAGTACCTGCTGACACATGAGCGCACCAACATCGCGGGCGTGGGCTTCTCCCAAGCCGGTCTTCAGGCCGTGAAACGCATCGCCCGCTCCGAGATGGCCGGGGGGCGCCCGCTGATCGAGAACCCGCATTTCGCCGCCCGCGTGGCGCAGGCGGAGATCGACCTGATGGCGATGGCCACGACCAACCTGCGCATCATCTCGAAAGCCGCGGCAGGGCAGGCGCCGGGCGTGGAAAGCTCGATGCTGAAGGTGAAAGGCACGATCATCCGGCAGGAGATCAACGATCTCGCGCGCCGCGCCGCTGGCGTCTACGCCATGCCCTTTGCCTCGGAAGCGGTGGCAGGCAGCAACGACGCGCTGCCCGATCCCAATGATGCGGGCCCCGTGGCCGCGCAATATTTCAACAATCGCAAGCTGTCGATCTTCGGCGGCTCCAACGAGATCCAGCGTGGGATCATCGCCAAGACCATGCTGGGAGGTGGCAAATGAATTTCGACCTGACCGATGAACGCCAGATGTTGCAGGACAGCCTGCGGCGGTTCCTGCGCGACAAATACGACACCGAGACCCGCAACCGCATCCTCGAGAGCGAGACCGGCTATTCGACCGAGATCTGGGAAGGTCTGGCCGAACTGGGCGTGATCGGCGCGCTCTTCACCGAGGAACAGGGCGGTTTTGGCGGCGCGGGTTTCGACCTTGCCGTGGTCTTCGAAGAGCTGGGCCGCGCCGGTGTGGTCGAGCCCTTGCTCGACAGCGCCGTGCTTGCTGGCGGCTTGATCGCCGACCTCGGGACCGAAGACCAGCAGGAGCACATCGAGCAATTGATTGGCGGCGCGCTGCAACTGGCCTTTGCCCATGGCGAACCGGGCAGCCGCTATGACCTCGAGCGCGTCACCACCTCGGCCACCGCGAGCGGCGACCAGATCGTGCTCAGCGGTCGCAAGGCCGTGGTGGCGAATGCCGAGGCCGCCGACATGCTCGTCGTCTCCGCCCGCGAAAGCGGTGAGGCAGGGGACCGCGACGGCATCTCGCTCTTCCTCGTGCCCGCGGATGCCAAAGGGCTGACCGTCACCGGCTATGCGCTCTTGGCCGGTGGCCGCGCCGCCGAGGTGACGCTGGACGACGTGACCCTGCCGGAAAGCGCCCGTCTGGGCGCGCCGGGCAAGGCGTTTGACGCCATCGAGACCCGCACCGCCATGGCCACCGCCACGCTCTGCGCCGAAACGCTCGGCGCGATGGAGACCGCCTGCGACCTCACGCGCGAATACCTCGGCACCCGCAAGCAGTTTGGCCGCCCCATCGGCAGCTTCCAAGCACTGGCGCATCGCATGGCGGACCTGCTCATCGACCTTGAACAGGCGCGCTCTGCCGTGATCAACGCGGCGGGCCATCTGGAGGACGACCGCGAAAGCCGCGAGCGTCACGTCTCGGCCGCCAAGAACCTGATGGGCCGCGTCGGCCGTCTGGTCGCGGAGGACACGATCCAGATGCATGGCGGCATTGCCATGACGCAGGAGTACGAACTGGCGCATATCGCTAAGCGCATCACCATGGCGGACCACCGCTTTGGCGATGTTGACCATCATCTGGAGCGGTTCATTGCACTATCCGCCGCATGATGCACCGACCAGCGGGGTTCAGCAGCTGATCGGGTTTACCCCCGACCTGTCGAACCCCGATGGCAGCACCCGCGTGACGCTCGACCTCGGCCCGCAGCACCTCAATGTCTCGGGCGTGCTGCACGGCGGGCTGCATACGCTGATGCTCGACGTCGCCGCCGGTTTCGCCTGCGCGCGGCACTGCGCGATGAGCGGACCTTTCGTGCCGATGCTGACGCTCTCGCTGACCACCGACTACATCGGCGCGGTCCGCGAGGGGCAGATCATCGCCACGGGGCGCGTCACCGGTGGGGGCTTCAAGGTTCTCTACGCCGAGGCGCAGTTGCACGATGCCGAAGGCCGCTTGCTGTCGCGCGCCACCGGCGTATTCAAGAGGGCCAAGACATGAGCGCACGTATCGAGGACCGCGGCGACCGGCTGATCGTCTGGAACGGCAACGCAGAGAAACGCGGCGCGCTGACGCCCGCGCTCTACGACGCCATCGCCGAGGCGATGCGACTGGCCGAGGAGCCGCGCATCCGCGCGGTGATCCTGACCTCCGAGGGGCGGTTCTTCTGCGCCGGGGGCGACCTCAACGTGCTGATCGAACGCCGCAAGCTGACCGAGGAAGTCCGCCGTGAGCGGGTCGATGCGCTGCATGATCTGGTGCGGTCGATCCGCGCCTGCCCGGTGCCCGTCATTGCCGCCGTCGAAGGCGGTGCCGCGGGCGCGGGCCTGTCGCTGGCACTGGCCTGCGACATGATCGTGGCCTGCGAGGACGCGCAGTTCACCGCCGCCTACGTCAAGGCCGGGCTTGTGCCCGATGCGGGGCTGACGGCGTCACTCGCACGGCTCCTGCCGCGCCCCTTGGCGATGGAGATGTGCTTGCTGGGCCGCCCGGTCATGGCCATGCGCTTTGCCGAACTGGGCGCGGTCAACCGCATCTGCCCCAATGGCCGCGCGCTCGACGAAGCGCTGATGCTGGCCGACACGCTGGCCGCGGGTCCGCGCGCGGCGCAGGGCACGATCCGGGCCTTGGTCGGGCAGGCCTATGAGACTGACGAGGCCGCGCAGCTCGACGCCGAGCGCAACGCCATGGCCCGCGCCGCGGGCGGCGACGAGGCCGCCGAGGGCATCGCGGCCTTTTTGGAAAAACGAAAGCCCCGGTTCTAGCCGGGCGGCGGCTGCCGGAGGAGGGGGCCGCTATTAGGCAGGAGGAGACACCCATGAATGCCAGGGTACAGGATTTTCTAGCTGAGCAATTGGCGACCCGCCCAGAGGCACCAGCGCTGAGTGACGCGAGCGGCGCGGCTTGGAGCTTTGCCGATCTGGACCGCGCGCGTCGGGCTTTGGCGGCGGAGTTGCGGGCCGCGGGGGTGCAGGCGGGCGACCGCGTGCTGTTGATGGTGGAAAACTGCGTTTCCGCCGTGGCCGGGCTCTATGCCGCATGGGAGTTGGATGCGGTGGCGATCCCCGTCAACGCCCGCCAGAGCGAGGCCGAGGTCACCCGCATCATCAACCACGCCACCCCGGCGGCGGTTCTGCTGACCTGCGAGGTCTCGCCCGAGGCGGCGGCCCATGCAGCGCGGCTGGACGCACGCGAGATTGCGGGCGATTTCGGCAGCTTGCATCTGGCCACGCCACAGCCCAGCAGCCCGGACGCCGATCTGCATGATGTGGCGGTGCTGCTTTATACCACCGGCACCACGGGCGACCCCAAGGGCGTGATGCTGACCCATTCCAACCTGCGCTTCGGCGCGCGGGCCTCTGCCGATCTGCGGCAGATGGTGCCGGGGGATGTGGTCTATGGTGTCTTGCCGATGACCCATGTCTTCGGCCTCGTCTCGGTCCTGATGGCCGCCGTCAGCGCGGGCGCGAAGGTGCGGCAGGAGAGCCGCTTTTCCGCCGCGAAACTCCATGCCGCGACCCATGAGGATGTCACGATCCTGCCGGCGGTGCCGCAGATGCACGCGCTGGTCATGCAATACTCGCGCGAGCGCGGCATGCCGAAACTGGAAAGCCCGACCCTGCGCTATGTCTCCTCCGGCGGTGCGCCGCTTGACCCTGCGTGGAAGCGCAAGGCCGAGGCCTTCTACGAACTGCCCTTGCAAAACGGTTTCGGCATGACCGAGACCTGCTCGGGCGCCTCGGCCACGACCAATGCGCTTGGCTCCCCCGATACCTCCGTCGGGCCGGTGACGCCGGGGACTGAGTGCAAGATCGACGACCAAGCCCCCGGCGGCAATGGCGCGGGCGAGGGCGAGGTGCTGGTGCGCGGCCCGCATGTGATGAAGGGCTATTACCGCAACCCGACCGAGACCGACAAAGCCATCGACGCCGAGGGCTGGCTGCATACCGGCGATCTGGGCAAGCTCGATGAGGAGGAGCGGCTGCACATCCTCGGACGCTCGAAAGAATTGATCATCCACGGCGGTTTCAACGTCTACCCGCCTGAGGTGGAAGCCGCGTTGAACGATCACCCGCGCGTGGTGCAATCGGCGGTGGTCGGACGGCGACGCGAGGGCGATGAAGAGGTGCTGGCCTTCGTGCAAGTGGCACCGGGGGACGAGGTCACGGCAGAGGAGTTGCGCGGTTTCGTCAAGGACGGCTCACCGGCTACAAACGGCCTGCGCAGATCATCGTGGCCACTGATCTCCCGGCAGCGCCCACGGGCAAGATCCTGAAGCACCGCTTGCTGACGGCCTTTGCCGATCAATTGGCGTGACGGGGCGGGGCGCAGAGGCGCCCCGCATCTTTATCAGACGTAGGTGCCCTCGGCGGCGGCGCGGATCGCGCGGATGTTCTCGCCGTAGGGCGCCGGATCGCTGACCGAGCCGCCTTTGAAGACGGCGGAACCCGCCACCAGCACATCGGCCCCGGCCTCAGCCACCAGCGGCGCGGTCTTGGGATCGACGCCGCCGTCGATCTCGATATGCACGGGCCGGTCGCCGATCATGCTACGCAGCTCGCGGATCTTGGCGGTCATGTCGATGAACTTCTGCCCGCCGAAACCGGGGTTCACGGTCATCACGCAGACCAGATCGACCATGTCGAGGATCTCGGCCACGGCGCTCGCCGGGGTGCCGGGGTTCAGCGCCACGCCTGCCTTCGCACCCGCGCCGCGGATCGCTTGCAGGGTGCGGTGGATATGCGGGCCAGCCTCGACATGGGCGGTGATGAAATCGGCGCCCGCCTTGGCGAAGGCTTCGATATAGGGATCGACCGGGGCGATCATCAGATGCACGTCCATCACGCCCTTGATATGGGGCCGGATCGCCGCGCAGGTGGCGGGGCCGAAGGTGATGTTGGGCACGAAATGCCCGTCCATCACATCCACATGCACCCAGTCGGCGCCTTGGGCTTCGATGGCTTCACATTCGGCGCCGAAATTGGCGAAATCGGCGGCAAGGATGGAGGGGGCGATCTTGATCGAACGGTCGAAAGTCATGGGGGCAGGCCTTTGTTACGAGGGTTGGCCCCTCATAACGGCTGACCGCCCCCGGGGAAAGAGGGCTAGAGGTCCAGCTCCAGCACCCCGCCGGGCTGCGCTGCGCGGGACTGGCAGAGGATGATGGCCCCCTCGCGTTGCTTGGCCGAGAGCACGAAGTCGCGGTGCTCCACCTCGCCGCCGCGCAACCCGCATTTGCAGACGCCACAGATGCCGTCGGAGCATTTCAGATTCACCGGCACCCCCGCCGCGATCAGCGCCTCGGCGGCGGTCTCCTCGGGCCCGACCTCGATCTCGCGGCCCGAGGAGAGTTTGAGCTTGAAGGGGTGGTTTTCGTAATCTGGCACCTCGGGGGTGGAGAAATATTCCAGATGCCGTGCGTCTTCGGGGATGCCTGCGCCCTCGGCAGCGGCCATGACCGATTGCATATAGGCGTCCGCCCCGCAGGTGTAGACATGGGTGCCTTCGGGCGCGCGGGCCATGATCGCGGGCAGGTCGGCGCGGGTGCCCTCGGTGGAGATATGCAGATGCACCCGGTCGGCCCATGGCATCGCGGCCAGTTCCTTGGCGAAGGCCGCGGCCTCGCGGGTCGAGGCGGAGTAATGCAGATCGAAGGGCCGCCCGAGCGCATGCAGACGATGCGCGAAGGCGATCATCGGCGTGATGCCGATGCCGCCGCCCATCAGCAGGCTGTGGGGGGCGTCTTCAATGAGTTCGAAATGGTTCACCGGCTTGCCGACGAAGATGCGCCGCCCCTTAGAGAACACCCGGTGCAACAGCGCCGAGCCGCCGCGGCCTTCGTCCTCGCGCAGCACGGCGATGCGGTAGCGGCTGCGGTCCTCGGGGTCGCCCAAGAGCGAATAGGGGCGCAGGTATTCGGGGGCCACCACCAGATCGAGATGCGCGCCTGCGGTCCATGCGGGCAGGTCATGCCCCTCGGGGTGGGCGATGTCGTAAAGCCGGGTCGTGGCGTTCAATTCCTCCACCGCGGTGATCCGCAGGTCGAGCACCGGGGTGTCGCTGCCGACTTTGTAGAGATGCAGGTGCTCGGTCTCCCCCGCTGCCGTCTTGCGGCGGTGTTCGTCGGCGCTGATCAGCGCGGCATGGGCCTTGATCCCGGCCTCGCGGTTCATCGGGTCGGGATAGGGCCACGGGTGCGGGGCCAGCGGGGCGGGGTAGACGGCGAGGGTCTGGTCTTCAAACTTGAGGTCCAACTCCGGTTGCAGGTCGCGCGCGTTCACGGGTTGCGCGGGGGTATCGAACTGGCCCGAGGGCTTGCGCTCGATGTCCCACCACCATTTTTTCACCGGGTTCAGGCGGCCCTTGCCGACCTTGTCGTCGAGCTTGGCCAAGAGCGGTGCGGCGGCGGGAATGTTCGAGGCGGCCCATCGGAAGGGCGCCTCGGCAAAGAGTCCTTCGAGGTTCCACGGGCAGGTCTTCATGCAGCGCCCGCACATCGCGCCGCCTTGGTTGGTGATCCGGTAGGTGGCGCATTTCTGGCTGTCGGATTTCCAGATCTCGTAGCCGTTGAACATCTTCTTCGGCCCGGCGGTGATCGCGCCCGAAGGGCATTCGCGGGCGCATTTGTTGCAGGCCTCGCAGAACTTTTGCAGGCCGAAGTCGATGGGCTTGTCGGGGGCCACGGGCAGGGTGGTGGTGACCACGCCGGATTTCAGCCGTGGGCCGAGGAAGGGGTTCAGGATCACCTCCCCGATGCGGGAGACTTCGCCCAAGCCCGCCAGCAGCAACAGCGGCGGTTGCAGCACGTCGCCGTCCATCACAGTATGCGCCTTGGCAGAATGGCCGAGGTTGCGCAGATGCTGCGCCAGCACGCCGCCGAGCATTGAGAACCGCAAATAGGCGCGCATGGATTGCGACACGGCGATCCAATCGTCGCCCGAAGACCCCTCCATCGTGTCAAAGCCTTGGTCAATGATCAGGCTCAGCGCTTGGTCATGCGGCGGGGTGATCGGGGTGCCGGTGGCGTCGTGGCTGTACCATGTCCAGTCCGGGCAGGCCGAGAGGCCCGCGGCATCGGCGCCGAGGAAATAGCTCGCCGCCTTGAGGTTCGCCGCGTTGCGGGCGGCATCCCCGGCCTCGGGGGCGTCTTCGTTCACCGGCCCGTCCTGCAACAGGATCAGCGCGCCCAGCAGGCGGCGCTGTGCGGCGGAGGGGGCGGATTTGATCACGTGATGCCCGCCCTTCATGGCGTTCTGCACCTTCGGCCCCATGTCGCCGAACTGCCCGCGCGCAAAAAGGTCACCGCGTTTTGGCACGCGGGGGACGTTGGCGGCGTCGATGTAGGTGGTGGGCTCCTCGACCCGCTTCAGCGTCTCGAAAGGATGCGGCCCCATGGCATAGCCGCGCCGGGCGTAGGGGTCGACGTCGCGGGCGCTGAGCCCGCCGTGGGTGCCCAACTGCCAACGCGGCCCTTTCAGCACCGACCACGGCTGGTCGGTCAGCGGCGCGAGCGGCAGGTCGGGCGCGAGGGCCATGTCGGTCGTCACCACCGCAAGGCCGAAGCGCGGGCCGATCCATGGCGCTTGCAGGCTGCCGTCCTCCACCACCGCCAGCCCCGCCGCCACGGCCAGTTGGCCGAGGTTCACGTCGGAGGTGGTGGCCGAATGCACCTTGGCCGCGAAGCCCAACTGGCGGATGTATTCGGCGAGCACGGTGGCGTTCTCGGTGCCGCGCAGGCAGGCGCGCTCGGCTTGCGCGTCCATGATCCAGTCGCTGCCCGGCTCGCCCTCGCGCGGGTCGCGGGGGTAGGCGGTGAGGATCACCAGCGCATGACTGTGGCCGTCGATCGGGGTTTCTGGCGCATCCACGGCGTCGCGCAGGTTGGCCATAATGACATCGACGCCCGCGGCCAGCGTCTTGGTCTGGCGGCTGCGCAGACCTTCGGCCAGTTGCGCGGTGCCTTGGCTGCGGCGCGGGTAGGGTAGCCGCGCCTCGCGCGGCAGGGCGCAGATGCCCATCATCGAGGCATCGTTGTAATAGCCAAAGGATTTCAGATGGTTGGCCCGTTCCTGCGGGCTGTCGGGGATCACCGCGCCCGCCCTGTTGACCGGCCCGTCGCGCAGCACGTCCATCATCGCCTGAAAGGGAGCCATGGCGTTGCAGATGCTCTGCGGCGTCTCGGGCCGCTCGAACCGCAGTTCCGGCTCGGGCGTCTTGGGCAGCCGGTCATGCGGTGCCTGCAACCGGCGCAGCCGTTCCAGCGGAAAGGGGCCGAGGTGCATGGGGCGGGTCTTGGATGAAAAGAGCTTCATGGGCAAATCGATGCCACGCTTTGGGATGATATGCTAGTCTTGGTTGTATCGGTAAATACCGCTCTCGCTTGACTTTTTGCGCAGCCGCCGACCATGCTGCGGCAAAATTGGAGGAGTAAGACCATGACCCTGTTCACCCGCCGTCAGGCCATCGCAACTTTGGGCGCCGCAACGGCTGTGGGGCTGGCGGCACCGGCTCTGGCGCAGAACCGCAAGATCACCCTGGGCGCGCTGCGTTTCACCAGCCACGCGGGCAGCTTCGTCGGCTTTGAACGGGACTATTTCAAAGAGGCCGGTCTCGATGTCGAGCTGCGCTTCTTCGAGGCCGCGCAGCCGATGGCCGTGGCGATTGCCAGCGGCGATGTGGACTATGCAATCACGGCGATTTCCGGCGGGCTGGTGTCGCTGGCGCAAAAGGGCGCGGTCAAGGTGATCGGCGGCGGCCTGCAAGAAGAGCAGGGCATCGACGGGCAAAAGGTCCTCGTCTCCGACGCGGCCTATCAGGCGGGCATCACCGCGCCGGGCATGTTGGACGGCAAGAGCTTTGGCATGACGCAGGCGGGGTCGTCCTTCCACTACATGGGCTCCAAAATGGCCGCGGCTGAGGGGATCGACCTCAAGTTCAAGCCGCTGCAAAAGGTCGGCGCGGTGATCGGCGCGCTGAAGTCGGGCCAGATCGACGCATGGTCGATCGTGCCGCATATCGCCAAGCCGCTGGCCGGGTCGGGTGCCGTGCATATCATCGGCGATGTGGCGACCTATCTGCCGGATTATCAGGTGACCACGGTCTTCACCTCGACCAAGAACGCCACGGACGAGCAGGAGATGACCAAGAATTTCCTTGCCGGTTATTCCAAAGGCGTCGCCGATTACAACGCCGCGATGATCGCTAAGGAAGGCGGCGATGCGGGCGTGGATGAGATGATCGATTTGATCCACAAATATGTCTACACCGACCGCCCGCGCGACAAGGCCGCGCCTTCGATCATCAATGGCACCATGCGCCTGAACGAAGGGGCCAAGCTGAACGTCGCCTCGGTCCGCGATCAGTTGGAGTGGTTCCAGTCCGAAGGGTTGGTCGATGCCGACATCACTTTGGAGACGCTGATCGATACCTCTTATGTCGAGACGGCGGGCAGCTAAACGCTCGACCTTTTGAAGGCTACACTGTGCAAGGCGCGCTCCCCACGGGCGCGCCTTTTGCTTTGCGGCCTGCAAGGGGATTTCCGCCCCGCATGACTGGCAATGCCGACGCGCCAAGATACCTGTGATGCTGATATGGGGCCAAGCCCCTGAGCAGAAAACGGGAATCGGCAATGAGCGACGGCAGTTTTTTCGCCCTGAACGGCTATCATTTCGCATTGGGGGCCGTGGGGGCGGTGGTCATCCTTGCCCATTGGCTGCCCCGCTTTTTCAGCCGTCGTGAGCCTGCGGCCTCGGGCTTGTTGATCCTGCTCGGCATGGGGGTTTTCGCCCTAGTCCCCGGCATGCCGAGATTCCCCGACCCCCGCGCGATGCCCTTTCCATGGGAGGTCGTCTCGGAGCTTTGCGTGATCGTCGCGCTTTTCGCGACGGGGCTAAGGATCGACCGGCTTTCGGATTGGTCCCGCTGGGGGCCGACGGCGCGGTTGCTGGCGCTGACCATGCCGTTGACGATCCTGTCGGTCGCGCTGATGGGCTGGGCCTTTGCGGGGATGACCGCGGCGGGCGCGATCCTCTTGGGGGCGGTGATGGCGCCCACCGATCCGGTTCTGGCCGCCGATGTGCAGGTCGGCCCGCCGCATGAGGGCGGCGAGCACCCGGTGCGTTTCGCGCTGACGACCGAGGCGGCGTTGAATGATGGCTTGGCCTTTCCTTTCGTCTACCTCGGCATTCTGGTCGCCGCCGAGGGGTTGGCCCCGGCGTCTTGGGGCGTGGAATGGCTGGCGCGTGACGTTTTCTGGCGCATCGCCGTGGGGGCCGCCATGGGGGCTGCGGGGGGCTGGGCCTTGGGGCAGGTTCTGTTTGCGGTGCCGCGGCATGCGGTACTGGCCGAAACCTCCTCGGGCGTGGTGGCCTTGGCGGGGGTGCTGTTGTGCTATGGCACCACCGAATTGGCCGAGGGCTATGGCTTTATCGCCGTGGCAATGGCCGGTCTGGTGATCCGGCGGGTCGAGGCGGATCACGCATTCCACCGCCGTTTGCATGACTTCACCGCCGCTGTCGAACATGCGCTGACGGCGCTTTTGCTGGTGGCGATCGGCGCGGTTCTGCCAGCCTTGCTGGGCGATCTGACCCTTGCAGGCGCGGTGATCGTGCTGGCGCTGATCTTTGTCGTGCGCCCCTTGGCGGGGTGGCTGTCGCTTATGGGCACGCCGCTTGAGACGCGCCCCCGCTGGGTTATCGCGCTCTATGGGATACGGGGGATCGGGTCGATCTATTACCTTGCCTATGCGGCGGGGAAGGTTGAGTTTCTGGACGAGGAGCCGCTGTGGGCGATGGTGGGTTTTGCCATCCTTCTGTCGACCTTGGTGCATGGGTTCACCGCCGGGATCGCGGTGGACGGGCTGCGCGGCAAGGGGGAGCCGCCCTCCTAACCGACCCCGCGGGGCAGGGCGGTCGCGCCCTCTTGCGGATCGCACATTGCGCGCGGGGCGTTTTTGCTGAAAAAGGGCGGCATGGACCTCAAGCTTTCCTCCGTCAGCCATTACTATGGTGAAACCCAAGTGTTGCGTGACATCACGCTCGACATTCCATCCGGCCAGATCGTCTGCATCGTTGGCCCGTCGGGCTGTGGCAAATCCACTTTGCTGCGGATGCTGGGCGGGTTGGAGCGCCCCAGCGAAGGCCGGGTGCTGCAAATGGGCGATGCGCCCGAGGGCTGTTTGAACCCGCTGACCTATATTTTTCAGGACTTCGCCCTGCTGCCTTGGCGCAGCGTGCGCGGCAATGTGGCGCTGGTGCTGGAGGGGCATGGGCTGGGCACGGCGCGGCGCGAGGCGATCATCGCCGATGTCTTGGCGCGGACCAAGCTGACCGATTTCGCCGATGCGCTGCCCAAGCAGTTGTCGGGCGGGATGAAACAGCGGGTGGCGATTGCCCGGGCGCTGGCGGTGAACCCCGCCGTGATGCTGATGGATGAGCCGCTGAGCGCGCTCGACAGCCAGACCCGCGAATTGCTGATGGATGACCTCGTGGCGCTCTGGACGCGGCAGCCTTTCACGGCGGTCTATGTGACCCACAACCTCGCCGAGGCTGTGCGGCTGGGGCATAAGATCGTCGTCCTGTCGCGCCGTCCGGGTGAGCTGCGTGAGGTGGTGGAGTTGGACATGCCACTGGCCGAGCGGCGCCACGGCGACCCGGCATTGGAGGCGCAGCAACAGCACCTTTGGGGCTTGATGCGTAATGAAGCCGCGGCGGCAGATGCGGAGTTGATCGATGGCTGAAATGACGGATGTGAATGCCCGCGAGGTCACTTTTCGCGGCGGTGGCTTCCAGCCCGGCACCCGGCGCGGCGTGGGGCTTGCGGTTTTCGTGGTGCTGATCCTGCTGGCGGAATGGGGCACGCGCAGCGGCTTCATCTCACCCCTGACCCTGCCGCGGCCCAGCGATGTCTTGCTGACCTTTCAAGAGCTTTATCAGTCGGGGATGCTGTTCAAACACCTCGGCCCCTCGCTGACCCGTCTGGCGGTGGGCGCGCTGATCGGTGCCTCATTGGGCATTGGCATTGGCGTGTTGATCGGGTTGTTCTCTTTGGTCCGCGCGGGGTTGGTGCCGCTGGTGGCGGCGATCTTCCCGATCCCCAAGATCGCGCTGTTGCCGCTCTTCGTGATTTGGTTCGGCATTGATGAGGCCAGCAAATACGCGCTGATCGCCTTTGGCACTTTCACGCCCACGGTGGTGGCGACCTATGCGGCGGTCGACAATGTGGACCGGGTGCTGATCCGCATGGGGCAGAGTTTCGGCCTCGGCTGGTGGTCGATCGTGTCCAAGATCGTGGTGCCCGGCGCGATGCCGGGGATTCTGTCCGGCTTGCGTATTTCGCTGACCATCGCGATCATCCTGCTGGTGGCGGCAGAGATGCTGGGCGCGGAATATGGGATTGGGGCGTATATCCTGCAGGCGGGGAGCTTGTATGATCTGGAGCGGCTTTTCGCGGGGGTGGTGATCCTGTCGCTGCTGGGCGTGGCGGTCTCTGCGGCTGTGGCCTTTGTGGAGCGTCGCGTGTTGAGCTGGCGGGTATAGCACAAGGGCCATCGCCTGCCCGCGGGTGGGCGATCTGACGGTCCCTCGTACCACTTTATGGTTCAACCGTGATAAGACCTCGCCAGGGCGGGCCTAGCCTCACCAAATCGCCTACCCGTCCGGGCGGGCAGGCGATGGCCCGGCGCCTGCGGCCGGGCTTGGGGTGGTAGTCAATACCGGGGGAGGGCCGGGCGCCAAACACTCAGTTCCGGGCCGGGGTGGTAAGAGCGCATCATTTGCGTATCAATAGCGCCTACCGCCCTCATCAACGGACCCCCATCATGACCGAACACACCACCACCCACGCCGCCGACGAAGACGCCCGCAACCGCGACATCAAGATCTATGTCAACGGCGACATCCTGCACCGCGACGAAGCTAAAGTTTCGGTCTATGACGCGGGCTTTATGCTGGGCGACGGCATTTGGGAAGGCATGCGCCTCTACAACGGCACATGGGCCTTCTTCGACGAGCATATGGACCGCTTCTTCAACTCCTGCAAAGCGATCTCGCTCGATGTGGGGATGGACAAGGCCGGCATCGCCGACGCTCTGCGCCGCACGGCCGAGGCGAACGACATGCATGATGACGTGCACTGCCGCCTGATGCTGACCCGCGGGATCAAGGACAAACCCTTTCAGCACCCGTCACTCAGCACCACCGGGCCGACGCTGGTGATCATCATGGAGCATTCCAAACCCGTCGACCGGCTGCAGTCCAAGGGCATCCGGCTGGCCTCGGTCCCGCAGGTGCGCGGCCTGCCGCACAGCCAAGATCCGAAGCTCAACAGTCATTCCAAGCTCAACTGCATCATCGCCTGCCTTCAGGCCGAAGAAGCGGGCGCGGATGAAGCGCTGATGCTCGACCCGCATGGTTTCGTGAACACCACCAATGCCTGCAACTTCTTCATCGTGCGCCGGGGCGAGGTTTGGACCTCGACCGGCGACTACTGCATGAACGGCGTGACGCGGCAGAAGGTCATCGACCTCTGCCACGCGAATGGCATCCCGATGAAGGAAAAGAACTTCTCGGTCTACGAGGCTTACGGCGCGGATGAGGCTTTCCTCACCGGCACCTTCGGCGCGCAGACCCCGGTGGCCGAGATTGACGGCAAACCCATCGGCACGGGCGAGCGGCCTGTCACCAAACGCATCCAAGTGCTGTACAAAGAGCTGATCAAACAGCACACGGCCTGAACGCCGCGAGGGTGCCCGCCCCCGCGAAGAGGGGCGGGCGGCATCTTAGGAGACCATGCGCTTGAGCGCGGGCACGCGGCGGAGCAGGAGCCAATCCAGCAGACCCACGACCAGCAGGGTGACCCCCGCCATCGGAAAGGCCAGCGCCACCACCAGACCGACCACAACCGCGCCTTTCCACAGCGTCATATTGCGCGGGGCGGGCGGGGCAGAGAGCCAACCGGCAGGATTTGCCGGGCGGCGTTTCCACCACATCACCACGCCGGAGACGCAGAGAAAGATCACCGACAGGCAAAACAGCGTATTGGCCAAAACGCTCGGCCAACCCAAGGTGCCCATATGCAGCGCGATGCCTACGGCCATCGCCTTGCCGGCCAGCGAATAATCCTCATAGCGCACATCGGCGAGGATCTTGCCCGTGTGCCGGTCGATATGCACCGTCCGGTCGCTGGTGGGGTCTTCGGCATCGGTGTTCATCGAATCCCGGCTCAGCGTCCAAACACCGTCTTCGCCGCGCGGCAGGTTCATCTGATAGCGCGCGTCAAGGCCGATCTGCCGGGCCAGCGCGTCGATGGTGTCAAGTGTGGCGGGCGTGCCTTCGGCCAATCCTGCCACCCCGGCATCGCTGCCTGAGGCGGGCATCGGGGTCTGCTCCAGCGCCCAAGGCACCTCCTTGGGCCCGTGGTTCATGCTGGCGTGGAGGTCATCCGACAGCGGGGCCTCCCATTTCTCCGCCGGGAACTGGCTCCATGCCTGCACCATCTTTTCACCCCAGATACCGGCCCAAGAGAGGCCCGAGATCAGGAAGAAAAACAGCACGACCGACACCCAAAGCCCGATCGCCCCGTGCAGAGATTTCCACAAGGCGCGCCCACGGCCAAGTCGCGGCAGCAGTGCCGCGCGCAAACCGGTGCCGCGCGGCCACCAGAGGTAGAGCCCCGTGGCGATCAGCACCATGCCAAGCGAGGCCGCGATCTCGATCATGCGGTCGCCGGTCACGCCTAATAGCAGGCTGCCGTGGATGTTGTCGGCCATGTCGTACCAGCCGCTGCGGCGTGGGAAGCTGGCGAGCACTTCGGCGGTATAGGGATCGACGGCGACCATGGTCGCTACGTCATGCGCGTCCACCCGAAAGATCGCGGCCAGATCATCGGCGCGGGGGGCGACATATTGCACAAGGGTGCCACCTTCGATGCTGGCCTGCGCGGCGGCGGCCTGATCGGAGAGGGCAAGGGGCGCGTCTTGGGGCGTGACGGCAATCCGCTCTCCGTCCCGCCCACCGATGAAGGCAATCCAGAGCATCACAAGCCCCGTTAGGGCGAGCATGATGAAAAAGGGGATGACATAGACCCCGGCATAGAAATGCCAGCGCCAAGCGGCGCGGTAAAAGCTGTTCGCACGTTGCGTATTGTCGTTTTGCAGGGCTGCCGCGCCTGCAGGATCGATGGAAACCATGTGTTTGGTCCTCTGACTGAATTGATATGTGGTTTGGAGGTCAGAGAACCCGTGGCGGTGCCCTTGCGCGTTTGACAGAGGCACGGCGCGGTTTGGGCTGTGTGGCAGGGGCAGGGGGCAGCGGTGGCGCCGGGTGAAAGGTAACGGCCAAGGGCTGCACCGCCAGCCCCCTGCGTAGGGCCGCGAGGGAGTGCTGGTTCCAATCGCAGGGCTTGTGCTCGGGCTGCACCGGTTCGCCATCCGGCCCGATGGTCACCGTCTCCACCCCGTAGCCCGTGCACAGCACCATGGTCAGCGCGCCTTGCTGGCGCTCTGGCATGGTTCCGGGCGCGAGCGCCGAGAACGCCCCAAACAACAACACCACCGCCCAGAGGCAGAGGTGTTGAAGCGGGCCGGTCAACGCCTTGCGGCGCATCCTGCGATGGGCTTGGGCTTAGTGTTTATGCTCGTGCGAGGAGTGATCCATTCCGCCCGCGTCATGCCCGCGGCGGCTTTCGACATTGAACGTCACATCCAAGGTCCCGGCCTTTTCAAAGGTCAGGGTGGCGGGGATTTTCTCGCCTTCCTCAAAAGGGTCACCGTCGAGGCCCATGAACATCACATGCAGCCCCCCGGGTTTGAGGGTGACAGTCTCACCCGCGGGCAGGTCGATGCCGTCCACATGGGACATGCGCGCGACGCCCATGTCATCGGTGGTCGTCTCGTGGAGAGAGACTTCGTCAAAGCCCTCGGCGCTGATGCTGACAAGACGATCGGCAGTGTCGCCGCCATTGGTGATCGTCAGATAGCCGCCGCCCACGCGGGCGGTTTTTGGGGTCTCATAGGCCACCGGGTGATCGACGGTCAAAGCGCCCGCGGTGTACTCATGCGCGGCGGCGGGCAGGGCGAGGAGGGCAGCCAAAGCTGCGGAATAGAAAGATTTCATTGTCATGTTCCATTGTCTGAGATGTGCAAGAAGGGTGGTGGCTCAGACGAAAGGAGGCCCCCTGACAGGCGGTGGCGCCCCGGCGGGACTGCGTGGTGCGCCCAAGGCGCGGGTCAGGCGGGGCATGGCAAAGTGCTGCGCCGCGCGCGGCAGCAAGACATCCGCCGGGCTGGGCAAGATCAGCGCGTTGACGATGCGGCAGGCTTCGCAATCCAATGCCGCATGGTTCTGCCCTTCGACCGGCCCGTCGCAGAGATCGCTCAACGTGCCGCCCGCTTGGATAAAGGCGATGAACGCCGGATCCTGCTGCACCTGCGCGGTCGCCCGATGGGCGAAAGGCAAGCTGGCAAGTGCCAGCAGCAGCAAGAGGGTCAGACTGACCCGAAGCGAGGATATGCGCGAAACGGCGGACATACGCCCTGATACCCCGGCTGTCGCGACAAGGCTATAGGGTGCTTTGATCTGCGACGCGATGTCGTAGGCCGGGCGCTGTGCGGGGGTGTCTATCGGGGGAGAGTGTTGGCTGGGATGGTAGGATACCCACCAAAACACACCGAAATTATAAGTCACATATTTTTCAGAGGGTTAGGTCTAGGGTGTGCAATCCGGAGCGATGATTTGTGTGAACTCTTGTGTAACCTCTTTCTACCAGGGCGAGCCCGGCCAGTCCACAGTCACAGTGGCCTAACGAGATGATTTGCCTTTCCATTAACTTCTCAATGGAGAGGGACAGAGCATCCAGCCCATACAGGGAGAGCCGCAGCGAGTAGTGATCAAGAGAAGCTGCCGAATTCATCTCCATCTCTCGCGTTTAAACCCTCGTACTATAACGAAATTTCTCAACCTGTAGCGCTTGAAGGTAGGATGTGCCGTCGGTTGGGTCCTGCCTTAGGATAGGTAAAACCGAACAGCGAGGGCCGTTCAAGCTCCTCAAGCCTCCGTAGATGGTCCCGCAGCGTCGTGGCCCGCTCTTGCGTCAGGCTCGGGGTGGACGGGCCCGCTGTGGAACACTGTTGAGCAGCGGCAGCAACTCACCGTCTAACGAAAAGGTCGGATCGCTCTCATCCAGGCCAAGAACGGTGCGGTGGGAAGTTGCTTTAGGCCCGGTACGTTCGTCTTCGACGCGAGCCAAGAACGATCCAGGTCTTGTGCATGAGAACGATCGGCTTCGGCGTAAGATACTGCTTTCATAAGAAGGGTTGAGAGATCCTAAAGGACGCACTGCAGTTCTTCGCGGGGCAATAGTCATGAGGTCCTGGTTTGCAGTTGAGCATCGTCGCGCCGTTAGCACCAAGCGTATATGTGATGGGCTGTAGGTCAGCACTCTAGGTTTGCGAACCTATCTCATCCAAGAAAGGGTACCCGGAAGCTCCGGCTTCAAGCGGTCCAGTATCGAGGGGGCAAAGTCACAATCAATATTCCAATCCCGGTGGTTTTCCTTCGCTGCTGCTCAAGAGTTCTGAAATGCGGTCGGCTGAAAGCTCGCGTTCTTCAGCCATCGTTTCCGCGATTCGAAGCACATCTTCCCGGTAGGTCTGGATGATCTTACGGGCGGTTTCCTCCGCCGATCCTAAACAATCCTCCACATCGGAGTTGGCAGCTTGGGCTGTCCCGTACCGCTGTGTGATATCGATCGGGATGTGCGCAAGCTGAGTACCCAAGCCCCATTCAAAGAGGGCGCGACCAGCGAGGCGTGTTGCTTCGGCGAGGTCCGAGCTGGGCCCGAGCCCGGCTCCATTAGAAACAGTGCCCAAGATAACCTGTTCCGCGGCTCGCCCGGCCATCAGTGTCGCAATCCGGTTCCGGAAAGTTGTTTGGCATTCGAAAGGACTTTCCGGAAATTCGACTGATCCGCCGGTGTTTGTCAGCATAGCTTTTCTGGCGGGCGGGAGGCCGAGATGATGGGCAACGACGATATGACCGGTTTCGTGGACCGCCATGCGCCAGAGCACGTCTTGATCATGAGGCGGCGCAAACTTCGATGCGGCTTCCCCCAGGTGTTTCTCTTGCAGCTCAACACCTTCGGATCGAGCCAATCCGCGCGCTTCGCGAACAATTCCTACAACCTGGGCCCCGGATCCTCCCAGCAGCTGATCTGCGAGCGGCGCAAGGTCAAACTGGCCTGCGCCCTTTCCAATGGCCTTCTCGAAGATGCGGATGATTGCTGCGCGCTCCGGATGGCCGATCTCTAAATGGGTGTCGAAGCGTCCGGTGCGGATGATCGCCGGGTCAATCATTTCACGGTAGTTCGTGGCCCCCATCACAACCACCCCCGGCGTATCGTTGAGCACCGACAGGTGTTCGAGCAACCCATTCACCACGCCAACAATGTAATCGTTTCGGCGGCTTGGCATGTTCCGGTGAGCGAAGGAGTCCAATTCGTCGAGAAAGAATACACTCGGGGCGTTCCGGATAGCTTCCTGGACCTTGTCAGACAGTGCGCGAAGCATGTCACCCTGATGGCCATGCCGCTGACAATCGGAATAGCTTGTCGAGATCAGAGGCACCTCGAGGGAACCCGCCAATGCCGCTGCGAGCAACGTCTTACCGTTTCCCGGCGGGCCATACAGTAGGACGGAAGCGGAGAGCTCCGACCACGCCAGGTTTCCGGAACGCCAGGCTCTGATGTCGGCGACCAATCGGTCCATGCGGTCGCGTGCGGTGGCATTCAGCACAACATCCTCAAGGGTTTTCCGGGTAGGTTTCCGGATGCGGGCCGCTGCGTCTGCAAGGGCTTTCGCGGCAGCGAGCGTCGTCGGTTCGCGGCATGCGCCCTCAATGACTGCGAGCGGCAAGGCGGCAAGAGAAGTGGACTCCGAAAGCAGCGCGCGGAGATTTTCCGTGGCAACCTCGCCAGTCGCAGAATGCGTGACCCGCAGGACCTCAATTGAGATTTCGGGTGATAGCGGCGGGAGCTGTAGCGTGTTTTGACACATTGCGCGTCCGACAGGGGGAAGAGAAGCAAGGCCCTGTGTGAGAACGATAACTTTCATGCCCTTGCACACTGCAGAAGCAATGGCATTCTCAAAATGCTCTTCCCGCTTGTCTGTCTCGCTTTTTGATCCCGTCAGCGCTTCTTGTTGAACGACAATTTCGAAGCCACGCCACCGGCTATCCAGATGATTTTCCAGATCTGAAAGCCACTCCAAGATGCGCTCAATTTCGCGCCGTACAACTTTGAGATCTTGGGGTGATGCAACCGCAAGCTGGGTGAAAGACCGCGGCGTCGTAAAGACTTCGATATCTCTGTCGCTTTGGAGCAAAGCTGCAAAGCGCGCGGCATAGAGCAATGAGGCCACGGGGGGCTGAGGTAGAGGGCTGGTGCGATGGGTGTCGATTTCTTCAGCCCACGGGTCAAAGCCCTCTCCGATGGCCTCCGCGACCTCGCTGTCGGTCATTCCGGAGGCTGCTGGTGTCGCAGAGTAAAGCGCGTCGAAACGCGACTGGGGCGGCAAGAGCATCGCATCAAAACTGGGCGGTACGCCAGTACCGACGGCGAGGTCACAGTTCCCCTCGTCAAAATTTGCAGGCGAGCCGCTGATGACGCGGGATTCCGCGATACGGTCGCGATGCCAGAGTGCAATGCGACGCAAAAGAGGGCGCATGATCGAGAGAACATGCGGAGAGAGCGCGCTCGCGCGCGGGCTCAATGATGAAGGTGGCATGAGGGAAGGTTCCGAAGCTTTGGGAGGGAGGGCGCCGCGCAGGGCGCGGCTTTGCTTAGGTATCAGTGGTGGTTCAAAATGGGGGCTTGCCCGAACTCGGATCCCAACCTGCGAGAACGGCGTCGAGAAGGTCGGAAATAAAGGCCTCCGCACGATGATCATAGATTTCACTGCTGGTACGGAGGCATCGTTCGAAATTCTCGGGCGGCACGATCAGATCAGGCCAAGATGCTGAGATGAAGGAGTGCAGTGCTTTTTCGATGCGCACAGCTTGGTGTCCCGTCGCCACCGGGATGTCCCGAATGACGGCCCCCCGCGTAACTAAAAGGTCGTGCTGGACTTGCCGCATCCGGAATTCCGGATTGTTGCTGTACCCCAGCTTGATCACCATACCTTTCGGAAGGTGAAAGCGGAGGAGGTAGATCTTGCTTGGCTTAGATGTCCAGCTCTCACCGCAGCCAGCACAATCGACGTCGCCGTGTCGCATGTTCGCAATCGTGACGTCTTGCTGATGGCCGCATACGTGTTCGTAACGACGGTAACTTGCACCCTTACGTTTCGCTTTGCCGATCAGCTGCCAACCTTGCGCTTCAGCCTCTGCCGCATGTCGTGCTTTCAAACAGATATCGCAACGCAGTTCGTGGTGACCGGCGGCGGCTTTCTTAACGCATCCAGGCTGGCGACGACCAGTATGACCGCAGGGTAGTTTGTAGAGGCGGTACTTCCGGTCTCCTTCTGGGTCAGGGCCGAGATGAAGGGCTCCATAGTCCAGTGCGACATTTCCACGGCGCTCCTGAATACAGTGAGAACATTTTGGGTTGCCATCGCGAACATGGCTGACCCGCGCTACGGTCGGGAGCCCGCAGGTCTGACATCCAAGAACGAGATGTTCGTGACTGACGGCGCGACCGACGATGGTGAATCCATTTGCGGCTGCTCGGTCGCGCCAGAGCTTGTAGATGGGCCCGTGGTGGATACGTCGGAATTTCCCATCAATTGGAAAGGCGTAGATAGAATTGGTGATAGGCATACAGGTCTCCAGTTGGATCCGAGACGCGCCAACGGACGGCCCGGCCCTTCAGTGTGCTGTGAGAAATGGAGAGCTGCCGCAATTTTGCAGCGGGGGCTGCTACAAAATGGCAGGTGCGGCAGCTGAGTTCGCGTCGGGTCAGCGCAGGCTCATGACGACCAAGTTGGCGCTGTAAGCTTCAAGAAGGCAAAACGCTTCTTCCAGCAGGTCGGCCACTTCAGGGCACGCCTTTTTGTGCTTCTTAGCGCTCGACAGGATGTACGCGCCTTGGAGGCTGACGAAAGTCGCTTTCGGGGCCTGTTCCGGAATGGTCTCAAGCATCTGTGCCGCGGCTGCTTTCAGATCCGGATGTCCGTCTGGCATATTTTGGACGGTGTGCAGCGATTGAATGCAGGCTGCCCATACCGATGCTGCGGCATGGCCCAGTTCTGCGCGGTCTGCAGCATCCGAAGGTGCCGCGAAATACTCCCAATCCGCACGGAGCGCCGCGAAAAGAAGATCCAGAGTATTCCGGAATTCCAGACAGTGGGGAGCCTTGCTGTCATCAAGCGCCTCCGCAGGCTGCGACAAACGTTTGAATGAGGTTTCACTACCCTCACGATTAAGGTCTTTGTCAATATGAAAGTTCCACATATAATTAAACGCCTCCGAGCTGTAGCAGCCTTCCAGCCAGCTGCTGATTGCGAGCATTCTCGAACCATCGAGCAAGCGCTACTCAGCAATAGGTCGGGAGGGCCACCTTTTCGTTTCAGCAAGAAACTGGCTTTATTTTTCGCAGTGGCTTAGATTGACCGGAATCAATACCACGCTTGCGTATAGCGAAATTGTCAGGCTATTTTTCGCAATCGCTAATCGTGGCAGCGTGGCAACACCCCTCCATTTTTAGCAATGCAGGCCGGAAAGTCGCTTCTAACGGACGGCAATCTTCCGATCGCCGATCTCTCGAGCAGAGCGGGATTGATAGGGCGGATCGCTGAGGTGTAGGCTGCGCGGCGAAGGCAAGAGAGATAGTATCTCTTTCCGGAGCGTACTTTTGAGATCGCCGATGCTAAGGTTTATAGCGATCCCGCATTCCTTTTTCGAACTTGGCCATGTCGAGGGCGAATGAGGAGAAGACAAGCTCTCGGGATCCGATCGAGTAGCGCCAAGATCGGGCATCAAGCTCCGCCAATTGTTTGGAAGCGATAGACTTCGGGCCAAGATATGTAGTGAGGTCGGCGGTTTGGAAATTGGGCCCGAGCCAGAATGAAAGGCTCTCCTCTTTCGGCCCGTTTCTCGTGGCGATCCGTCCGCTCTCTAGCACATTCACCAGTTCGTGTGCTTGCCGTATTGGATGTCCATTGAGACTTGCGCCGTGGAACACCCGGTTTGCAATGACGATGCCGGTGTGAACCGCACACTTGGAACCGTCTTTCCACCCAAGCCTTTTAAATAGCTGTGACTGGTTCGCTGGGTCCACTAAGATGTCCTGGCGATTGTCGAGTTGCTTCGCGGCGCTGCGGATGTGCTCCCAACTGTTCCGGATCTCATGAACAGACACTGGGTGATAAGCGTTTTTGCACTCGAGAAGTATGAGCATGTCATCGCGCCTTGCGACGATATCCAGTTCCAATTTCTGACCGGCGATCTTCGCGGTCAAGTCGCTTTCGACCTCGAACCCTGCGGACCGGAGCGCTTCGGTGACAGAGTGAACCATGAGGTCCTTCGAACCAATCGCTGCTGACCGGAGGCCGTTGGCGACGATGGTGTTGCGGACGAGGTTGGAGACCGCCACAACATGCGGGGCGACCATATAGAAGTCACCAATGTCTACGAATGGACGATACTGGAGATCGAGATGCCCATCTCCAGGAACCATCTTCAAAAGTCCGATAACTTCACGTGCCTTGTCCTCGTTGCCGAGGATGAGCCGCATTTGTTCAACCATCGCATCATGCGGAATAGCCAAGAGTGTCGACGTTAGAGTCAACTCTTCGCGCTCGACTAGGTCTTGGGTGTCTTCCAGTCGACGCTGGTACGCGCAACTTATAAATTTGAAGTAGCGCTGCACCTTGAGAACGTCCAGCGATGAGATTTGGTCTGTGATGGGGAAGACAAGGTCGTCGAACGTACCGAAGTGGTCGACGTCTAGTTCCATGAGCATCTGGATCTCATCTCGAAACAGCTTATTGGTTGCGAACCAGGCATCGAAGACTGCCGGTACTTTAGGCATCTTCAGGATCAGGCGTCTTACGGGATGATCTTTCACCTCAAGCAGATTATCGAAGCTGCCGCGGTCAAACCCCGTGTCTATCAGCGTTTGGATAGAGATTGGCTGGTCTGCTTCCTGCAGGTGGAACTGCCGAATAATAGCTTGGGTTCGCTGTTGTATGAAGCCAAGGCGCACCGCACGCTCGACGTCCGGATCAATTGAGGAGATCGTGACCTCCTCCCCTTTGCGGTCCGCACGGTATGGCAACCCATCGATGAGTTGCTCCGCCTCCCTGAATTTCGCCAGACGAATTGCGGCGACCAACAGTCGTTCATAGATGAGCGCATTTTTTCCCGCGGCATCGGTGTCCACATGCGCGAAGGACAAACCATCGACCGGGAACATCGACGCATAGACGTAAAATATGAACGATGCTGCCTCAGCGTACTCCTCGGAAGTGTAACGCCTACTATCTAATGAACTGGCTTCGTGGTCGTTAATCCATTCACGATAGAAAAGATTGTTGATCAATACGAAGACGGTTTTCAGCACCACCGAACGGTGCGCCCTCACCTTCATCTCGATTTCTTTTTTCAGCGTTCGGGCGTTTCCCGCGACGCACGTCAGTGCCTCGACTGACTCCAGGTAAGCGATCCGATCCGGCGACATGGCGAAAACGTCACGGACGCCGAGTACCGCCTTAGCGATCCTGCCAATCAGGGAACCTCTGTATTCGTATCGCGACGCACGGAGCACGCCATTGCGCCGCATACATGAAATGGCGTGGTCGGGTTCGAGGAAGATCATCGCCAGTGCTGTCGCTATCGCCTCACGCGGTCGATTTTCATCTAGGTGCCTCGCGAGCACAGACACATGCGCCTTTACGTCTTTCGAAAGCGCCTTTGTCACTGGCGGTTTCTCCTCCTTTCGGAGCAACAACGCCATGGACGCTTGGGGCTTGACTGAAAGCAGACGGCTTATGAGGTCGGTGACTAACGACGTCTGGATCATTTTGTCCTCTTTAGATTAGCCAGTGGTGCTTTCAGTGCGATTCGTGATTCCATCGCTCTACGGGCCCGACTAAAATCTACTGCCAAGGTAGGCTCCTAAACGAGCGTATAATACACCCATCTAGTTGCCTCGTACCGAGCGAGTCGCTGTTCTAACAGTCGCGGAGCGTGACCAACGGCGTCTTATAAGGTTACCGCCGAGCCGTTAGTCTAGCGGGTTCACAGTTCATCGCCACTGCTCCCAAAGCCCGGGGTGAAAAGGCGCTTATACAGCCGCTCGGCGTAGCTGTCTGTCATCCCGGCGACGTAGTCACATACGCGGCGCTCCGTGGAGCTTTCCGTACACCCATCTTGCCAAGATGACTGAGGAATCAACTTCTCAGGATCTGAGAGCAATGCATCAAACAGTCGCGCTACAACCATATGACCTCTCCGCTCCAGTTGCTGTACTTTCGCCTTCCGGATAACGAGTTTGTAGGCAAGCCCTTTAAGGGCTTTCAGGAGTTTCTGATGACGGTCGGGTAGGGCAGCGTTGAACCTAAGGATTGGGTGCTCGTATGACTTGTCCTCTGTGATCGTCACATTTGTGATAAACAAATTTACGAGCCCGGAAATCATCTGCTTTCTCTGGAAGCTGTCTGAAAGTAGGCCATCGCATACTGACTTGGCATCAAAACCATCTAAGCAAGAACCACCAATTTTCTCGAACGCTTTGGTTATCTCGTCTTGAACTTCACTTTCTGTCGCTAGTCCTCGAGCGACAATATCTTCGATGTCATGAATGCCGTACGCAATGTCATCAGCGAGTTCGAGAATACTGCAGTCAAGGCTATGGTGGGCCCCGTTGCCGTCAGCAGATTGCATCAGCCTATCTTTATCTGCGGTAGCGAAGCCTTCAGTCGCCCATTCTACAATATCTACCTCGTCTTCATGGAACGACTTCGGTGGCTTCGTTGTATATTCATCAAGGTTGAACGATCCTATAGATCGCGGATACTTCAAAATCCCGAGAACCAATCGACGAGTTGGATACAGCCCTTTGCCTCGTTTCTTATACTTCTCAAGTTTCGTGAGAATTCGAAGCGTTTGGCCGTTTCCTTCGAATCCTCCATGGCGCAACATTGCGCTGTGAAGTGCTTGCTCCCCTCTGTGACCAAAGGGAGGATGTCCAAGATCGTGTGCAAGGCAGGCTGCTTCAATCAAATCACGCGGTGGCAGCCAATCTTGCACATGCCTATGAAAAGTTGCTTTCTTGAATTGTAAAGCCTCCAATAGGCCATAACCAATTTGGGCCACTTCGATGGAATGCGTCAATCGAGTACGATGAAAATCACCTTCTCCAGCTCCCATCACTTGCGTCTTGCCTTGCAACCGTCGAAATGCCGCCGAGTGCATTATGCGCGCTCGGTCTCGCTGGAACGGTGACCGGTTGTCCTTTGCGCGGTTGGTTTGATCTTCGTACAGCCGAGTTTCAAAATACGTAAAATTGGAAATCATCAATTCTTCCTGGATATAATAGCAGGATTTGAGGCTAGGTCGAAAGCTAAAGTCTTTCAATGGAAGCTATGGGATAACTCTGGAGGCCTTGCTGTGAGACGGGCGACTGGGACCAAGTCTCGATACGGCTTTGGGCAGCGACCGCGACGGCAGCATGTGAAGGCGAACACCATACTGCTCAGAATGACCGTGTGGCGCATTATCGCAGACTGGGCTGGCTCGAAAGAGCCAAGGCTGCAAATCTTGTTATGTCGACCATGCGAGAGCCGTGCTCACGAACAATTCCGCCGCCGAAGCCTTTTCGGCCAATCGAAGACAAAGTTCTTCTGCGCGAGGCATTGGACGCTCTCATCTTCGACCGCGTATCGTGGAAGCTTTGGCTCGCAGCGAAAAATAAGCACAGAAGTTTGTCCACATCTCCCAGGTGTCATGTTCGCGTGGAGATCAACAGACTGTTGGACATACAACATGAAGTAGCGCTATGTGAATGTTTGAGCAAATCATGAAAAATCTCGCCAGTACAGGCAGAGACGGAGGGGCAGAAATATGGGAACTAGTAAGGAGGCCTTCCGTTTCGTCGACCTGTTCGCTGGGCTGGGTGGGTTCCACGTCGCCCTCGACGAACTAGAGGGGCGAGCTGTTTTCGCAGCAGAGAGGGAGCCCAAACTGAAGGCTCTCTACAAGGTCAATTTCGGCGTCGATGCTTGGGGTGACCTCAATGAGTTGAGCAGCGACGAAATCATAGCCCTGAGCGTCCCCGATCACGATATCCTTACCGCGGGTTTCCCGTGCCAACCGTTCTCTAAAGCCGGTGACCAACTGGGCTTTAAGGACACAAAGCAGGGCAATCTTTTCTTCAAGGTCCATGACATTTTGCGAGTCAAACGGCCAGCACACTTCATCTTGGAGAATGTGCCAAATATCCTGAAGCACGACGGCGGTCGCACCAAGATCACGATCATTCGCTTGTTGGAGGACCTTGGCTACTCCGTGGAAGTGGAGCATTTCTCGCCCCACGATTTCGGCATTCCACAGGTGCGAGACCGCGCATACTTCGTAGGATCACTTAATGGTCTCGACCATTTTGAGTGGCCAGAGAAGCATAAAGATCCCACTGAAATCCAATGGGTATTGCGCCACCAAGGGTATTCCGGGCGCGCCATCCCGGAGCAGACGCTGCGTGCCATCAATATGTGGGGTGATTTTCTGCGGCGGTCGCCAGCTTCGCTGAAGCTGCCCTCTTTCCCGATCTGGTCGATGGAATTTGGGGCAACCTATCCCTACCTAGACGAGACCCCAGCAGGGGTTTGGAGACGCAGACCCGTGCGGGGCCTTAGCCGGATGGGTTTCAGGGGCAGCTTCGGCCAGTCCCTCGATTGCTCGCTCGACGAGCAACTTGAAAGAATACCTAGCCACGCTAACCGCCTAGGCGACTTGCATTTCCCTCAGTGGAAGCGTGCTTATATCAGACAAAACCGCGAGTTTTACGAAGCCAACCGCCACTGGATCGATCCTTGGATCGCAAGATGGAGCCCGCAAGGCTTTCCGTCTAGCTTTCAGAAGATGGAGTGGAACGCGCAAGGTGAGGAGCGTGATATCGATAACTTCGTATTGCAGGTGCGTGCATCAGGTCTGCGAGTCAAACGTCCCACTACCTCCCCAAGTCTCGTCTCCTTCACGCAGACCCAAGTGCCCATCCTCGGTGCTAATCTGGCCGGCGAACGACGCTACATGACACCAGCCGAATGCGCTGAGCTTCAGAGCCTTGGAGGCATCCAGTTGCCTTCGTCGGACATCGACGCCTACAAAGCCTTGGGAAACGCAGTAAACGCTCGCGTTGTCAAAGCAATAGCCGAACGATTGCTAAACGGGCTCATCCGGCCCACGTCGATCATAACCTCCGACCTCGAACCCTTAAGAGCTGCTGAATGACTGATCACATCGCAAATGAAAACGACTTCGACGAGGAAGATCCGCGGGGCCTCTTTCTTGAGAGCATCGCGGAAGGGTTGGCTAGTCTTTCCGAGGCTTCGGATACGCCCAACGGCGTTCGCCCTGTCTCGTCGATGTTCAGCAACAGTGACGTTGACTTCGACTCCGACTCCTGGATGAACAAACTCGCTGACGTTCAAGGGTGGCTGAGCCTCAGCGAGGATCTCCCGCACACGGGAGGTGAACCATTCCTTCAGGCACTAATCGCTGAATTCAACCTTGACCCCACCGACCTTCTTGCTTCCGAAGGTACCCACCCGCCGCTGAGCCTTCGAGCGCTCGAGCGCCTAAACGAGCGCGTAGAGGCAGCCGTACGGCTTCAGGGGAGTTTTTTTGAAGAGCTTGATGCCAAGGGCACCAGCCGCGGAACCGCTACCCAGTCATGGGCAGACTCTTGGGCCGAGATCGACGGGATCGAGGAAGTGGTAAGCCCAGAGCCTGTCACGGCGAAGGCCGACGTATGGCCGATCTACCAGCTCACCATGAGGGCGCCCAACCTAACGCCGTCGTACCAGCGTGGTGATGTATGGACCAACAGCGACCGTCAGTCCTTGCTGGAGTCCATCCTGCGTGGCGTACCTTTGCCATCCATCATTTTGCTGCGAACCGGACCTTCGACACCCCATGAAGTCGTTGACGGCAAGCAGAGGCTCACGGCCATTCTACGGTTTGTAGGAAAACACCCTGTCGCGAAGCAGAAGGTGGCGGAGGTCACAGCTCGGCACAAAGATAAAAGATTCAACGAACAAGGACGTCTTGATGACCAGGGTAAAAAAAATCTGACAGATCTTTTCAACGACGATTACCCTGCGTTTCGCCGTGCATGGAAAGCGCTAGAAGGTAGCCCGCTCAAATCCGCAGATGAGAACGAATACTACTTTCCATTCAAGCTGCGAACGACGGGAGACGGCGGGCTGGTTGGCTCCTACCTTGAGCCTCTCCGTGGAAAGTATTACACGCAAATCAAGACGCAAGTGATCGACGTCGCCGGTGAGCAAACCACCATTGAGTACCTGTTTGAGGGAACCGCACAGTACAAGATTCCCGTCATCGAATATACCAAGGCCAGTCAAGCCCAGATCCATGAGGTCTTTCGCCTCTACAACAAGCAGGGCGTACACCTGAATGCTGAAGAGATCCGTAACGCCGTCTACCATGAGGTCGAACTTACCCGCGCAACTCTTGCCGCCGCCGGCGATGCTGACCCGAATACCGATGTCGCAAAGATCTCCAAATCGCTTGCCGGTATTGACGATCTTGGCCGCCTAGGTGACGCGCTGACAGACTACGGTTTTGGGGGCACGCGCTACAAGCGCACTAAGGTTCTCGCTTGGGTCATCTCGATCTTGGTACATGACACCAAAGATAAAGACTTGGCATCGACTAGCCGTAACATCGATCAGTTGCTGATCGCGATTCAGAAGAACAAGCTGCACCCGTTAGCCGACTCGTCGACGTTGAATAAGCTGTTCAGGCTGCTGCTAGATGCTGTCGAACTACACTCATCGCATGATGAGTTGTGGTCGGATCAATTCAAGGATGGAGGTAAGGGGGCCAAGTGGCAGGAGCTTCAACTCGTTGGTTCCCTAGTCGGCATCACCATGGCTCTAGCGGCCTCGCCAGACGACATCGAGGACCGCATCGAGGCAAATAGTGATGCTATCCGAACGGCGAGCGAGGAATCCGCAGATTGGGAACGCCCTGAAAAGACCCAGACAAAAACCCAGTGGGACTACATCGCCAAGATCACTAAGAGTCTCCTCGAACTTTTGGGCCTGGACCCCGATCAAGCGGCTGAAGCAATACGTCTGCAATTCGGGACCTCTGGGTACGCATCGTTGCAGCGGATGCGCATTAAACCGAAAAGTTGAGAGCGGTGAAAATGAATTTCCCACTCGTCGAGCACGTCTACTTCAATCCACCCTCTCCAAAAGAAGCGGAATCGTGGTGGGAAAGGTACAGGGCTCAACTTGTCGGTTTGACTGACACAGCGCGTGCATCTGTTGAAGCGGACTCCCGCTACATTCTGCAGCGCGGGATATTGGCAGCCGATACTACGAAGCCCGAAGATTGGCCATCCAGCCGCTCACGCTCAGGCCTTGTCATGGGCTCGGTCCAGTCTGGTAAGACTGCTTCTATGCTGGGTGTCTCAGCCTTGGCTATCGACCACGGCCTCGACATCATCGTCGTACTCGCCGGTACCCGCCTTTCCTTGTGGCGCCAGACCTATGAGAGACTAGTGCAGCAGTTGGACTCGGGCGAGGAAAATGCACAGAAAATTAAGCGCCGCCTGCTATGTCCTAAGCCTGGGATTGCTCTGGCAGAACAGACCCACCCGCTGAGAACCACTTACCGTTTGCCGTCGGCAGAGGTTCGAACACGGCTAAGTCAGGGCAGGCCTCTCATCATCGTGGCGATGAAGCAGACTGACCATCTGCATGCGTTGGGAGCAAGCCTCCGCGACAGCGTTTTCAAAGAAGTCAAGAAGCTTGGTCGGCCCGTCCACATGCTCGTACTTGACGATGAGGCTGACGATGGCTCGATCCTCGATGCCATCGTTGAGTCCTCGCAAGACCCCATCTACGGCAACCTAAAGCAGATCCCACGCGCAATCGCCAACCTCTGGGATCCTCCCCAAGGGTCCCCTGAAAATCTGTTCTCGACCTATATCGCCTACACAGCGACGCCCCAGGCCAACCTCCTTCAGGAGGATCACAACCCCCTGGCGCCACGAGACTTCCTAATCTCTCTTCGGACGCCACTCGACGTCGGCCATCCAGTAGATACAGCCAACCCTGGCAATCTCGATGCCCCTCGTACGTCGACTTACCCCGAGGCGGCTGGAATGCGTTCTTGCTACACCGGCGGTGAGGTATTCTACCGCCGAGCAGAAGCGGCCAAACTGTGCGTGCCCACCACCAACTCCGTACAGCATGACCTCGCCGACGCCGTCCGAGCGTTCTTGGTGGCAGGCGCCATCCGCCTGTACCGTTCAGGCAGACTGGGCCCAATGTCTGCGCTCGCAAAGCAGTTTGACACCAGGGAAGAAGCTCTTGCCGAAGCGGCGTCGCCGCACTCGATGCTGTACCACCCTTCTGCGGCGATCCAGCACCATTTCCAAGGTGCTGAGGATCTGTTGATCTGGGCGGGAATTCAGAATCGAGCGACGGCTCGAGAAATGCTCGATGCGGGAGATGCCAGGCTTCCGCAGGCGTTGGTGGAAAAACTACTGGCAGACCCAGCTCCGTGGGCGCAATGGCTTGAAAAGTATCGCGCCTCCGCCAGAATAATCGAGGAGGAGTTCGGCGTCCTGCCACCGCCAAGTTTCCCGGATTGGCAGACGGTCGAAGACCTATTAGTCAGAGAGGTGATCCCCGGTACCAGGATCGCCGTGGTCAACAGCGACCCTAACGCTGACGATCGCCCTGCCTACGCACCGATCCAGGATGCGGACACCGGAAAATGGAGAGCAGCGCGCGACCTCTGCACGATCTTCGTTTCAGGGAATGTCATGGCCCGGGGACTGACGCTGGAAGGGATGACCACGGCATTGTTTCAGCGTTCATCGGCCAATCCGCTGGCCGACACCCAGATGCAAATGCAGCGCTGGTTTGGTTACCGCGGATCATATATCGAACTTTGCCGCGTCTTCGCCTCTAGTGACCAGCTCTCCCTCTTCCGTGACTATCACTATGTCGATGAAGCGGTTCGAACAGCCATCACCGAGCGCATGATGGGTGACGCCCCTGAACCTACTGTCTTGCAGGGCCTAAATTTCGAAGCCACAGGCAAAATCGCAGGCGTTGGCAACCTTCCACTATCACCAGGCGCACGCCCCTTCATTACAGTCATCAATGATAGCGGACAGCAGGATCCGAATGCAGAAATCTTGGCCAGCCTCTTCCGCCGGCCCTCCAATGACCTCACTGTCGCCAACGTGCTGCGGGGCCGCATCCTAGATGCTCCACTCGAACTGGCCGAGGCTGCCGACGTCTTAGATCGCCTCACATACGCAGATTACCGCCCTGGAAGTGAGGGGGTTCACGCAGACATCTGGAGTGGTATCGAAGCCCGGGCAAACGCGGTCGCCACACTGACCGATGCACCTCTCTATCGCCCTCCAGTGAGGGATGGTAGGGGAGACCAGCCAAGGCGTGCCTGCCCTTATGCCATCGCCGCCTACCTTAGACTTTGGTCGGCTAGTCTCACCCGGTCGATTACCGGCCTATTTGTCACCGGCCAGCCCGGGGAACGATGGTCCTACGCCGACCTTACGCGCAAGAACGCTGAGCAGCCACGTTTTTGGGTCGGCATTCGTTACGGAGATGGCGCCACCGTATGCAAAGGCCCTCTGGGACGGCTCCCATTTAACATACGCGCCACCACAAAGAGGGTGGCCGGAGGCGAACTTAAGACCACTTGGGGTGCGAGTGACCCCAACGCCGGTCCGGGACAATATCGCGGTGACGTCTACTTCGACTACTACCACCGCTACGCTGACGTACCGTCGAGCAACAATACTGGGTGGCGACCCAGCGGCTCCGACGGTCAAATCCTCTTCTATGTCAATCAACATCCGGACGACGAGCACCCCACGGTCGCAGTTGGTGTCTGTCTACCTGCGGGAGGTCCGGAGCAGTTTTCAGCCACCCGTGCTGGGGCGACCATCGTTTAGAAGGAACTCCCATGACCAGCTACGAAGCAGTCCTAAACCAAATCAAAGCCGTTCCATCGGGCGCAATCGGAGATGACCGAACCATAAATTGGTTGACTGATGCGAATGTAGTCGGAATCGCTCGGAATAGTCGCGGTCACTTGGAGCTGTTCCTTGCAGGCAACGAGTTAAGGCCCCGGACCGGCACCGTGAAAACTGCGTTGCGCTACCACTCCTGGCACCGTGACAGCCTGCCTCCACTGAGAGCCAACCGCATTTTCTTACCCGCTCTGGGGCATTTCGACCAGGTTGGTGCATTTATTGCCGCTGAACTGCTGCGCGAGAAGGCCGACGTTAATTTGGAGCGCGCCTTTGCCGTCACCGAACCGCTGATCGAACTCGCCATCAATCGCATGGAGATCTCTGAGAACGCGATCCTCGGTCTCGTCGGGGAACTGCTCCTACTCGACGCTCTTTGTCGCCGCGCGACCGATCCTCAGGTCGGACCAATCGTTCAGGCTTGGGATGGCTGGCGCCGCTCGGCAAGGGACTTCACATGGGAAGGTATGGGCGTAGAGGTAAAAACCACTACTCGCGCCACCTCATCTCACGCTATCCACGGCGTCCACCAAATCGAACCTATCCCTGCCAGTGATGACTCAACGGGGGAAGCGCGCCTGCTCCTCGTAAGCATTGGCCTGTGCGAAGCAGATTTCGATACGCCTTCGTTGTCGATTCCTGCCTTGGTGGAGAGTATCGTTGAGCGTCTCAACGCCTCTGGGGCTAGCGGCGTAGTCGATCAATTTCTCTCGCGGGTGTCAACGTACGGTACAGAGTCGGGCATCGGATACGAGCATGCCACGATGATCAACGACGCGCCGTTCACGACCAAATTTGGCGTAACCTTCGTCCGTGGGTACGACATGGCAGACCCGGCAATCGAGGTCTTGAGGCGCGATGACGTCGTAACCCATCAGCATGTCGATGCCCAGTCGGTCACTTTCCGCGTAGAACTTCCCGCAACAATTAGCTTGCAAAATCCCATCGTAGGTCCCCGACGCGTCGTGGAAGAGATCTTGGGACTGCACAGTTAGAAACTGTTGAATTCGGCAGGAACCTGACCCTCAAGGAACTGTTTCTCTCGGCTTAAATAGCCACCCTGCGCGCGGCTATGGAAGTTTATTCCAAGGATTGAACCGAACCCACTGCGAAACCGCCAATAACCGTAGATGCCCGCGCGTAACGGACGAGATAGCTGCCCAGTGATCTAGGTTAATAAAATACCAGAGCAGGTCACTGCAATCGAAGTAAAACTTCGCAGAGGGTTGATTGCGCGGCTGTTCGGGCCGGTATGATCGCATCTCGCTGACGTGGGAATCAATTCCAGCTTCGAGTCGTTCGATGACCGATGGATGGATCGCCAAAGCAGCGCTCACTTCGCGCGGAACTATCTGGAGCGGGCGGACCGGCCCGCGCTGCCTGAGGATTTTGCGGCGCTGTGACAGGTCGGCTTTACCACGCCCGCGCATATCAACCGGCTGGTGTTCAAAGGCATCGGCGAGGTGGCGCCGCCCACGTCCGTGCAGACCGAGAACAGCAAGGTAGTCCGCGCGCTGGTGCTAGGCGGCATGGGGGGTGGCGCGGTTTTCCGACTAATGGTGGTCGCCGACCTCGCGGCAGGACAGCCGGTGGAACTGTTCTCGCGCCAGCTCGTCACGGCTTCGCTCGACATCACTGCGCTCTACCTCACGCGCATCTCCAGCCTGCGACGGCTTTCCGTGTTTCTCGATTGGCTGAGCGAGGTGCTGCCGGACGAAGCTTGAGGGACCTCGCAGGTCCTATCGCTGCCAATGGCCTGCACGATCCTTGCGGATCAAGAATATCCATACAGGTCTTGTCTCATGGTTCAGCCAAATGGATCAGAACGCGCGGGAATTTGCCAAATAGTTTAGGGCTTCTTTTCATTGTTGGGGGCAAGCGACATGCCCCCGAAGTTTCTCTGCGGCCTCTTGATCCGCACGGGGATCACCGAGGAGTGAACTCCAAGCATTTAAAAACACTGCGTTTCTAGGCCTCTTGCGGGTTCGGTGCGACCTGTTCGAACCGTGGTTATCCACACCTGATACTTCGGCGATCCTTTCTCGGGGCAACCCTCTGAGCGATTTTGGTTTTGCTAAATAAACGATCAGCGTTTGCCGCAGATCAAGAATCCGCAACAGGGCCAACTAGGGAAATTGCACTGATGAAACGTCGAACTCGGGCCGACGAGAAAACGCAGCCGCGGAAGGTGTCCCTGACGGACGCTGAGTGGAAGCAAATCAAGCAGCAGGCCGATCGGAAGGGCGTATCGCGGTCAAGGTACATCGCCGAACGGACATTGGGATCCGGTGGGAACACCAGCGCCAGTGAGGACATTTTTGACTTGCTCTTTGCATATCGCGAAGCGGTTGGCGCATTGGACACTTTGCTAGAGGCCGTCTTAGCCTCACCGAACGAGATCGACATTTTGTTTGTCGTGCAGAGGCTGGATCGACTTTACGAAAGCCTCTGGCTTGGCCTGCAGTTTGCAGTTGGAAACGGCTGGACGGACGGGAGCGATGCGCGGTGAAGCTGCTCTGGTCGCCTCATTCCACCGGGTCTGCGGCTCGCGTGGTCAGCTACCTGATGTCTGACAGCCACGTGGCACAGATCGCGGGAAGGCGGGAGGTCGTATTGAGGGATCCGGCGCCCGAGCTCCTAGCGGGGGACAGGCACCTGGTCGCTGCATGTATTGAGGCGCTGGAAACGCGCCATCGGTACAGCTGCGCAACGTTGTCGTTTGCTCCAGACGAAATCGATATGGCCGCATGGCGGTCAGGCGACCGAGACCTGAGGCGGCGGATCGATGCGGCGCTAGCTCTTTGGATGGAAGTGGCGTGGTCTGGCATTGCGCCGGAAGCGCGCCCGCCAATGCTGGCTGGCACACATCTTCATGCCGGTCACCTTGAGATCAATATTCTGGTGCCAAGGGCAGTCTTTCGGAAAGTTTGCACGAAGGTCGTGTCGAGGTCGTGGAACCCACATCCACCAACCGGCGAGAGTTGCAGGATCTGGGATGCGTATCAGGATACGGTCAACCATGCGAATAGATGGTATGGCCCTGAGGATCCCCATAGAGCGGCAGCGATCAGTGGTCCCTCTTGGGTGCTAAAACGGGCTGCAGCATTGGATCGCTGGGCGGGCTGCCTCTTCACCCCTCATGGCGACATCGCTGGTGGGGACGCTGATCGCGTGGCTGCCGAGGACCCGAAGGTCCAGATCATGCTTGCGGCCCGCATTCTGGCGCGCTGCGGTGTCGGCAATCGCGAGGCGCTGTTGTCTGGGATTAAGCCCGTGCTTGCCGATCTCGGGTGGCGCATCGATCATCTCCGCCCCGATTCAATCGCCCTGTGCTCGGAGCGTGAGGGACGCGATCAGCAGTTGATCCTGCAGGGAACACTTTGCCATCCGACCCCGCCGACACCGGACCCAGCCATGGCGCTGGCGCGACGTCGCATCCTTTCGCTTGCTTCGGGGCACCTGGCAGAGGCAATGGACAGGCGGGCGGATGATGCACGCCGCATCCTTCACCGCGCATTCTGTCGGCCACCTTCTCCGGCGGACCCTATGGGCATCCTGCGCGGCCCAAGACCGACCTCTCACTCCATCCGGGATCGCCTAGCTAGGCGTGTCAGAGATATTCTCGATCGGATCGCTGCAATGCTTCAGCAGGCGCAGGTCACGGATGCCTTGACCCGTTGGGCTGAACGTCCCGGCGGCGGCTTCGGAGCAGCCCGCGACCAGATTTCGGAGCTGGCGAATATGCCGCCCATCAACCTTCCCGACTTCCACAATCCACAGCAAACACCTGCACCCTCGGCCGAACACGATACGGAGACCCCGACACCATGACAGATACTGAAATCCTCTACCGCGACCTGCGCCGCCTCTTGGATGCGATTGAGGCGCTGTTGGAGCGCGGTGCGTCACCGATCGCCGCTCCGATCGAGCAGATGCTCGCAGACCTTCATGCGATCCAGACCGATCTCGAGGTCTGCGTCACCGCGATGTTCAGGACCGCCGAAGCTGTCCAGGCACTTGCAAACCGCATCGATCCGACGGACGAAATCGCCCGGCTGCATCGTCGGCTGGACAAGATGGGGGTCCCGGAGTGCTGAGGACGGGTGCGACACTCGTGAAGGAGGTAGAGTCTGCACCCAGCCTCTACCTTTCTTTAGGCCCAGACGCGCAGAAAAGATTGAAAATTGTGGATAACCGCTCCGGTGCGTTGTCGCTGCGCATAGGTGTAATCTGCGACAACAAGGAATGGGATCGACAATTATGAGCCGGAAGGCCAATCACACTGACCGGGAGCTGGACAAACGCATCACTGATTTCTTCGGCAAAGCAGGTCGTAAACCGACATATTCGGAGATCAAGGAGATGTGTCCCCTTGGGGTGTCCAATGACAGGATCTCGTCAGCGCTGAGCCGGGCAGAAGATTGTGGCTACATCACCGGCAAGGCAGGTGGAGCCGATACTAGGCATGTTCCCACGGCCCCGCCGGGGGTGCTTAGGAAAGTCATGGATGAATTCTTCCGGGAGTTCGAAACACAACAGGAAATGATTCAGAAGCTCCAGGCCGAGAACAGCGCACTTCGCGCGTCACAAGAACGCATTCTTGCTCGGCGCTCGGCAGATATCGCAAAGGCTGTCGAAGAGGTGCGCGAGAAGGCTGAAGGACAGCTTAACGCCATGGCGCGTGCATTTCTTAAGGTAGGTCTCGAAGACTGATCGCGCTCACCTAGAACGGTGATGGGCATGGACGAACGAGGAGATTGGCCCATTCCACCGTCAGGACGCCATCTGCCACGAGATGCCGCAGACGCTCCGAAGAGCCAGTCTTGTTGCAGTTCTGATCGCTGGACGCAGCTCGACCGGGGAGCATTTTAGGTAAGGCCATCGCTTGAGTTAATTCATTTGTGGCGTCCCAGACGGCCACCTGCGATGGATCAAGTCCGCCTGCTTGGCAAGCGACCACGTTGCCGACCGCCCGTTCGAACTCGAAACTGTCCTGGGGGCGGCGCCACAGCCCTAGGATTTGTGCTGATTCAGAACACCCGGGGCAAACGATCGATTGCCGCTTTCTTCAGCTCGAACGGCATCCCATTCACATCCCCATACACCTCCTCGTTGAGGTCCGCTCCGGCGTGCGCTGGTTGAAACTGTGGCGCAGGCTAGGGCCATCAAGACCTTTTGGGTTGCCACCCAACTGCCCTTCACGGAGCGGCACGAGTACGTGAAAACTCCACTTTGGCATTTGCCAATTTGCGAAGGTCTGGCACTCTGCCATGTTCGTATTTCTTGAAGGGATTAGAATACACTTTAGCTGACTGCCAGGATTTTTGAGACCGCTTCAGTTTACCGATCAGAACAGGCGCGGCAGGGTCAGGATGGCCTGATACAATGGGCCGAGAGGTTTCTCTGCCCGGCGGTACGTCGCCAAATTCACATCCTTCGGCTTGTGCCCCAGTAGATCGAGTCGATCGATGTCAGGAATGGCGAGACTGATGCCGTCGTCCTGCCGAAGGCTGATGAAGTGATCATTCACGTAATGCCGGAAGCCGTGGCAGGACAATTTGCGGGGGTTGCCATTCAGCGCCTTTTCGAGCGAGGTGCGCAGCATGTAATCCAGAACGTCACCAAACTTGGGGTCGTGGACATCTTTATGCTCTGTCGTGTTATGGGCCAAATGGCGGATATTCTCCGGGACAGCCTGCGGAAAGAGGGCGACCCAGTTGCGCTTCCGCGCAGCCTCCACGAACTCTGCAAAACCCAGTTCCATGAGGTGCGGATGAAGCGGAATCCGTCGACGCGCCGCGGCGTTCTTAAGGCCTCGCAAATGGTTGGGCCGAATATGTACGTATGGGATCTCGTTCGCGAGGCCGAGGTCGTCCACCAGCAATCCCGCGATTTCCGCGCGCCGGGCGCCCGTGTAGCCCAACAGTAGGTTCACCCAGTAGTGGTGATCCTGAATTACCAGGCTGCCGGGTTTCTGCCGGAATTTTCGCGATTGGCAGCCTTGCCAAAGCGTATGGGCAAAAAGGGATTGCATTTCACCTAGGGTGAACGGTTCCCGCTTTTCATCGTCGGATCGTTCGTCAACGGGTATCAGCCCGTTCTTATTAAGAACGAAATCAGTCACATTTCCTTCGGACCGGGCGTGTTCCAGAAGAGCCGCAAGGGTGTCCACGTGGCGCTGAATGGTTGCAGGCTTCATACCACAGGTCTTCCCCAATCGCGTGGCCTCCTCAATCAGTTCATGGCTGGTCATCTCGAATTCCAGCTTTCTCTTCCAGTACGTCGGTGGCATCCGGGTTTCGAGCAGCTTGGAGAAACTATCGAAATGGTGCTGCCGGATGTTGGACATCCTCTGAACCCCGGTCAGGTACATGAAGAGCGTAACAGATTTCAGCTTCTGCTCTTTCGTGTCTTCCTGAGCCGTCGACCGCCATATCATCCGGACGGCGGTGCCGGCGATGTCATCACCGAAGCTGCGCTCGACAACCACGTTCTCTGCGGAACCGTCGAAATCCACGTCCTTGGGCTGCTGACGCGCGACGTCGAACTGCTTGATGATTGCGTTCCCGGTCATGCGCCCTTCAATAAGGGAAACACCTGGTGTCAAGAGTGGCTTTATCGGCGACGAAGCGTACGGAAGTTTTGCTGGCGACGAGTGTGGCTCCACGGGGACCGAAGGCAAATGCGGTTCGATTATGGTTGTGCTGACAGGCGCTACGCCGCCCACGGCTTCCTGCATCAAAGTGCGCAACATTGATACCGCACTGTCTCGGGCTCCTTTGGCATTGTGAAGTGGCACGGTCTCTGCAGCCTCATGCGCGGCCATCCGTGCTTCTACTGCGGCCCATCGCAGTTGAAGGACCTCCAATTGGCTCAGACCACTCTCTGCCTTTGCACGCATCTGAACTCCAGCGTTGAATCCCGGCGAAATGAATTCACGGAAAAGACTGGCCTGAATATCTTGAGCGATGGGCTTCTCATCTTCCTCAAGAAGGTGCAGTCGTTCGGCTGCGATGTCTTCCGACAAACCGTGTTCGACCATGCCGCGCAGGACGAAGGTCTCCAGGCGATTTCGCTGCATCTTTTTAGCCGTCAGGCTGCCATCCATACGCTCGACCATCCGCATGCGATGCACCGATGCAACGCAACGGGCGAGCTCAGCCTTGAAAAAGGCTGACACATCCGCCGTGGGCAAGTCGATATGAAGGTTGTTGTCGAGCATTCGGTCCATGTGTGCGGTCAGTTGCACGCATAACCTAGTCGCTGCCGAGTGATCCGTCGTCCCCAAGGAGACCATCACGGGCATATGATATGTGGAAAACTTCGGGATCCGCCGGCGGAAGTAGAACCGCCCGCGTCTGGTGCAGAGATAGGGGATAGTGACCATGACGACCGCCTTTCAAGTCGGTCATCGCCCGGGACGGCGTGGCGGACTACCCGCACGGTCTGTGCGACCTCGTGTGTAAACGCCAGTGTAACCTGCTCTTCAGCCCTACTGAGCTGATAAGGCTAAGTCTCTAAAAAACTAGGTATTCTCGGAAGTGTTGGCTGGGATGGTAGGATTCGAACCTACGGTACACTGTACCAAAAACAGTTGCCTTACCACTTGGCTACATCCCAACACAGGGCGCTAACTAAAGTTCTCTGGCCCGGGGTGCAAGACCCGTTTTAAAGAAATTAGCCTATTCTTCGGCTGCATCAACAGAGAGCAGGTCTTTGCTAGGCAATTCGGCACGTTCCTGCGCGACGATGCGGGTCAATTCCCGCTCGGTTTGGGGCTCGACGGGCTGGGCGGCGGCCGGATTCGTGGGGGCGGCTGCCGTTTGCGGCGAATCGACGGGGGCGTCGGAGGGGGATTCGCTTTGAGAGAGCAGCTGATAGGCCGGTGGCCCCGCAGTGAGGCCCGCCGCATCGAAAGCTGAGAGGGTCAGGCGAATCGCTTCGCTGCGGGCGGCGACCAAATCGGTGCTTTCTTGATTGATCCAACCGGCGAATTGCATGTTGATCCAGTGATCGGCGACCTCGTCCACCCAAGCGGCGGCTTCGGGGCTGGATAGGACAAAGGGTAGGTCGTTCAGCACCTCCAGCGCTAAATCACGGGCGCGGGCCAGATCGGCGTCGCTGGCGACCGAGAGGGTAAAGGTGAACCGCCGTTCGGCGTTGCGTGAATAGTTGGTGATCCGGCTTTTAAAGACGGTGGCATTGGGGATGCGCAGGTGATTGCCGTCAAAGGTCAGCAGGATCGTGGCACGGCTGGTCAGGCGGATCACCTTGCCGGTGTCGCCGTCGATCTCGACCGTGTCGTTGGGGCGAAAGGGCTGGCGGATCGACAGCATGATTGAGGCGATGAAATTCTCGACCGTGTCGCGCACCGCGAAACCGATGGCGAGGCCGACGATCCCCGCCGCGCCAAGGATGCCCGAGAGCAGCGCCGTGGCGCCGAGGATATCCAGCGCCACCACCAGTGCGGCGATGACAAAGGCCAGCCGGATGATCTGGCGGTAAATGCCAGCGATGAACGCGTTGGGAGCGAGCCGATCCCACGGGTTGCGCAGCCGCGCCAGCGCCAGCCCGGCCACGACGATCAGGCCAAAGACCCCAAGCGCCACCAAGGCCAGCGGCAGGAAGGCCACGGCCTGCGCCATCCGGTCCCGAAAGCGCTCTACGGCGGGGTTGAGCCGCTCGGCCACATCGGTGCTTTCGCGCACCTCGTTGCGGATCGCCACCACCCCTTCGACACGGCCCGCCAAATCGTTCAGCCGCGCGGCGCTGGCGGTGTCGAGCGTGGTGCCGGTCAGCGTGACGATGCCGGAGGCGACAGAGACGCGGACCTTCTCGAACCCCTCAAGCTCGCGCAGGATGGCGCGGATGCGTTTGGCGATGGCGGCGTCCGCCGTGGCATCGCCTTCGACGGCGATGGTGCCCTCGGGCTGGTCACTCGTTTGCGCAAAGGCCGGGGTGAGGGGCAGCGCGCAGCTTAGCAGCAGGCAGAGGAACAGGCGGGGCAGGGCGGCGGTGAGGCGCATGGGGGGAACTCCGTCAGCGGGATGGGCCACCGCCCCCGGGCGACGGGGACGGCAGCTTGGCCAATTAGCGTGTTACCCCTGACAATCGAGCAGCACCGCCCCGCTGCGCTGTCCGGCCTCGACCAACTCATGGGCGCGGGCGGCCTCAGAAAGCGGCAAGACCGTGTCGACGGGGCAGCGCAGGGCGCCGTCCTCCAGCGCGTGGTGCAACCGGTTGATTGCCTGTTCGCGCGGGCCTGCGGGCAGCAGGTAGATCAGGATGATGTCGATGGTGACCGCTTTGAACAGCAGCGGATAGAAGGGCAGCACCGGCGACATTTCCGCCGCCGAGCCATAGGCGGCGATGCGGCCATTGGGGGCGATGACCTCGGTGTCGGTGGTGATGTTCAGGCCGAACTCCGTCTCGACGATGGTGTCGACCGGCTTGCCGCCATTGGCATCAAGCACGGCGGCGGCGAGATCGGGGTCGGCGTAGTTGAATACGGCATCGGCACCTGCGTCGCGCAGCAGATCGTTGTCGCGGGGGCTACAGGTGGCGATCACCTTGGCCCCGCCCCATTTGGCCAGCTGCACAGCAAGATAGCCCACCGTGCCTGCCCCGCCTTGGATCAGCACCGTTTCCCCGGCCACCCCGCCGCCGCCAAAGACGGCGTGGCAGGCGGTGAGCCCCGGAATGCCAAGCTGCGCGCCGACTTCGGACGAGACGCCATCGGGCAGGGGCACGGCTTGATGGGCAGGCAGGGTGATCTGCTCAGCCGCCGTGCCAAAGCCGCGTTGCCACTGGCCGTTCCAGATCCAGACCTTCTGGCCCACGCGGCTCGCATCGACGCCCGCACCCACGGCGATGATCTCTCCCGCGCCATCGCTATGGGGGATGACCTGCGGGAAGGGTGGTTTGGTCACGCCGGGGCGGGTGCCTGCGCGGGCCTTCACGTCCGACGGGTTCACGCCCGAATGGCTGAGCGCGACGCAGACCTCTCCGGCTTGCGGGGCGGGGCTGTCGACCTCCGACAGGCGCAGCACGTCGGCGGCGGCTCCGAATTGGTCATAGGTGATGGCTTGCATGGCGCTCTCTCCGGCTTGAATTTTGCCGGCAGAGTGGCGCATGCGCCGGGATCATGCAATTGCGGCGAGGGCGGGGTGCGCTACTCGCGCAGTTCCTTGGGGCCAACACCCCAGAGCCGCACCTTGGGCGCCCAGCCGGTGAAACCGCCCGAGCGCAGTTCGCACCATTCCAGCGTGCATTCGCCCAGACGGGCCACCACGCCGAGTTCCAACCGTGCCACCACGGCGGCTTTGGGGTCGGGATTGATGCGCAGTTGCAGCATGTCCTGTTCGACCAGCACCGTGCGGGTGCCCGACAAAAGCGAGTAGTGGACCCAGCCGCCCATGCCGTCGCGGTCTTCGACCCGGCGCCAATGGCCATGTTCGGCGGTGATCCTCAGCGGCAGGTCGCGGCGTTTGTAGACCCAGTCGATCCGGTGTGACAGGGACGGGCCGCGGCGCACATTGCCTTCGGAGGCTTTCATCGAAACGAAACGGGGCAGGGGCAGGTTCGTGACCTGACCACGCGCCTCTTCTGCAAGGCCGGAGGTCGGCTGTGCCAAAAGCAGCGCGCCCACCATCAGGGCGCTGCGAAAGAAAGCGGTTATCATTGAATTGCCTGCTATGCGGTTCACTGCTGTGGGTCGGTGCTGTGCAAATCTGCGGGTTATTGTTGCTCTTTTTCCGGCGCGAGTTCTTGTGCCTCGTCGCTGCATGAGACACCATGCCCGCGAAACGAGGCGACGCCAAGACCGGGAGAGCAGGCATGTCAAAGAAGCGGTTGAGTGTTGTAGTGACGCGACGGTTGCCAGAGGCCGTGGAAACACGGCTGTCAGAGCTGTTTGACGTGACCCTACGCGAAGATGACAGGCCCATGACCCGCGAGGAATTGGGCGTGGCGATGCGCCAAGCAGATGTGCTGGTGCCCACCATCACCGATGAGATCGACGCGCCGCTAATCACCCAAGCGGGCGAACGGCTCAAGCTGATCGCCAACTACGGGGCCGGGGTCGATCACATTGATGTGGCCACCGCGCGCCAGCGCGGCGTGCTGGTGTCGAACACCCCCGGCGTGCTGACCGACGATACCGCCGATATGACCATGGCGCTGATCCTTGCCGTGACCCGCCGCATGCCCGAGGGCATGGCGGTGATGCAATCGGGCAATTGGGACGGCTGGGCGCCCACGGCACTCTTGGGGGGCCGCGTTGGCGGGCGCCGTTTGGGCATTCTGGGCATGGGCCGCATCGGTCAGGCCGTGGCGCGCCGGGCGCGGGCCTTTGGCATGCAGGTGCATTACCACAACCGCAAACGCCTGCGCGAAGAGATCGAGGGCGAGCTAGAGGCCACCTATTGGGAAAGCCTTGATCAGATGGTCAGCCGGATGGACGTGATCAGCATCAACTGCCCCCATACCCCTAGCACCTTCCATCTGATGAACGCGCGCCGTTTGGGTCTGATGAAGCCCGACGCGGTGATCGTGAACACCTCCCGCGGGGAGGTGATCGACGAGAACGCGCTGACGAGGATGCTGCGCTCGGGCGATATCAAGGGCGCGGGACTGGACGTCTATGAACATGGTCGCGAGATCAATCCGCGCCTGCGCGAGCTAAAGAACGTCGTGCTGCTGCCGCATATGGGCTCCGCCACATTGGAAGGGCGGATCGAGATGGGCGAGAAAGTCCTGATCAACATCAAGACCTTCGATGACGGCCACCGCCCGCCGGATCAGGTTGTGCCCTCCATGCTCTGACCCACGGGCGGCTGCGGCAACGCGGGCCTTTCGGGTGATTAATTTACAAAGATGCCGCCGCAAGATTTTGCGGCGTGAGGATGCTATTGGGAGATAAGACGTGACCAAGATCGCAGATTTGCCGCGAAATGAGGTGGGGATCACCGCCGCGCTGGACGAGTTGCAACAAGCCTTCGGGGACAATCTGCTGACCGGCCAAGCCATTCGCGAACAGCACGGCCACACAACCACATGGATCGACACGCAGGCGCCTGACGCGGTGGTCATGGCGCGATCGACCGAAGAGGTGGCGCAGGCGGTGCGTATCTGCGCCGCCCATCGGGTGCCTGTGATCCCCTTCGGCACGGGCACCTCTCTCGAAGGGCATGTGAACGCCCCGGCGGGCGGGATTTGCATCGATGTCATGCAGATGGACCGCGTGCTTGAGGTCAATGCGGGCGATCTGGATTGCCGGGTGCAGCCCGGCGTGACCCGCGAGGCGCTCAACACCCATCTGCGCGATCAGGGGCTGTTCTTTCCGATCGACCCCGGCGCCAATGCGTCGCTCGGGGGGATGACCGCGACGCGGGCCAGCGGCACCAATGCGGTGCGCTATGGCACGATGAAGGACAACGTCCTGAGCCTTGAGGTGGTTCTGGCCGATGGCCGGGTGATCCGCACCGGCGGGCGGGCGCGGAAGTCTTCGGCGGGCTACGATTTGACGCGGCTTTTCGTGGGCTCGGAAGGGACGCTGGGGATCATCACCGAGATCACCCTGCGCCTGCAAGGCATCCCCGAGGCGATGTCCTCGGCCTGCTGTTCCTTCCCGACGGTACAGGCCGCCTGCGAGACCGTGATGGCGGTCATCCAATACGGCCTGCCCGTGGCGCGGATCGAGCTTTTGGACGCCGATGTGGTCAAGGCTGTGAACGCCTATTCCAAGCTGACCCTGCCCGAAACACCGCTTTTGCTGCTGGAATTCCACGGCTCCGAGGCGGGCGTGGTGGAACAGGCCGAGACCTTTGGCATGTTGGCCGAAGAATTCGGCGGCAACGGCTATGCGGCGACCACAACGCCCGAAGAACGCAACAAACTTTGGCAGGCGCGGCATGATGGCTATTGGGCGGTGATGGCCCTGAGGCCGGGCTGCAAGGCCGTGGCCACCGATGTCTGCGTGCCGATCTCGCGGCTCGCCGATGCCGTGGTGGCGGCCCAAGCGCGGGCGGAAGAGTTGCAGTTGATCGCCCCCATCGTGGGCCATGCAGGGGACGGGAATTTCCATGCGTCCTTGTTGATCGACATGGACGACCCCGAAGAAGTCGCGCGCGGCGAGGCCTTCGTCAGCTGGTTGGCGGAACTGGCGATTTCGATGGACGGGACCTGCACCGGCGAACATGGGATCGGGCAGGGCAAGCGGCCCTATCTGCGCAAGGAATTGGGGGCTGCGGTGGATGTGATGGCGACCCTAAAGGCGGCGCTGGATCCGCAGAATATTTTGAACCCGGGGAAGATTTTGCCGGGGTGAGATTGGGTGTTTTGCCCTGATGTTGTGCGGCGGGAAGGGTCGTGCAGGGTATTTGGGAAAGGATGAAGGTGGGGGCGGTGTGGTCTGCCTAGGTGTGGTGCGGCAGGAGAGGTGGTGCAGGGTATTTGAGAAAGGATGAAGGTGGGGCGCGCGCGCTTGGGCTGAGGTGGCGCTTTGGGTGAGCGGGTGAGGTCGGTTTTTGGCGATGTTGGGTCGGCTGCTGCCTGCGGGGCGTGGTGCTGCTGCGTACAACGGGAGTGGGCCTAGCGCAGGGGGATTGGCAGATGAAAACGCAAGTCAAAGCATTGGTTGTCGGGGGCGGGGCGGTTGGCACGTCGATCGCCTATCATCTGGCGAAGGCCGGTTGGGATGATGTGATGCTCTTGGAACGGGACGAGTTGACCTCTGGCTCGACTTGGCATGCGGCGGGGCTGTTGCCCTTGTTCAACATGTCTTATGCGACGACCCATATTCATCAGTATTCGGTCGAGTTTTATAAGACGCTGGAGGCGGAGACGGGGTTGAACGCGGGCTTTGCCGTGGTGGGCAATCTGCGCATGGCCCAGACGGATGCGCGGATGGATGAGTATATGCTCTATGCCTCTACCGCCGAAACCTGTGGTGTGCTCTATCAGTGGCTTACCCCCGATGAGATCAAGGCGAAGTGGCCCCTGATCGAGACATCGGATTTGAAGGGCGCGCTTTATCATCAGACTGATGGCTATATTAACCCCGCCGATGTGACCATGGCGATGGCCAAGGGCGCGCGGCAGCGTGGTGTGGCGATCGAGCGCAAGTGGCAGGCGGATGGGTTCCATTGGAATGGGACGCATTGGGAGGTGACCTGCACCAAGATGGTCGAGAAGGGCGGCAACCTTGTGCCGTCGGACGAGCAGATCGTCATCACGGCGGAACATGTGGTGACCGCGAGCGGCAACCATGCGCAGCGCACGGCGCGGATGCTGGGCATCAAGATGCCAGCGATTCCCGTGGAACATCAGTTCATCGTCATGGACCGCGATCCGGCCTTGGTCGATTACCGGGCGGCGGGCAACGGGGAGCATCCGGTGATCCGCGATGCCGATGCGCAGAGCTATGTGCGCGAAGAGCGTGGTGGCTGGATCCTTGGGGTTTATGAGAAGGGCGCGCCGGCGCGGTTTGAATATGGGGTGCCGGACAGTTTCCGGGCCGATCTGTTTCAGCTCGATCTTGAGCGGATCGAAGAACAATATATGGCGATGAACCACCGCATCCCCTCGGCTGAGGATTGCGGGCTGAAGGATGATTTCAACGGGCCGATTTGCTATACGCCCGATGGCAACCCCTTGGTGGGGCCAGCGCCGGGGCTGCGCAATATGTGGCTGGCGGAAGGGTTTTCCTTTGGGATCACGGCGGCGGGCGGCACCGGCTATTATCTGGCGCAGATGATGGTGGAGGGCGAGGCCGAGATCGATATGGCGAGCCTCGATCCCAAACGCTACGGCGATTGGATGACCACGGAATATGCCGCGCGCAAGAACGAGGAAGCCTACGACCACGTTTATATCTTGCACCATCCTGATGAGGAGCGGCCCGCGTGCCGTCCGCTGCGCACCTCGCCTGCCTATGACCGGCAGGCGGCGCGGGGGGCGCAGTTCGGGCAGGTGAATGGCTGGGAGCGGCCGAATTATTTTGCGCCGAAGGGGTTTAGTGATCATGACAGCCGCTCGTTCCGGCGCGGGGGCTGGTGGCAATATGCGGTGGAAGAGGCGAAAGCCATCCGCGAGGGTGTCGGGTTGATCGATGCCACGGCCTTTACCAAACATCTGGTCCGCGGGCCGGGGGCGACGGCGTTTCTGGAGTGGTTCACCTGCAACAAGCTGCCTTCGGTGGGGCGTATCAACCTGACCTATGCCTTGACCGGGGCGGGGACAACGCGGACGGAATATACCATCGTGCGTTTGGCGCAGGACGAATATTACCTCGTCTCGGCGGGGGCATGGACGGCCTATGACAGCGATTATCTGCGCAAGGCGATTGCCGATAAGATGCCTGAGCTGGGTTATATCGAGTGCCATGACGTGACCACGCAGTGGGGTGTCTTCGCGATTGCCGGGCCGAAGTCACGCGATGTTTTGGGTGCTTTGGTGCGGGATGCGGCGCCGGAGACGGTGTTGGGCAACAAGCGGTTCCCATGGCTCACCATGCGCGACATCGAGTTGGGCATGGTGCCGGTGCGCGCGATCCGGGTGGCCTATACCGGGGAGCTCGGCTGGGAGTTGCATCACCCGATCGAGATGCAGAACCATCTGTTCGACCAGTTGGAGAAGGCAGGCAAGCCGCATGGGATGAAGCTGGTCGGCGCGCGGGCGCAGAACTGGCTGAGGCAGGAGAAGAGCTATCGCGCCTTTGGGCATGAGTTGGGCCGGGATGCGACGCCTTTGGAAGCGGATTTGCCGCGCTTCGTCGACCTGAACAAGAAGTTTCACGGGAAGCAGGCGATGGTCGATCACGGCATCCGCGCGAAATGCGTGACCGTGCTGATCGATGGGCCGGAGGATGCCGCCCCTTGGGGCCGTGAGGTGCTTTACAATGGTGAGACCCGGACCGGGCGGCTGACCTCGGGGGGCTATTCCGTGGCCTTCGGCAAGAGCATCGGCATGGGCTATGTCAAACCCGAGGATGCGGTGGTAGGCACGAGGCTGAAGGTAAAGATGCTTGATCAACTGTGGGAGGCCGAGGTGGTCGAAGACAGCCCCTATGATCCGAAGAACCAGCGCATCCGGGCGGACGGTTGATCCGGCGGGGGCTGCTTGCACTCTTTTGCGTAATGGCGCTGACTGCGGCGCTGCTGCGCGACAATCCCGTGGTCGGCGCGGCGCAGGGCTATGCCGCGGATGTGGCGACCACGGCGGCGGCTTCCTATGTCACGCTGCGCACGTTGAATGCCTTTCTCTCCACCGCGCAGGAGATCGAGGTGGGGCTGTCCTTCATTGCCTCCGGCTCGGCGCGGCCTCTAAAGGTGTTGGAGCCGATTGACGACACGGTCGAGCGGATCGCGGGGCTGGTTTTCGGTGTCATGGTGGCCACGGGGGTGATCGCGGTGGCACTTGGTCCGGTGAGTGCGATCGGGTTGGGGCTGTTGTCTGTCGCACTGGCGGTTTGGGCTTTGAGCAAGCGCGGTCATGCCGGGCTGCCCCGGCGGTTGGCGTGGTATGGCGGGTTTCTGGGGCTGGCGCTTCCGCTTGCCTTGGTTGTGTCTGAGCCGCTGGCGGGGGCGCTCACCGAAGGGGTCTATCTGCGGAACATGGAGGTGATCGAGGAGATCACCGCACATGTCGGCGGCAGCGAGGCTTTGGGTGAGGAAGAACCGGGTTTGACGGAGTATCGGCAGCTTGCCAGCAACCTTTGGAGCCGCGCGGATGAGTTGATCGGCGCGCTTTTGGCGGTGCTCGGGGTGCATGTATTTCGGATATTCTTGTTGCCGCTTTTGTTGGTGGGCGGGCTGTTCGTTGTGGCGCGGTATTATGCGCGGGGGTGAAGGCTGGCGTGGCGTCTGGGGTGGATGTTGTGCAGAGGTATTTGGGAAAGGATGAAGCGGGCGGGGTGGCGTTTCTGTTGGAGGCGTTTGGTTTGGGGGGAACCGATCGCGTCGCTTTTGCGGCGGGGTGGCGCAGAGGTATTTGAGAAAGGATGAAGGAGGGGGAGGGGCGCCCTCCCGTTAGTTTTAGCGCAGGGCGCGGGTGGCGACCCAGTTTTGCCAGTCGGCGCGGCTGCCGGAGAAGGCGTTGAGGTCCACGTCGCCGCCGATGCCCGCGACGATGCCCGTGGCGCTGTATTGCCAGAAGCGCCATGTTTGGCCGGGGTAGGTTTCGGCTGGGGTCTTGGCGGTGGTGCGCAGCCAGAAGTCGTATCCCCGGAAGCGTTCAAGGTCGTTCTCACGGTAGAATTTGGGTGTGGTGTAAATGATGGGGCGTTGGCCGTAGTGGGCTTCGACCAGGCGCAGCCAGCGGTGCATTTGATCGCGGACGTCGGCGGCGGGCGGGCGGACATGGGCGCAGGTGGGGGAGAATGGGTTCCATTCCATGTCGAGCACCGGGGGCAGCATGCCGCCTGATTTTGGCACGTTGCGGATGAACCAGCGGGCCTGATCCTCGGGCGGTGTGCAGAAATAGTAGAAATGATAGGCGCCGCGTTTCACGGCGGCTTGGCCCGCGCCTTGCCAGTGGCTATCGAAGTTGATGTCTTTGAGGTCGCCGCCTTCGGTGGCCTTGATGAAGGCGAAGTTGACGCCCGCGCGTCGGGCGGTGTTCCAGTCGATATCGTTTTGGAAACGGGCCACGTCGATGCCGTGCACGGGGTAGGCGGCGGGGGTGCGGCCATTGAAACTCACCGGATCGCTGTCGCCGAAGGCGGCGGGAAAGAGCACGCCGGGCGCGGCCGGGGGCGGGCTGCCGGGGGAGCCGCAGGCGGCGAGGGCGAGGAGCGACAGGATCAGGGCGCGGCGGAGGATCATGGGCTGGGCTTTCTGGCGATGAAGGCGAGGTTGTTGGCGGGCATGTCCACTTCGTCGATCGGGCTGAAGGCTGCATCGCTCAGCCAGCGGGCCATCTCGGTATTGTCCTTATAGCCGATCGCGGGGTCGGCGGCGCGCAGCTGGGCGTCAAAGCGGGTGTCGCCGGGGGAGGTGGTTTGGCCGTCGCGTTTGAACGGGCCGTAGAGGATCAGCGTGCCGCCGGGGGCGAGGCCTGCGGAGGCTTCATCGATCAGGCACCGGGTGGCGGGGGTCGAGATCAGATGCAGCAAATTGGCCAGCATGATCAGGTCGAAGGGGCCGTGTTCGCCCGCCCAGCCGGGCGCGGTCGCGTCGAGTGGCAGGGCGGGGGCGATATTGGGCATGGCGGCCTCGGCTGCATAGGCGTTGATGCTGGCGCGGCGGGCGGTGTCGATGTCGCTGGGTTGCCAGCTAAGGCCCGGCAGGCGTTTGGCGAAGCCCACGACATGCTGGCCGGTGCCGCTGGCGATTTCCAGCGCACGGCCCCGGGGCGGGGCATGGGCGGCTAGCAGGTCGCAAAGCGCGTCGAGATTGCGCGCGGCGGCGGGGGCGAAGAGGCGGTCGCCGCCTGCGTCTTCAGCGACGCTGGCGTTGGGGGGCAGGCGGCTCATGCCTGCTCTTCCAGCCGGTCGGTGGCCGGGGGCGGTGTGGGCGACAGGGCCGAGATGGCGGCGTAGGTCTGCGGCGTCATTAGGTAGGTCAGCGCGGCGAGCGACGGCTCTAGTTGGGCCAAGGAGCGGGCCGAGATGATCGGCGTCGGCTTCGTGGGATGGGCCGCCGCCCAAGCCACGGCGAGGGTTGCGGGATGGGTGCCCAGATCACGCGCGAGGGCGGCAAGACCGGCAGCGGCGCCGTGCATCCTCTCTTGCCCGTAGCGGGCGGCATAGCGTTCATCCTCGCTCAGGCGGCCAGTGCCGCCCTCAGCGTATTTCCCGGTCAATAGCCCACCGCCCAGCGGGGAGTAGGGGGCGACCAATATGTCGAGGTCATGGGCCATCGGCAGGATCTCGACCTCGGCCTGACGTTTGACGAGGTTGTACATCGGTTGGATCACCGCGATCTCAAGCCCGAAGTCGGCGGCGATATGGGCGGCTTTGACGGCCTGCCATGCGGCGAAGTTCGATAGGCCCACTTGGCGGATATGGCCCTGTTGTTGCAGGTCGGCCAGCGCGGCGAAGCTTTCGGTCAGCGGGGTCTCGGGATCGAAGCGGTGGAAGTAGAGCACATCGAGCGTATCAAGCTGCATCCGCTGGCGGGATGTCTCGGCAGAGGCGAGGATATTGGCCCGGCCCGCGCCGCCGGTATAGGCGGCTTTGGTGGCGATGATCAGGCTTTCGCGGCGGTCTTGGACGAACTGGCCCAACAGCCGCTCTGACGCCCCGTCGGTATAGACATGGGCCGTGTCGAAATGGGTGATCCCGGCCTCGATACAGGCGTCGAACATCGCGCGGGAGGCTGCCGCATCGGCGCGCCCGCCGAACTGCATGGTGCCGAAGGCGAGGCGGCTGGCGGGGGTGCCATCAAGGCTGGTGAGCATCTGTGTCATGCCAGATTGGTGGCATGTGCGCTGCCTGCGCGCAATGGGTTTACGCTGGGGCAGGCGGCGGGGCGCTTGGGGACTGCGCGCGTGAGGCCCCGACCGGGGCGGCGACGAAAAAGGGGCGCGCGGTTGCCCGTGCGCCCCTGTCGTCGGAGAGCCGGTTCGGCTTATTCAGGAATGGTGCCCTCGATGCCTTCGACATAGAAGTTCATGCCCGCCAGCGTGCCGTCATCTGCGGTCTCGCCTTCGGCCAGCCATGCGGAACCGTCCTGTTTGTTGATCGGACCGGTGAAGGGGTGGTACTCGCCCGATGCGATTTTCTCTTTCAGTTCCAGCGCTTCGGCTTTCACATCTGCGGGCACGGCGTCGGTGATCTCACCAATGCCGACCATGCCCGGCCCGATGCCGTCCCATGTGTCTTGGCTTTCCCATGTGCCGTCCATCACCGCTTTGACGCGGTCGATGTAATAGGGCGCCCAGTTGTCGATGATCGAGGACACGCGCGGCTTGGGCGCATATTGCGCCATGTCGGAGGCTTGGCCAAAGGTGATCACGTTGCCCGCTTCCTGTGCAGCCGCTTGGGGTGCTGTGGAATCGGTGTGTTGCAGCACCACGTCGGCGCCCTGTTCGATCAGAACCTTGGCGGCGTCGGCTTCCTTGGCCGGGTCAAACCACGTGTAGGCCCAGACGATTTTGAACTGAACGTCGGGGTTTACCTTCTTGGCGTGGAGATAGGCGGAGTTGATGCCGCGGATCACTTCCGGGATCGGGAAGGAGCCGATGTAGCCGATGATGTTGCTCTCGGTCATGGAGCCCGCGATGTGGCCCTGAATGGCGCGGCCTTCGTAGAAACGCGCGGAATAGGTCGAGACGTTGTCGGCGCGTTTGTAGCCGGTGGCGTGCTCGAATTTCACATCGGGGAATTTCTTGGCCACGTTGATGGTGGGGTCCATGTAGCCAAAGGAGGTGGTGAAGATCAGATCGGCACCGTCGAGCGCCATCTGCGTCATCACACGTTCGGAATCGGGGCCCTCGGCGACGCTTTCGACGAAGACGGTTTCGACCTTGTCGCCGAACTCTTCTTCGACGGCCAAACGGCCTTCGTTATGCTCATAGGTCCAGCCGCCGTCGCCCACGGGGCCGACAAAGACGAAGCCGACCTTGGTCTTGTCTTGGGCCACAGCGCCCGAAGCAAGGCCGAGCGCAAGGGCCGCGCTGGTCATAAGGGTGGTTAGTTTCATGAGGTTTCCCCTGTTTACGTGCCCCTTGCCGGGGCTTGATGTGCGGCGCAGGGCCGCGTGACGTGATGCCCCTAGTTCGAGGCGTGGAAGGTGCGGCCCAGCGAGGCCGGCGCGGCGCTTTTGTCCGCCGACAGCACCACCAGAACGATGATGGTGATGATATAAGGCGACATTGCCAGATACTCTACCGGAATGGCAACGCCCGCGCCTTGCAAGTTCAACTGCAACTGGGTGATGCCGCCGAAAAGATAGGCACCCAAAAGCGCGCGCCATGGCTGCCACGAGGCGAAGACGACAAGGGCGAGGGCGATCCAGCCGATCCCGGCGGTCATGCCTTCGGTCCATTGCGGCACGCGGATGAGGCTGATGTAAGCCCCGCCCAGGCCCGCGCAGGCGCCGCCGAAGAGGATCGCGGCGGTGCGGATGCGCTTGACCTTGTAGCCGAGCGCATGGGCCGCGTCGTGGCTTTCGCCAACCGCGCGCAGGATCAGGCCCGCGCGGGTGAATTTCAGCACCGCCCAGACCCCGGCAACCAGCGCGATGCCGAGGTAGAGGATGATGTCATGGGTGAAGAGGATTGGCCCGATCACGGGGATATCGGCCAGCGGGCCGAAGTCGATGTCACCCAGCCGCGGCGGTTTGATCCCGACGTAGCTTTGCCCGATCAGGGCCGAGAGGCCGAGGCCGAAGAGCGTGAGCGACAGGCCCGAGGCCACCTGATTGGCCAGCGCCACTTGGGTCAGGAAGGCGAAGAGCAGGCTGAGCACGGCACCGCCCGCGGCGGCGGCGGCGAAGCCCAAAAGCGGCGATCCGGTCTCGACCGCCGTGGCAAAGCCGCAGATCGCCCCGGTGATCATCATGCCTTCGACGCCGAGGTTCAGAACGCCGGATTTCTCGACGACCAATTCGCCGATGGCGGCGAAAATCAGCGGTGTCGCGGCCACGAGGAAACCTGCGACGAACAAAAGCGGGTTGATTGCGGAAAGATCCATCAGGCAGCCTCCGCCGCGCCAAAGCGCAGCCGGTAATGAGTGAAAACGTCCAGCGCGAGCAGGAAGAACAGGAGCATGCCTTGAAACACCTGAATGGCGGCGGCAGGCAGGCCAAGGTTGGACTGCGCGATATCCCCGCCGATGTAGGTCAGCGCCATCAGCGCCCCGGCGAGCAGGATGCCAATCGGGTGCAACCGGCCAAGGAAAGCCACAATGATCGCGGTGAAGCCATAGCCCACGTTAAAGTCGATGGTCACCTGACCCGAGGGGCCAGCGACCTCGAACATGCCCGCAAGACCGGCGAGCAGGCCAGAGGTGCCGAGGCAAAACAGCACCAGCCGCGCCGGGTTCACGCCGGAAAAACGCGCGGCGCGGGGCGCCTCCCCGGTGACGCGGATGGCAAAGCCCAGACGGTGCCGCGCCAGCAGGACATAGGCAAAGATCACCGCGATCAGTGCTGCGACCACGCCCCAGTGCATGCCAGAGCCTGCGAAGAGTTCGGCGTTATGGGCAGAAGCGTATTGTTGCAGGTTGCGCGAGCCGGGAAAGCCGTAGCCCTCGGGATTTTTCAGTAATCCCAGTGACATGGAGGCAAGGAATTGTTCCGCCACATAGACCAGCATCAGCGAGACGAGGATTTCATTGGTGCCGAAACGCACCTTGAGAAGGGCCGGGATCATCGCCCAGAGCCAACCGCCGAGCGCCCCGGCGAGGACCATCAGCGGGAAGATATACCACGCCTCAAGCGGGTAGAATGCCAGCCCCACGCCCGCGCCAAAGAGGGCGCCCATGATATACTGCCCCTCGGCCCCGATATTCCAGATGCCCGCTTTGAACCCAAGGCTGAGGCCGATGGCGATCAGCACCAAGGGCGCGCCTTTGATCAGCAGTTGGGGGCGGTAATAAAAAGCGTAATCGCCAAACAGGGGCTGCCAGAAGATCGTTTGCAGCGCCTCGATCGGGTCTTTGCCCAAGGCCGCGAACAAAAGCCCGCCGAAGATGAAAGTGGCCAGCACCGCCATGATCGGTGTCGACAGCGAGAGGGCCCGACTGGGCTGCGGACGCTTTTCAAGGCGGATCACAGATCACCCCCAATGGTCAGAGTGAAAAATGCGAGGTTGGGCTTAGACATGCGCGACCTCCATACCATGTGCCCCGCCCATCATCAGGCCGATCTCTTCGACGGTCAGCCCCTGCGCGGGGCGAGACGGCGACAGGCGGCCTTCGTTCAGGGCGGCGAAATTGTCGGAAATCTCCATCAACTCATCAAGGTCTTGGCTGATGACGATCACGGCGGTCCCACCCGAGGCGAGATCCAAAAGCGCCTGCCGGATCGCGGCGGCGGCAGAGGCATCGACCCCCCATGTGGGCTGGTTCACCACCAAAAGCTCGGGCCGTTGCAGCACCTCGCGCCCGATGACGAATTTTTGCAGGTTGCCGCCTGAAAGCGAGCGGGCCGCGTTGGCGGGGCCCGGGGTGCGCACGTCGAAGGTCTTGATGATCTTCTCGGCAAAGCTGCGCGCCTTGCCCCAGTCGAGCATGCCGCCGCGCTCCAGCCCCTCACGGGCGGCCCCGGTCAGCATGGCGTTTTCCGACAGCGACATATCCGGCACGGCGGCATGGCCGAGCCGCTCCTCGGGGGCGGTCAAGACGCCAAGCGCGCGGCGGGCGGTGGGGCTGAGCAGCCCAATGTCGCGCCCGTCAAAGGTGATCATGCCCGCGCTGACCAGTGTTTCGCCCGAGAGCGCGTTGAGTAATTCGTCCTGCCCGTTGCCCGCGACGCCGCCGATGCCCAGCACCTCGCCGCGCCGCACCTCGACGGAAATATCGCGCAGCGGCATGCCAAAGGCATGGGCCGACCGGGCCGAGAGGTTGTTCAGCGTCAGCGCCACTTCGCCCGGTTCCTTGCTGTCGCGGGTGGGCGTTTTCAGCGCGGAGCCGACCATCATCTCGGCCATGTCGCGGGCCGATGTCTCCCGCGGGGTGCAATGGCCGACGACCTTGCCCAAGCGCAGGATCGTGGCGCTGTCGCACAGGCTGCGGATTTCTTCGAGCTTGTGCGAGATATAGAGGATCGCGGTGCCTTCGGCGCTGAGTTTGCGCAGGGTTTTGAAAAGGATTTCAACCTCTTGTGGCGTCAGGACCGAGGTCGGCTCGTCCATGATCAACAGCTTCGGCTCTTGCAGCAAACAGCGGATGATCTCAACCCGCTGACGTTCCCCCGCTGAAAGGTCACCGACGGTGCGGTCCGGCGCAAGCGGCAGGCCGTAGGTGTCCGACACATCGCGAATCTGTTGGCTAAGCTCGCGCATCCGCGGCGGGTTTTCCATGCCAAGCGCGATGTTTTCCGCCACGCTGAGCGCGTCGAAAAGCGAGAAATGTTGAAACACCATGCCCACGCCCGCCTGCCGTGCGGCGTGCGGGTCGGTGGGGGCAAAGCTCTCGCCCCGCATCTGCATCTGGCCCGCGTCTGGTTTGACCAGCCCGTAGATCATTTTAACCAAGGTGGATTTGCCCGCGCCGTTCTCGCCCAGCAGGGCGTGAACCTCGCCCGGAGCAATCCGCAGGGAAACGTCATCGTTCGCGACGACGCCGGGGTAGGCCTTGGTCAACCCGGTGAGGTCGAGAAGTGAATCAGTCATGCGGAAACCTTTGTCTGGGTCCGGGCGATGAGGGCGATCAGCGCGCCATGGGCAATTTGCGCAGGCAGCTTGCCCAGCGATTTATCGCCAATTGGACAGGTGATGCCAGAGGGATCCAACCCCATGTCACGCAAGCGGCGGGAAAACCGTGACTTTTTTGTGTCAGAGCCGATCAGCCCGACGCTCGCAGCCCCGCGGTTGAGCAAGGCGGCACAGAGTGCGAGGTCGATGTCATGGGAATAGGTGAAGATCAGGTGATGCGCCTCGCGCGGCGCATGGGCGGCGAGCCGTGGCATGTCGGCGGCGGGGGTGACGGTGACATGGGGCGGGACGTGATCGGGGAAGCGGTCGCGGGCGCTATCGACCCATGTGATGGCAAAGGCGCGGGGCGGGCAGGCTGCCACCACCGCCCGGCCCACATGCCCCGCGCCCCAGAGCCAGAGCGGCACGTCGCTTTGTACATCCGGCAGGGGCAGGGGGGTGGCCGCGTCCAGCGGGCGCGGAGTGGTGGTGTAGCGCAGGCTGACCGCGCCGCCGCAGCATTGGCCCAGACCGGGGCCGAGCGGCAGGGTCTGGCTGTCTTCGCACCGGCCCTCGGCCAGCATCGCGCGGGCATGGGCGATGGCCTGATGCTCCAGCGCGCCGCCGCCGATGGTGCCCGCGATTGTATCAAGCGTCACCTTCATCGCCGTGCCCGCATCCCGCGGGGCCGATCCGCGCGTGGCGGTGACCTCGACGAAAATCGCGGTCATTTTGCCGATCCGCCGCTTTGCGCGCGCCCGACTGCCGCCAGCACCGCCTCGGCGGTGGCCGGGGCCTGCAGGTCGCCGTAATGCGGACCGCAGGCCGAGACCGCATCCGACAGCGCCATGAAGGCCGAGATGCCCAGCATGAAGGGTGGCTCGCCCACGGCCTTGGAACGGTAGACCGTCTGCGCCGGGTTCGGCTGGTCCCAGAGCGCCACGTTGAAGACCGGCGGGCGGTCCGAACAGGCGGGGATCTTGTAGGTCGAGGGCGCATGGGTGCGCAGGGTGCCAGTCTCGTCCCAGACCAGTTCCTCGGTTGTCAGCCAGCCCGCGCCCTGCACGTAGCCGCCTTCGATCTGGCCGATGTCGAGCGCGGGGTTCAGCGAGGCCCCGGCGTCATGCAGGATGTCGGTGCGCAGGATGCGGTTCTCGCCGGTGAGCGTGTCGATCACCACCTCGGTGCAGGCCGCGCCATAGGCGAAATAGTAGAATGGCCGCCCGCGCCCGGCGATGCGGTCCCATTCGATGTCGGGCGTCTTGTAGTAGCCGGTGGCGGAAAGGCTCACGCGGTTCTCATAGGCCGAAGCGGCGGCGGCGGCGAAGGTAATCTCCTCTCCGCCGATGCGCACCATGCCGTCGGCGAATACCACCTGATCGGGGGTGGTCTGGTAACGCTCGGCCAGATGCGCGGCCATGCGGTCGCGGATCGTGTCGCAGGCGTTCTGCGCCGCCATGCCGTTGAGGTCCGAGCCCGAAGAGGCCGCCGTGGCCGAGGTGTTGGGCACCTTGGCGGTGTCGGTGGCGGTGATCTTGACCAGTTCGGGCGAGACGCCAAAGCGCGAGGCGGCGACTTGGGCGACCTTCTGGAACAGCCCTTGCCCCATCTCGGTGCCGCCGTGGTTCAGGTGGATTGAACCGTCCTGATAGACATGCACCAGCGCGCCCGCCTGGTTGAGGTGGGTGAGCGTGAAGGAAATGCCGAATTTCACCGGGGTGATCGCGATGCCGCGTTTTAGCAGCGGGTTCTTCGCGTTCCACGCGGCGATGGCGGCACGGCGCGCCTCGTAATCGCAGCTCTCGACCAGCCGGTCGGTCAGCGCGTTAACGATGCAGTCGGTGACCGGCTGCTGGTAGGGCGTGGTCTGTACGTCCGAGGGGGTGGCCGGGATCGACGGTTGCGCGCCGGGCGCAGGGGGCGCGCCGCGCGACGAGAGATCGGCCTCGGCATCCGGCGGGGTGCGGTTGTCGATCGCGGTGCCGGTGTTCTCCACCTCGGTCGGGCGGTGGGCGTTGTCGCTGTAGTAATTCGCCCGGCGCACGGCGAGCGGATCGAGGCCCAGCTCATGCGCGATATGGTCCATCACCCGTTCGATACCCACGATCCCCTGCGGGCCGCCGAAGCCGCGGAAGGCGGTGGCGCTGGCGGTATTGGTCCGCAGCCGGTGCGAGGTGATCCGGATGTCGCGCAAGTGATAGGCGTTGTCGGCATGCAGCATGGCGCGGTCGGCCACGGGCAGCGACAGGTCCATTGACCAGCCGCAGCGGGTGTAATGGGTCACGTCCAGCGCGGTGATGCGGCCTGCGTCGTCGAAGCCCACATCGTAGCTGATGCGGAAGTCGTGCCGTTTGCCGGTGACGATCATGTCGTCATCGCGGTCATAGCGCATCTTGCAGGGCTTGCCGGTCATTGCCGCAGCGACCGAACAGGCCACCGCCAGCGCGTTGCCTTGACTTTCCTTGCCGCCGAAACCGCCGCCCATGCGCCGGGTCTCGACCCGGACGGCATGCATCGGGCGGCCGATGGCATGGGCGACTTTATGCTGAATCTCGGTCGGGTGCTGGGTCGAGGAATGCACCAGCATGTCGCCGTTGTCTTGCGGCAACGCCATGGCGGCCTGACCCTCGAGGTAGAAATGCTCCTGCCCGCCCATCTCGATCTGGCCCGAGAGGCGGCGGCTGGCTTTTGACAGCGCGGTCTCGGCATCGCCCTTCTGGTAGATGCGCGGGCCATCCTCGAAACGGCTGTTGGCGTCGAGCGCCTGTTCCACCGTCAGGATCGGATCGCGCGGGGTGATCTGCGGCTTGCCCAACTGGGCGGCGCGGCGCGCGGCGAGGTGGCTGGTGGCCACCACCAGATAGAGCGGCTGGCCCGCGTAATGCACCTGATCGGTCGCCAGAAGCGGCTCGTCATGGTTCGAGGGTGAGGTGTCGCAATCATGCGCAAGGTCATCGGCGGTCAGAACCGCGACGACGCCGGGCGCCTCGCGCACCGCCCGAAGGTCCAGACCGGTCAACGCACCCGCCGCGACGGGGCTGAGGCCAAAGGCCAGATGCAGCGTGCCGCGCGGGGTGGGGATGTCGTCGACATAGCGCGCGGCACCGGTGACATGCAGCTTCGCGGCGTCATGGGGAAGGGGCTTTGCAACGCTCATGCCGAGACCTCCGCTAGGTTGGTGGGGGTGCCATTGGCATCGTGGAAATAGCGTAGCAGCATGTTCTGCGCCGCCTGCATCCGGTAAGCGGCCGAGGCGCGCATGTCCGAAAGCGGGGTGAAGTCGTCGCGCATCGCCTCCATCGCCTTGCGGATGGTCTCTTCGTTCCATGGTTGGCCGACAAGGGCGGCCTCCGCCGCCGCGGCGCGTTTCGGGGTGGCGGCCATGCCGCCGAAGGCCACGCGGGCGGTGAGGATTTCAGAGCCATTGCCGGTGATCGAGATACAGCCGCAGACCGCGGAGATGTCCTGATCAAAACGTTTGGACAGCTTGTAGCAGCGCAGGGTGTCGTGCTGGCGCGGCACGGTGATCGCCTCGACAAATTCGCCCGGCGCGCGGTCCTGCTTGCCGTAGTCGAGGAAGAAGTCCTCCAGCGGCAGTTCGCGCCGCGCATCGCCGCGGCGCAGGTGCAGCGTGGCGCCAAGCGCGATCAGCGCGGGCGGGCCGTCGCCGATGGGCGAGCCATTGGCGATATTGCCGCCCAAAGTCGCCGCATTGCGCACCTGCGTCGAGCCGTAGCGCCGCAGCATCACGCCCAAGCTGGGGAAGAGGGGGGAAAGCTTTGCCTCCACTTCGGTCAGGGTCGTCATGGCCCCGATGCGCAGGCCGGTCTCGTCCTCGGTGATGCCGCGCAGATCGGCGCATCGGTTGAGGAAAGCCACGGCGCCCAGATCGCGGAAGCCCTTGGTGACCCAAAGGCCCACGTCCGTCGCCCCGGCGATCAGCGTCGCGTCGGGGTGGTCGAGATACCACGCGGCCAACGCGTCGCTGCTCTCGGGCTGCACATGCGGCGCGCCCTCGGCCTTGGCGGGGGCGGGGACGTCCTGCGCGAGCTTCGATTTGAGACCCAGCAGATGGTCTGGCACGGGCTTGTCCACCGCGGCTTCGGCCGCGCGGATGATCGGCGCGTAGCCGGTACAGCGGCAGAGGTTGCCGGCAAGCTGCACGTCATGGTCCCGGGCGCCGTTGAGATGCGCCGTGGCCATCGAGACCACGAAGCCCGGCGTGCAGAAGCCGCATTGGCTGCCGTGATGCGCGACCATGGTCTCCTGCACCGGGTGCAGCCTGCCGTCGGCGCTTGCCATGCCCTCGACCGTGGTGACGGCCTTGCCGTTGATCTGCGGCAGGAACAGAATACAGCCGTTCAGCGCGCGGTGCCCGCTTTCGTCGCTGATCATGACCGAACAGGCCCCGCAATCGCCCTCGTTACAGCCCTCTTTCGTCCCCGTCAGGCCACGCTCTTCGCGCAGCCAGTCAAGCAGGGTGGTGGTCGGGGACACGTTGGAGAGTGACACGACTTCTCCATTGAGAAGAAAAGTGATGTCCATTGGTTCTCATCCGCCGCGGTACAAAGTGGCCCGTAAACATGCGCGGGGTTCGATGCGGCGTAGAACCGGGCGCGGGCGAGGTAGAGGTCAGGCTAGCGGGGCGGGGGGCGTTTTGGCAAGAAAAAATACCTTGGGCGAAAAATGCAGCACTGCCGCATCCGGCGCTGGTGCCGGGCAGGCGGCTGGCATAGTTTGCGCCCATGTCAAATGCTCCCCGATTCATTCACCTGCGCAGCCATTCCGAGTATTCCCTGCTGGAAGGCGCGCTGCGGCTGAAAAAGCTGCCCGGCATGTGCCGTGACGCGGAAATGCCCGCGCTGGCGCTGACCGATACCAACAACATGTTCGCCGCGCTGGAATTCTCCGTCGCTATGGCCGGGGCGGGCGTGCAGCCGATCATCGGTTGTCAGGTCGATGTGGCCTATGTCGAGGTGCAGCCGGGCGAGAAACCGCGCCCGCCCGCGCCGGTGGTGCTGCTGGCGCAGAGTGAATTGGGCTACGAGAACCTGATGAAGCTGAACTCCTGCCTCTATCTCGACAAGGGCGGGGCGGCGGCGGAGGTCACGCTGGCGGAACTCGAGGCGCTGAGTGCCGATCTTATCTGTCTCACCGGCGGCCCTTCGGGGCCGGTGGGGATGCTTTTGCAGGGTGGCCAGCGCCCGGCGGCGGAGGCGCTGATGGCGCGGCTGCACAAGGCTTTCGGCGACCGGCTCTACGTCGAGTTGCAGCGCCATCCGGAAGACGGCGGCCAACCCGAGTCCGAGCGCCTGACCGAGCGCGGCTTTGTCGAGATGGCCTATGCCATGGACATCCCGCTGGTCGCGACCAACGATGTGTATTTCCCCAAGCCCGACATGTACGAGGCCCATGACGCGCTGATCTGCATCGCCGAAGGCGCCTATGTCGACCAGAGCCAGCCGCGCCGCCGTCTGACCGCGCAGCATTACTTCAAGTCGCAGGCCGAGATGGCGACGCTCTTTGCCGACCTGCCCGAGGCGCTGAGCAATACCGTCGAGATCGCCAAGCGCTGCGCCTTTATGGCCTATCGCCGCGATCCGATCCTGCCCAAGTTCGCCGACGATGAGGTCGCCGAGTTGCGCCGCATGGCCAACGAAGGCCTGCAAGCGCGTCTGGCGGTGATCCCCCACGCGGTGAGCGTGGAGGAATACCAAAAACGTCTCGATTTCGAACTGGGCATCATCGAAGGCATGGGCTTCCCCGGCTACTTCCTGATCGTTGCCGACTTCATCCAATGGGCCAAGGACAACGACATCCCGGTTGGTCCGGGGCGGGGCTCGGGCGCGGGCTCGCTGGTGGCCTATGCGCTCACGATCACCGACCTCGATCCTTTGCGCTATTCGCTGCTCTTCGAGCGCTTCCTCAACCCCGAGCGGGTCTCCATGCCCGACTTCGACATCGACTTCTGCATGGACCGCCGCGAGGAGGTGATCCGTTACGTGCAAGAGAAATACGGCCGCGACAAGGTGGGACAGATCATCACCTTCGGTGCGCTCTTGTCCAAGGCCGCGGTGCGCGACATCGGGCGCGTGCTGCAGATGCCCTACGGGCAGGTGGATCGCCTCTCGAAGATGATCCCGGTGGAGGGGGTGAAACCCGTCTCCATCGAGAAGGCGCTGGCAGACGAGCCGCGCCTGCGCGAGGAGGCCAAGAATGAGGAGGTCGTTGACCGGCTGCTGACCTACGGCCAGCAGGTTGAGGGGCTCTTGCGCAACGCCTCGACCCACGCCGCGGGCGTGGTGATCGGCGACCGACCGCTGGATCATCTGGTGCCGCTTTATCAGGACCCGCGTTCGGACATGCCGGCGACGCAGTTCAACATGAAATGGGTCGAACAGGCCGGGCTGGTGAAGTTCGACTTTCTGGGTCTGAAGACCCTGACCGTGATCCAGAACGCGCTCGATCAAATCAAGGCCGGCGGGCGGCATCTGCATATCGCCGCGGACGGACGACAGATCTACGAGCCGCCCGAGGGCCATGTCGACGACGTGGCCACCATCCCGCTCGACGACAAGGCGACCTACGACCTTTATTCCAGCGCCAAGACCGTCGCGGTCTTTCAGGTGGAATCGAGCGGCATGATGGATGCCCTCAAGCGCATGAAGCCGACCTGTATCGAGGACATCGTTGCCCTTGTGGCGCTCTATCGTCCTGGCCCGATGGAGAACATCCCGGTCTATTGCGAGGTCAAGAACGGCAAACGCGAGTTGGAATCGGTGCACCCCAGCATCGACTACATCCTCGAAGAGACCCAAGGCATCATCGTTTACCAAGAACAGGTGATGCAGATCGCGCAGGTCATGGCGGGCTATTCGCTCGGCGGTGCGGACCTGTTGCGCCGCGCCATGGGTAAAAAGATCGCCGAGGAGATGGCCAAGGAGCGCCCCAAGTTCGAAAAGGGCGCGATGGCCAATGGCGTCGACAAGAAGAAGGCGGCGGAGGTCTTCGATCTTCTGGAGAAATTCGCCAACTACGGCTTCAACAAGTCCCACGCCGCGGCCTATGCGGTGGTCAGCTACCAGACCGCATGGCTGAAGGCGAACCACCCCGTGGAGTTCATGGCCGGGGTGATGAACTGCGATATCCACCTCACCGACAAGCTGGCGATCTATTTCGAGGAGGTGCGCAAGCATCTTGAACTGCCCTGGGTGCCGCCCTGCGTGAACCGCTCGGATGCGACCTTCAAAGTGGTCGATGGCGCGCTGGTCTATGCGCTGGGCGCGCTGAAGAATGTCGGGCTGGAGGCGATGAGGCTGGTGACCGAGGGGCGCAAGGTGGATGGCGTCGACAAGCCCTTCGCGACGCTCTTCGACCTCGCCCGCCGGGTGGACCTCAAGCGCGTGGGCAAGCGCCCGCTGGAGATGCTGGTGCGCTCGGGCGCCTTCGACCAGCTCGACAGCAACCGGCGGCGGGTTTTCCAGTCGCTCGACGGGCTGGTGAGCTATTCGGCGGCGATCCACGAACAAAAGGCCAGCAATCAGGTCTCGCTCTTCGGGGAGGCGGGCGACGACCTGCCCGAGCCGCGGATGCTGCCCTGTGACGACTGGCAGTCGGCGGAGCGTCTGGCCGAGGAGTTCAAGGCCGTGGGCTTCTACCTCTCGGGCCACCCGCTGGACGACTACATGCCGCCTTTAAAACGCAAATGGGCGCGGGAGACGGGGCTGCCCTTCCTCACGCTGGATGAGCTCAACGAAAAGGTCTCGACCCGCGGCGCGATGAACGCGCGGCTCGCGGGCGTGGTGGCGGGCCGGCAGGAGCGCAAGTCGGCGCGGGGCAACCGCTTTGCCTTTGCGCAACTCTCCGACCCCACGGGCGGCTACGAGGTGACGATCTTCTCCGACGTGCTCGAAGCCTCGCGCGATCATCTTGAGGTTGGCTCCAAGGTGGTGGTCACCGTGGAGGCCACCATGGAGAGCGACCAGTTGAAGCTCTTGGCCCGCGGCATCGGGCCGATCGACGCGGCGGTGGCGGATGCGGGCAGCATGGGGCTGCGGGTCTTCATCGACGGGCCGGGGGCGATCCAATCGGTGGCCGATGTGCTCGCCGGGGCGCGGCAGGCGGTGAAAGCGGCGGGCAAAGGTCCGGTGCAATTTTGCCTGATGGACCCAAGCCTGCCCGGTGAGGTCGAGGTCGATCTGGGGCGCGAATTCCCGGTCACGCCGCAGATCAAGGGCGCGATCCGCTCGCTCGACGGGGTGATGGAGGTTGAGGAGATCTGACTCCCGCGCCGCCCGCTGCTGCATCCAGTGGACGGCGGCGGGTGGCTGCGCTACCTGCCTGCCAAGCAATGGGGAGCAGAGCATGAAACGACGCATCGGCCTTTTGATTGTGGGGACGTTGCTCTCCGCCTGCGCCATGGCCCCCACCGCGCCGAACCCGCAGGTTTCCGAGGTTTCATTCGGCACCGTTCTGCCGTTTGGCGAGGTGGCCCGTGTCTGCGGTCTGGATCTGAGCGAATTCGGGCAACTGGTCGAGGAACCGGCGGCGCGGGGCTACCGGTTGTTCGATTCGCAGCCGGGCAGCGGTGGCGCGCGTAGCTTCTACATCACCGGCTTTGCGGATGATTGCGCGCGTCAGTTGACGGCGGCCAATGTGCTGTTCGGCACACCATCGGTCTATGAACAACTGCACTACGGCCCGGGGGGAGAGAACCTGCCCACCGCCGAGACCGACGCGGCCTATGAGGCGATCAAGGCCCGCGTCTGCGGTGCGGGGCGCGGGAAACCCTGCGGGCGGCAGATCGGCAAACTCGACAAGACCACCTTTTTCGTCAGCGCCTATGAGCGTTTGGGCCAGACCGCGCGCTGGTCCGAAGTGCTGGTGCATGACGGGGCCGTCGCCGCAGTGGCAATGAAATCAGCCAATTGACGGGTGCGCGGCGCTGCCGCTCAGTAATGCGGGGGGCGCTCATCGCCCAAAAGCACCGCGCCACCGCCCGAGGCGTCCCGCTCTCCTTCGCGCTGCATCAGCATATGGACGCGGCGGTTCAGGGTGACGATCTCGGCCTCCTGACGGGTGACGATCTCTGACATATCGTCGACCGCGCGGGTCAGATGGGCGATCTGCTCTTCGAGGCGGCTGATATGTTCGGCTGTTTGGTCTGGGGTGTGATCAGGGCTTTGGTCAGTCATGGCGCGCATCCTTTTTGCGCGATCTAGCACGGACCGGCGGCGCGGGACAGGGGCGGGATGCCGCGTTGCTTGCTCTTGCGGGGGGCTTGGGCTAGACGCGAGGCCAATTGATGCACCGAGGATCCTTGCCATGGCAAAGCCCAAGAAACCCCCCCGTCCCAAGGCGCAAACCCCGAAAGGGTTCCGCGATTATTTCGGGACCGAGGTGACCCATCGGGCCGAGATGCTGAACAAGATCGCCGCCGTTTATCACCGCTATGGGTTCGACGCGCTGGAAAGCTCAGGCGTGGAGACGGTCGAGGCGCTTGGCAAGTTCCTGCCCGACGTTGACCGCCCGAACGAGGGCGTCTTTGCGTGGCAAGAGGATGCCGAGGGCGATAAGCCCGGTGACTGGCTCGCGCTGCGCTATGATCTGACCGCACCCTTGGCGCGGGTCTATGCCCAGCACCGCAATGATCTGCCGATGCCCTACCGCCGCTACGCCATGGGCCCGGTCTGGCGCAATGAGAAGCCCGGGCCGGGGCGGTTCCGGCAGTTCTACCAGTGCGACGCCGATACCGTGGGCGCGCCCTCGGTCGCTGCCGATGCGGAGATCTGCGCCATGCTGGCCGATTGCCTTGAGGAAGTGGGCATCGCGCGCGGCGACTATGTGGTGCGGGTGAACAACCGCAAGGTGCTGAACGGCGTGCTCGAAGTGGCCGGGCTTGCGGGCGACGACAAGGAAGCCGAGCGCGGCATCGTGCTGCGCGCCATCGACAAGCTCGACCGGCTGGGGCCGGAGGGCGTGCGCGCGCTGCTGGGTGAGGGCCGCAAGGACGAGAGCGGCGATTTCACCAAGGGCGCGGGGCTGGGCGAGGCGCAGGCCGAGGTCGTGATGGGCTTCATGCAGGCCAAGCGTGAGACCGGTGCCGATACCGTGGCGCGGCTGCGCGACTTGGTGGCAGGCTCTGAGGTCGGCGTCCAGGGCGTGGATGAGTTACAACTCATCTCGGACCTGCTGGCGGCGGGCGGCTATGGCCCCGACCGGGTTGAGATCGACCCCTCGGTCGTGCGCGGCCTTGGCTATTACACAGGCCCGGTCTTCGAGGCCGAACTGACCTTCGAGATTAAAGACGAAAAGGGCCGCGCGCGGAACTTCGGCTCGGTCGCGGGCGGCGGACGCTATGACGATCTGGTGAAACGCTTCACCGGGCAGGAAGTGCCAGCGACCGGCGTCTCCATCGGTGTCGACCGTCTGCTCGCCGCGCTGGCCGCCAAGGGGCGGCTTGAGGCCGAAGCGACCGGCCCCGTTGTCGTCACCGTGATGGACCGCGACCGCATGGCCGATTATCAGGCCATGGTGGCCGAGCTGCGGCAGGCGGGCATCCGGGCGGAGGTTTATCTGGGCAATCCGAAGAACTTCGGCAACCAGATGAAATACGCCGACAAGCGGCAAAGCCCCGTGGTGGTCATCGAAGGCGGTGACGAGAAGGACCGCGGCGTGGTGCAGATCAAGGACATGGTGCTGGGCGCGCAACTGGCGCAAGAGGCCAGCCATGACGAGTGGAAAGAGCGCCCCAACCAATATGAGGTGCCGCGCGGCGATCTGATCAAAGCGGTGCGCGATATTCTGGATCGGACAAGCTGATGCCCACACGTTCCGAAACGCTGGCGCGCGCGGCCTCCCTGCGCGCGATTTTCGAGGGGCAGGGCGCCGTTCTGGTCGAGCCGCCGATCTTGCAACCGGCGGACACGCTGCTGGACCTCTATGGCGAGGATATCCGTGCGCGCGCCTATGTCACCTCGGACGCGCTGCGCGGTGAGCAGATGCTGCGCCCCGATTTCACCGTGCCCGTGGTGCAGATGCATATGGCCCATGGGGCCGAGCCCGCGCGCTACACCTATTCAGGCGAGGTTTTCCGCCGTCAGGAACACGACCCGAACCGCGCCAATGAGTATATTCAGGTGGGTTTCGAGGTCTTCGACCGCGCCGATCCGGCGGCGGCGGATGCCGAGGTTTTCGCCCTGATCGCCGAGGCGATACAGGGGCTGCCGGTGCGCCCGGTGACCGGCGACATCGGCGTGCTGATGGCGGCGGTGCAGGGCTTGGGCACATCGCCTGCGCGCAAACAGGCGTTGATGCGTCACATCTGGCGCCCGCGCCGTTTTCGCGCGCTGCTTGACCGGTATGCCGGGCGCAGCCCGGTGCCCGCGGGGCGCAAGGCGTTGCTGGCCGAGACCGAGGTGACATGCGACGCGCCGATGGTGGGGCTGCGCTCCCGCGCCGAGATCGAAGCCCGCGTCGCGGCCCTGCGCGAGGATGCGAAGACGCCGCCGATCTCTGCACAGCAGGTCGACCTTTTCGAGGCGCTGTTGGAGGTGCGGGAAACCCTGCCCAATGCGCTGAGCCGCCTGCGCGATCTGGCTGTCGACATGCCCGCCATCGGCGATGCCGTGGCCCGTGTCGCGGCCCGCGCCGATGCGATGCGCGCCCGCGGGATCGACACCGACGCGCTGCTCTTTGAAGCCAGCCATGGCCGGTCTTCGATGGAATATTACGACGGTTTCGTCTTTGCCTTCCGCGCCGCCTCACGGCCCGATCTGCCGAGCATCGCCTCTGGCGGGCGCTATGATGCGCTGACCCGGCGGCTGGGGCAGGGCGATGAAATCCCGGCGGTGGGCGGTGTGATGCGCCCCGGCCTGATGCTGGAACTGGAGGCCGGGCAATGACGCTGAAACTGGGTGTGCCGTCTAAGGGGCGGCTGATGGAGAAGACCTTTGAATGGTTCGGCGCGCGCGGCGTCAGCCTGCAACGGACCGGGTCCGACCGCGAATATGCGGGCAAGGTCGAGGGGATCGAGGATGTCTCGCTCGTGCTGCTCTCGGCGGGTGAAATCCCGCGCGAACTCTCGGCAGGGCGGATCCATCTGGGCGTCACCGGCACCGATCTGGTGCAGGAAAAACTGGCGCTTTGGGATCAGTTGGTCGAACCGCTGGAAGAGTTGAACTTCGGCCATGCCGACCTGATCATCGCCGTGCCGCAGGCTTGGGTCGATGTCGACACGCTGGACGATCTCGACGCCGCCGCCGCCGCCTTCCGTGCCGAACACGGCTTCCGCCTGCGCATCGCCACCAAGTATCACCGGCTGGTGCGGGAATTCCTGCGCACCCATGGCGTGGCCGACTACGCGCTGGTCGACAGCCAAGGCGCGACCGAGGGCACGGTGCTGAACGAGACCGCCGAGGCCATCGCCGATATCACCTCCAGCGGGGAGACCCTGCGCGCCAATCACCTGAAGATCCTCAGTGACGGGCTGATCCTGCAATCGCAGGCGACGCTTTGGCGCTCGCGCATGGCGCCCCTAGAGGATCACAGCCGCAAAGCGCTGAAAACCCTGATCGCACAGCTGACCTGACGTAGCGTCACAGCCCCGGGTTTTTCCCATCCCTTCCATGGCATTGCACCTTCCGAGCCGCTCCGGCGCGGGGGCGCTTTGCCGCGCGTCTTATCGAAAGACTTGCGAGATGCCGCGCTTCGGATAGGGTGAAAGGGTCAACAGGCCGATACCACAAGCACCGCCAAAAGGGGCAGGGGTCGGGACATAGGGAGGATCCGTCGATGATCGGATGTCACGCGCCCCTTGCGGGGGGCCGCAGCCGTCGCCGCATGGGAGTGGGCGATTGCTGAGGGTTGAGGATTTGCATCTGTCCTTTGGCGGCATCAAGGCGCTGCAGGGGGTGAATTTCGAAGCCAAGGCCGGAGAGATCACCGGGGTGATCGGCCCCAACGGCGCGGGCAAAACCTCACTTTTCAATGCGATTTCAGGGTTTTACAGGCCCGACCGGGGCAGCGTGTCCTTTGATGGTCAGGATATCACGACGCTCAGCCCCGACAAGCGCGCGGGGCTTGGCCTCGCGCGGACCTTTCAGAACATCGCGCTGTTTCGCGGCATGACCGTGCTCGATAATATCAAACTTGGTGGGCACACGCGGCTCAAAACCAATGTCTGGCAGGCGCTGCGCTATTTCGGCGCGGCGCAGAAGGCCGAGCTGGAGCTGCGCCGCGAGATCGAGGAGCAGGTGATTGATTTTCTCGAGATCGACCACATCCGCAAATATCCCATCACCATGCTGCCCTACGGCCTGCAAAAACGGGTCGAACTGGGCCGTGCATTGGCGATGCGCCCGCGCGTGCTGCTGCTGGACGAGCCGGTGGCGGGCATGAACCGCGAGGAAACCGCCGACATGGCGCGTTTCATCCTCGACGTGCAGGAGCAATTCGGCACCACGATCCTGCTGGTGGAACACGACATGCACATGGTGATGGACATCTGTAGCCGCATCGTCGTGCTGAACTTCGGCCAGCAAATCGCCAGCGGCACGCCCGAGGAGGTCTCGAACAACCCGGCGGTGATCGAAGCCTATCTGGGGGCCGCGGCATGACGATTTCTTTGAAAGAAATCGGCCCGGAATTTTTGAAAAATTCCGAAGCTAAGGAAAGGGAGGCGCTCTGATGGGGCAGTTCGTGCAATTTGCGATCAACGGGCTGATGGCCGGGGCGATCTACGCGCTGATCGCCGTGGGGATCGTGAGCGTCTACAAGGCCACCAAGGTGGTGAATTTCGCCCATGGCTACCTGATCATGTTCGGGGCCTATTTCTATTTCACCTTCGCCGTGATCGTTCCCGCCCAGCCTTGGGCGCCCGCATGGCTGGCTTCGTGGCAGCCCGGCTGGATGGTCGAGATGCGGGGCGATTTGCCGATGTTTTCGCCCGTGGCGGCAGTGCTCGACTGGGTGGCGAACCTGCCGCGCATCCTCTTGGGGCTGGCGGGGGCGCTGGTCTGCAACGCGATCCTTGGCCGGGTGATCGAGCGGGTGCTGATGCGCCCGCTGATGGGGCAGTCAATCTTCGCCATGATCATGGTGACCGTGGGGTTGATCTCGATCCTCTCGGGCGCGGCGCAGTTGATCTGGACGGCGGATGCGGCAAGCGTGCCCTATATCGCGCCCAACATGCCGATCCGCTTCGAACTGTTCGGCACGATGATCTTCCTCTTCGGCACCGATCTTGTGAACATGGCCGTGGCGCTGCTGCTGTTTGGCGGAATGGTCGCCTTCGTGAAGTTCACCAAGGGCGGCATCGCCATCCGCGCCACGGCCGAGGACCAGTCGACCGCCTATTCCATGGGTATTTCAGTGCCCAAGGTTTTCTCCCGCGCCTGGGTGCTGGCCAGCACCACCGGGGCCATCGCGGGGGCGATCCTCGCCACCCGCAACGGCATTTCGCCGAGCCTCGGCCTCTTCGGTTTCTCGGTGCTGGCGATCGTGCTGATGGGCGGGCTGGATAGCTACGTGGGCGTGCTGATCGCCGCGATGGTCGTCGGCGTGCTTGAGGCGATGACCCAGTGGCAGATGGGCGGCGGCTGGGCCGAGATCGTGCCTTATGTCACCGTTCTGGTGGTGCTGATCTGGCGGCCGCACGGGCTGATGGGGCAAAAGGAGGTCGAGCGGATATGATCAACGCCAACCTGAAGTCCAGCTATGCCGCCGACGAGCGGGTGCTGAACAATCGCTACAAACAGGCCTTCGTTTACGGGTCGATCCTTGCGCTTGTGCTGTTCACGCTGTTCGGGAACGACTACCTCATCCTGATCGCGAGCCAGATGGGCATCCTGCTGATCGCGGTTGTGGGGATCAACATCCTGACGGGCTATACCGGTCTGGTGTCGCTGGGCCACGGTGCCTTCGTCGCCATCGGAGCCTATGCGGTGACGATCTTCGGCAACCTCGGGGCGGGGGTGATCCCGGCGGGGCTGATGCCCTTCGTCTCGGTGCCCTTGGCGGTGGCGCTGGCGGCAGCCGTGGGCGTGCTGGTCGGCCTGCCGAGCCTGCGGGTGAAGGGGCTCTACCTCGCCGTGGCGACGCTGGCGGCGAATTTCATCGTGATCTTCCTGATCGAGGAAGACCTCTTTGCCCCCTGGACCGGTGGCATGGTGGGGCTCAACACCAATGTGCCCAACCTGCTGGGCTGGGAGCTGGATACCAAGCGCGAGATGTTCGGCCTGATCGCAGTGGTGGGGCTGATCTCGCTACTTGCGGCGCAGAACCTGATCCGCACACGGGTGGGTCGCGCCTTCATCGCCATTCGTGACCGCGACTATTCCGCCGAGATCCTCGGTATCTCGCTCTTGCGCTACAAGTTGATGAGCTTTGCCCTCTCGGCCGCGTATTGTGGCCTAGCGGGGGCGCTTTTCGCCTATTTCTACGCCCGCATCCTGCCCGAACAGTTCGAACTGGCGCTGTCGCTGAACCTTGTGGCGGCGCTGATCATCGGTGGCATGGGGCGCACGATGGGGCCGGTTTTCGGGGTCATCATCGTGGTGATGGTGCCCGAACTTATCAAAGTGCTCTTTGGCGCGCTGGCCGGTGACAGCGCCGGCGCGGGGCAATTGCGCGCGCCCTTGCAGCAGATCGCTTTCGGCGTGCTGCTGGTGTTGTTCCTGCTCAAGGAACCCTTGGGCATCAACCAGATCGTCGACCGTATCCTGCGCGCCGCAAACCGTTGGCCGTTTGCGCGCGGGTAAGAATTCACAAGGCCACATCAGGGAGAAGACCAGATGACCATGAACCGCCGATCCTTCCTCGCCACCACCGCCGCCGCGACGGCGGCCATGGGCACGCCGATGATCCTGCGCGCCCAGCCCAAGGAATACGTGCTCGGCGCCTCGCTGCCGCTCACCGGGCCCTTCGCCACAGCGGGGCAGTTGGTCGCGCCTGCCTTCGCCATGGCTGCGAAACTGTTCAACGACGAGGGCGGCGTGGCCGGTGTGCCCATCCGCTTCGTCACCGAGGATTCGGGCTACGTGCCGCAGAACGCGCTCAATAACTACCAGCGCGCGCTGGCCTCGGAGGGCAAGAACATGATTGGCTATTTCGCCGACAGCACCGGCGCGATGAAGCTGATCGCGCCTGAACTCAAGGGCGAGAACGCCCGCATCATGGGCTCGACCTCCTTTGCCTCGGAACTGGCCAACCCCGAGACGCACCCCTACCAGTATCTCTCGGGTCCGACCTATCAGAGCCAGTTCGATATCCTGCTGCAGAACATCAAGAACGAGGGCGGGCAGAAGGTGGCCTTCATCTTCTCTAACACCGAGTTCGGGCGCGATCCGATCGAGCATGGCCGCAAGACCGCCGAGGAGCTTGGCCTCGAGGTCGTGCTCGAGGAAAGCACCAAGGCCGAGGGCGCCGACATTCCCACCCATGTCACCAAGCTGGCGCAATCCGGCGCGGATCACTGCATCCTGCAGGGCTATGTCACCGGCGTCTGGCCGCAGTTGATCGGCGGCGCGCGGCAGTTTGGTCTGCCGGTCAAGTTCAAAGGCACCTTCTGGGGCATGGAGAAGCTGATCGCCGACCGGATCACCGCCGAGGCCGGTCCATTCCTTGCGGGCTACGAGGGCGTCATGCCCTACCGCTATTTCTACGACCGCGAAGACGCGCCGCGTTATCAGCAGTATGCGGAACTCAGCAAGCAGATGTTCGCGGGCACGCCCCTGGAGAACTACATGTCGACATGGGCGATCCAGACCATGTGCGGGCTTGAGATTGCCATGAAGGCCTTCCGCGACACCGCCGAGGCCGGGCTGGAATTGACCCCGGACAATATCGCCGAGAAGCTCTCGGGCATCTCAAACTGGGATTCGAGCGGTTTCTTCGGCGGGCCGGTGAGCATGGAGAACAACGCCATCGGGACCGGCCGGGTCTATGGCTACAACCCCGAGGATGGGCTGTTCACGCCAAAATCGGACTGGTTCACCGTTTGATAATGCGGGGCGTCCCGCGGGCGCCCCACACCCTAGAAAAAGGAGCGCCCGTGCTGACCATCGAGAACATCGAAGTGACCTATCACCACACGGTGCAGGCGCTGCGCGGGCTGTCGCTCGAGGTGCCGGACGGTAAAATCGTCACGCTTCTGGGCACCAATGGCGCGGGCAAAACCACGACGTTGAAGGCGGCGAGCAATCTGCTGGCGCTGGAGAACGGCGAGGTCGGCGAGGGGCGGATTTCCTTCAAGGGCCAGTCGATCATGTCGATCCAGCCCGACCGTCTGGTGCAGCAGGGGCTGTTTCACGTGCGCGAAGGGCGGCGGATCTTCAGCGAGATGACGGTGGAGGACAATTTGATTGCCGCCTCATACGCATTGGACCGGCGGCAGGCGAAGGCGGATTACGACAAGGTCTATGCTTTCTTCCCGCGGCTGAAGGAGCGGCGGCGGCAGATCGCGGGCTATCTCTCGGGCGGGGAGCAGCAGATGCTGGCCTTCGGCCGGGCGATGATCGCGCGGCCCGAGTTGATCCTGATGGACGAGCCGTCGCTCGGCCTCGCGCCCAAGGTGGTGGCGGAGATTTTCGACACGATCAAGCGGCTGAACCAGGAGGACGGCACCGCGATCCTGCTGGTGGAACAGAACGCCGGGGTGGCGTTTTCGGTGGCCGACTACGGCTACATCATGGAAAGCGGCCAGATCGTCATGGAGGGCGATGTCGAAAAACTGCGCGGCGACAAGGACATCCAGTCCTTCTACCTCGGCATGGGCGAGGAGGGCGGCGCGCGGCAGTCCTTCCGCGACGTGAAACATTACAAGCGCCGCAAACGCTGGCTCAGCTAGGGAGGCCCGTGATGGCATTCGACGAGTTCAAGGGCGATTTCGCGCCGCTGGTGCGCATGGTGCACAACCATGCCAAGAACCGCCCCGACGGGGTGGCGATGCGGCAAAAGGAATTCGGCATCTGGAACGAGATCACCTGGGCGGGCCTGCAGGAGATCATGCAGGCCGCGGCGGCAGGGCTTGTCGATCTGGGGCTGACCGCGGGCGATCACGTCGGCATCCTGAGCGAGAACCGCAGCGAATGGGTGCAGGCGCAGTTCGGCATCAACGCCGCGTCAGGCGTCGTCGTGGGCATGTATCCCACCAGCCCGGCGGCAGAGCTGGAGCATCTGATCAACGCCTCGGACAGCACGGTGCTGTTCATCGAGGATCAGGAACAGCTCGACAAGATCAAGGAGTTGGGTGACCGGGTGCCGCAGCTGCGCCAACTGGTGATCTTTAACCCCAAGGGCACGCGGGGCGAGGATCTGCTGGGGCTGATCAGTTTCGACGATCTGCTCGACCGGGGCCGGGCGCGGCTTTCGGAATTGCAAGACGACCTGCGCGCGCGGCAGGCGGGGATCGAGCCCGATGACACCGCCATGATGGTCTTCACCTCCGGCTCCACCGGCCTGCCCAAGGCGGCGGAGATTTCCTATGGCAACATCCACGCGGGCGTGGGCGTGGCGCGGGATGTCTTCGGCGACTACCCGCCCGGGACGGATGTGCTGAGCTACCTGCCCTTGTGCCACATCGCGGAACAGGCGGTGACGGTGATCAACGGGTTGGCGCAGCAATTCGTGATGAACTTTGGCGAAAGCCTGAGGACCATCACGCTCGATCTGCGGGAGGTCGCGCCGCAGGTCTTTTTCGGCGTGCCGCGGATCTGGGAAAAGATGCAGGCGGGCGTGCTGGTGCAGGCGCAGACCGCCGGGCGCATCAAGGGGCCGATGACGCTGATGGCGCTGAAGGGCGCGCAGCGGCGCGGCATGATCCGACGCGACAAATGGAGCGCCGGGGACCGGCTGGCCCATGCCTTCTGGGACGCGCTGATCTACCGTCATATCCGCAGCTATCTGGGCCTCGGGCGGACCAATTTCGCGATCTCCGCCGCCGCACCGATCAGCGCCGAGCTTCTGGGGTTCATGCGCGGTATCGGCGTGAATATCCGCGAGGCTTGGGGCATGTCGGAGACCTCGGGTGTGGGCACGATCCAGCCCTCCTGGGGCCAATGTGACGGCCGCATTGGCTTCCCGGTCAGCGGGGTGCGCACTAAGATCGCCGAGGATGGCGAGGTGCTGTTCTCGGGCGGGACCATCTTCAAGGGCTATTACAAGAACCCCAAGGCCACCGCCGATACGCTCCGCGACGGCTGGCTGCACACCGGCGATGTGGGCCGCGAGGAGGCCGACGGTTCGATCACGCTGATCGACCGCAAGAAGGACATCATGATCAACGCCGCGGGCAAGAACCTCGCGCCCGCGCATATCGAGAATGTCATCAAGGCTAGCCCCTTCATCAAGGAGGTCGTCGCCGTGGCCGACAAGCGGCCCTATGTGACAGCACTGGTGCAGATCGACATGGATACGGTGCGGCTCTGGGCCGAAGGGCAGGGGATCGCCTATACCACTTTCCGCTCGCTCGCCGAACACCCCAAGGTGCAGGAATTGATTGACGCGGAAGTGGCCAAGCAGAACCGCGATCTGGCGCGAGTCGAGCAGGTCAAAAAGGTCTGGCTGATGCGCAAGGAGCTTGACCACGACGACGGCGAGGTGACCGCGACGATGAAGGTGCGCCGAGCCAAAGTCTACGAACTCTATGGGGATCAGATCGAGGCGCTCTACGCCGACTGAGGCTCAGAGCACGCCGATCTCGGCCAGGGCGCGGTTCAATTCCACGGGCAGTTCCGCCTCGGCCTCGCGGCCCTCGGGCAGGTCGGGCGGGGCATCCTCGGGCTTGAGGTAGCGCCAGCCCTGAAAGGCGCGGCGCAGGCTGTTCTGGGTGCGGATGATCTCGGGGTCCAGCACGATGGCGCAGCGCCGGATGCCGTCGGCGCGGGTGACCTCCTCCAGCCGGACGATGCGCTGGCGGGCTTGGATCACACCCTTGATAACCCAATAGATCGAGCCGCCGTTGAGAATCTCGGCCTCGCGCTTGGGCCACATGCGGGTCACATGGCGCGGCAGCCCGTCATGCGTGCGCACGTCCTTGCGCGCCTGCCATTTGGCAAGGCTTTCGACGCCTTCGGTGCCGACCGAAAGTTTGATTAGATTGATGTAGTTATCCAAAAGTTCCCCCGGAGCGCTGCCTGAGAATGCGCCTTTATATAGTAGTTTCTCCTTCGGAGCTAGCAAGGTATTGTGGTAGGCTGAAGAATAAATTCCAGCCGATCTGCATTTTCGGCGTTGAGAAATCAGCCCGGCCTGTTGTATCGATGCCAACTCTTAAGTCGCATTCGTGCTGCCCTCACGACTCAAAGGAACCGTTGTATGTCCCGCTTTACCGCCCCGATCGCCGAACAAATCTGGGATATGAAATACCGTTTTAAAGGGGCCGATGGCACCCCGAAGGACGTCACGGTGGAGGACACATGGCGCCGCATCGCCCGCGACCTCGCGCAGGTCGAATCGAAGGCGGACGTCTGGGAAGACAAGTTTTTCAACGCGCTGGAGGATTTCAAATACCTCCCCGCGGGCCGCATCACCGCAGGCGCCGGCACCGCGCGCCGCGTGACGCTGTTCAACTGCTTCGTCATGGGCACCGTGCCCGACAGCATGTCCGGCATCTTCGACATGCTGAAAGAGGCCGCGCTGACCATGCAGCAGGGCGGGGGAATCGGCTATGACTTCTCCACCATCCGGCCGCGCGGCGCGGATGTGCTGGGCGTCTCGGCGGATGCCTCCGGCCCGCTGTCCTTCATGGATGTCTGGGACGCCATGTGCCGCACCATCATGTCCGCAGGCTCCCGCCGCGGCGCGATGATGGCGACCATGCGCTGCGACCACCCGGATGTGGAGGATTTCATCGCCGCCAAGTCCGACCCCGCGCGTCTGCGCATGTTCAACATGTCCGTGCTGGTCACCGACCCCTTCATGGAGGCCGTGAAGGCCGACGGCTCGTGGGACCTCCTCTTTGGCGACAAGGTTTACAAGACCGTGCAGGCGCGCGATCTGTGGAACAAGATCATGCAGGCGACCTATGATTACGCCGAGCCGGGCGTGATCTTTATCGACCGCATCAACGCCGCGAACAACCTGAACTATTGCGAGACCATCGCCGCCACCAACCCCTGTGGCGAGCAGCCCCTGCCGCCCTATGGCGCCTGCCTTCTGGGCTCGATCAACCTTGCCCGTCTGGTCGCACAGCCTTTCGAGGACGACGCCCATCTCGACCAAGACGCGATGAGCGAGTTGGTCGCCACCGCCGTTCGCATGATGGACAATGTGGTCGATGTGTCGAACTTCCCGCTGCCCGAACAGGCTGCCGAGGCGCAGAACAAGCGCCGCATCGGTCTGGGCGTCACCGGCCTTGCCGATGCGCTGTTGATGGTCGGCCTGCGCTACGGCTCTGACGAGGCGGCGGCCCAGACTGAGGCATGGCTCAAAGCCATCGCCCGCGCCTCCTATCTGGCGAGCGTGGATCTGGCGAAAGAGAAGGGGGCCTTCCCGCTCTTCGATGCCGAGAAGTTCCTCGCCTCCGGCACCATGCAGCAGATGGACGACGACGTGCGCGAGGCGATCCGCGAACACGGTATCCGCAACGCGCTTTTGACCTCCATCGCGCCCACCGGCACGATCAGCCTCTACGCGGGCAACGTGTCCTCGGGGATCGAGCCGGTCTTTGCCTATGCCTACACCCGCAAGGTGCTGCAAAAAGATGGCAGCCGGACCGAGGAAGAGGTCGTCGACTACGCCGTGCAGATGTGGCGCGAGCTGAAGGGTGACGCGCCGCTGCCCGACTATTTCGTCAACGCCCAGACCCTGCCGCCCGCCGATCACGTCAAGATGCAGGCCGCGGCGCAGAAATGGATCGACAGTTCGATCTCCAAGACCATCAACTGCCCCGAGGACATCTCCTTCGATGCCTTCAAGGACGTCTACATGCAGGCGTGGGACACAGGCTGCAAAGGCTGCACCACCTATCGCCCCAACGATGTAACCGGTTCGGTTCTGAGCGTCTCTTCCGAGAAGAGCGACAAGGCCCCCGCCGACAGTCCCGATCAGGTCAGCGAAGGCGGCGAGATCGTCTATATGTCCGATCCGCTGGACCGCCCCGCCGAGTTGGAGGGCAACACCTATAAGGTTAAATGGCCCGACAGCGAGCACGCGCTTTACATCACCATCAACGATATCGTGCTAAACGGTCATCGTCGCCCCTTCGAGGTCTTCATCAACTCCAAGAACATGGAGCATTTCGCCTGGACCGTGGCGCTGACGCGCATGGTCTCGGCCGTGTTCCGCCGTGGCGGCGATGTCTCCTTCGTGGTGGAAGAGCTGAAAGCCGTCTTCGACCCGCGCGGCGGGGCTTGGATGCAGGGCAAATACATCCCCTCGATCCTCGCGGCCATCGGCGGCGTGATCGAGCGCCACATGATCGCCACCGGCTTCATCGCGGGAGAGGGCATGGGTCTGAAGACCGACCCGCAGGCGAAGGTCGTCGGCCTCGACGCCCCGCGCGGCAAGTCCTGCCCGTCTTGCGGTCAGTTCGACATGCGGATGGTCGAAGGCTGCATGACCTGCGGGAGCTGCGGGCATAGTAAGTGTGGGTGATATAATGCGCCTTATTGTAGGTGTGATGTGACAGCGGGCAATTGAGAGCCATTTGACCCACAGAAACGACCTTTGGGTGGGGCTTAAATGACCACTGAAAGCTAAGTCATTGAAATTGTTGAAACTGAGAAATGCCGATCCGACAGGGTCGGCATTTTCGTTTCAGGGCTGAACTCCCGGAGCGGAGGTTGACTGACCCCACAAAATGTTCTCATTACGTTCTTATGGATCCGGATCCTCTTGTTGAAACCCTTGGCAGCTACACGCTGCCAGATGCTGGCTGCCCAAAAGATGGGCGGGCCGGTTCAGAGAGGACACCAAATGCCGCGCATTCAATTTGCCGAGGTCAGTTTCCCTGATCCCAACCTGCCTTCGGCCTACGACATCGAAGTCCGTTTAAAGAAGTTCCTGGACAGCTTCCGAGAACGGATTGGTAGCCCAAAATTTGACTACGCGCTGTCCGAAGCCGACCGGCTAAAAATCAAACGGAGATCGGCGGCATACCTCAGCGCCGTTTCACGCAACTCTGGCATGGACCACCTTGACCCGAAGGATCGTGCGCGACTCGAGGTGTTCCGAAATGGCGCACAAGTACAGCTAGTGGAGACCGAGCACCGCGCCGACGAAATCGCCAGTTGTCTCCACACGGAGATGCCGTGGATGGCTCCTGCAACAGAACGTCTTTGGCACGACATGCGGGCTTCGGTCCGCAACGGCGATCCTGCCCCCTTTGTCCGGCCAATGCTCCTCGTCGGTCCGCCAGGGATCGGCAAGAGCCACTGGTCTCGCCTGCTGGGCGCGCAGCTCTCCGTGCCGACGACAATCATAGAAGCCACGGGTGAGCCCGCCTCATTCGTTGTTACGGGGTCTCAAAAGGGATGGGGATCGGCGGGCCCGGGAAAGGTTCTGGAAGGGATCATTGCCTCTCAGATTGCGAATCCTGTGGTCGTGGTCGACGAGATCGAGAAAGCAGGGGATGTACAATCAATAGGCGGTCAGCGGTATTCTTTGACCGAGGGTTTGCTGCCCCTACTTGAGAGGTCCACCGCGCGTCGTTGGTCATGCCCGTACTTCCGTATTGGCTTCGACATGTCCTGGATCACTTGGGTTCTGACAGCCAATAGCCTGCGCGGTCTGTCAGCCCCTTTCCTTAGCCGATGCCCTCCCACAGTTCTGACGGCTCTGACGCGAGAACACCTGATCGGATTCGCCGAGCGCGAAGGGGCGCGTCGTGACCTTCCCCAAGATGCGGTCGATGCGGTCAAAGAAGTCATCGAAGCGATCCGGACCCCGCATCACGTCAGCCTGCGATCAATTATACGAATGCTCGATGCCGTGGATCAGGCGATGAACCGGCCTGTGTTGCATTGAGTAGATGTCGGCTGGGTTGCGGAGCATCTCGTCCCGCCGGTCTCTCTGTCTTTCCTTCAATCACATCATTAACTTTACTTTGGAGTTCCCCATGACCAATAAAGCCCTTTGGGCCCAGAAATTACGTTCCGCCATCAAAGCTGCCGATGCCGGACCCACCGAAACCGACCTGGTCGACGCACCAATGCTGACATATTGGCGACCGCATGTATCCCGCCTTGGCGCGCCCATCCTGTGGGGGATCGCGTCCGGTCACCCAAGGCTGACCGGCGGCTGGATCACGACCTCGCAGCTTGTCGCGATTGACGTCGACCAAGGCTGGGCGCGCTCGGCATCACGGTGGTATGCGCTGGGTCGTCCATTCGCCGACTATGAGAGGACCATAGCCAAGGATCTCGGGCTGGAAGAGGCACCTTCCGGGTTCGTGCAGATGGACGTACCTGGGTATCGGCCGCTGAACAACTTGTCTTTGCTGGATGAACTTTTGGCAGCTTGGCGGGCACGTATGACGCTCGACCATAAAGGGGAGGGCTGACATGTCCGAAGAAGAAGGCCCCAAGTACTTCGATTTCGAGGAACGGCAGCGGCAGAAAGCGCGGTCACGTCAACGCGATGAAGAGAGGCTGGCGCGGGGGGAGATATCGCCGCGGGAACTCCAGGAGGAGAACATGCCATTTCGGAAGCTGCGACGTGACAAGGTAGCGATCTACCGAGACCGCAAAACCGGGGAGTTCAAGCACATTTCTTTCGAGCGGAAACGTCGTCCGAAAGGTGGCAGTGAGGATTGACGCCCCAGAAGAAGGCCTGCCGCCGCTCGGCGTGTGACAGGCCTTCGGGCCCATGGTGTAGCAGGTGCCAGTTCCACAGTGGCTTGTGTGCTACGGCAAGGGGCGGGGGGAATAACCGCTCTTTGCGGGATTCCGTCGAACTTTGAATCTCTAAACAGGAGACTTCCCGATGTGGACATTAGCTGGAGCCAATCGTTGCCTTCGCAATTAAGGAAAGAGTGCAGGGATAGATATCCTGCGGTGTATTACTCATGAATTACCAATGGAGGAGCCACTGTTTCAATTTCAGGAATTCATCGAAAGATGCGGATACAGCCCTCGGAGCACACGCCTCCTGCGCCATGATGCACGTGGTGGCTTGGCTTGGAGGCGAGGGAAAGGTGTCTTTCTCTGTTTCGCGTCGTTTCAGACACAAGAGAACTCACCCTATAATGGGGCACCATCTCACGCATGTCATTTTGTTCCCATGGTGGAAACCGAAAGTTGATGAATCTCGATCGCAATTTACGGGACTATCAAGTCTCTATTCTCGAAGTAGCCTCCCCTGAGATGTCAGCCGCCGAAATCATCGTAAATGAGGATGCATGGAAAGAAAAACTCGGTGCCCGCGCACATGGCTTGAACGCAAACTGAGTGTTTCGGTGTTCGTTTTCACGTCGGATTGACCCCACTTTTTCATTTGGCGCTGACCCATCTGATAGATGGCAATCTCATGAAAAATAAACACAATTATTGACATCGGCGGGTCTTGGCGTTTCGAAAGGCTGGGTCGATTTTTTGCAGAATTCGACATCCAAAGCGGACTTTTCTCGAAAGCGCAGCATTTTCACGCGACAGGATCTTGAGATTGCGAATGCAGCTGATTTCGGTTTGATTGAAATGTGAAGTTTCAATAGATCGGAAATCTAGCTGTGAGTCTCTTTGACCAAAAAATTGAAGGCGTTCCACAATTTGTGACCTATTTCTCGCCTATTCTCGAAGTACTACGTGATGTTGGTGGGAAGGCGAAGCCACGGGACGTAATGGCCGAAATTGCGCAACGCTACGATATTCCCGAAGAAGACCTTGAAAAAACCAACAGAAACGGGCAGCCAAAATTCTTTAATCGCGTAGCTTGGGCGCGGTTCTATCTAGTAAAAGGCGGCTTCTTATTCTCACCCAAGCGCGGTGTTTGGGCCCTAACAGACAACGGGAAATCAGTGCAGATGACAGATGAACTGGCCGTTGATATTTTCAAACGTGAACACTTGGCGCTGAAAGACGAGGATGACGATCAAGCACCGGAGGGAGAGATCGTCCCTGATGGTATGAACTATTGGTTTGTCGGCGCTGGCTGGAACGATGGCGACCAGACGGCGCGTTTCCTAGATGAGGGTATCTGGGAAAACGGATATGATGAAAAATTCGGGCATCTGGTTAAACAGATGAAGCAGGGAGACCGGATCGCTATCAAGGCGACGTATACCCGTAAGCACGATGTGCCTTTCGAGAACCGTGGCCGGACAGTCAGCGCGATGCGTATCAAGGCAATTGGTACAATCACCGGCAATCATGGTGACGGGAAAATTGTCAAAGTCGCCTGGGAAGAAATCGACCCGCCGCGCGAGTGGTTCTTTTACACCTATCGCACAACCATCGCCCGCGCACGGTTTGAGGATGATGAAATGGCGCGGCAGCTTGTTTCTTTCGCGTTTGATGGTCACGAGCAGGACGTTGATGGCTTTCTTGCGCATCCATATTGGGCTGAAAAGTTCGCCAAAGATGTGGCACCACTCACCGCGATTGAAGACGAAGAGCAGTCGGACAGTGAGACCGAAGCGCCGCCAAATGAGCCCTATGATGTCGAGGGCATCGTCGCGGATGGTGGTTTCCTGCCGCACTCATCGTTGTCCAATATGATCGACCGGCTTGAGATCAAAAAGAACCTTATTCTGCAGGGCGCGCCCGGCACTGGTAAGACGTGGTTGGCCAAACGTCTCGGCAAAGCGTTAATAGGGCGACGAACCCCTAAACCCGAGCAACTGCGATCAGTCCAGTTTCATCCTTCGCTGTCCTATGAGGATTTTGTGCGGGGCTATCGCCCCAGTTCAAATGGCCTGAAACTTACCGATGGTGTGTTCTTGCAGGCAGTCGAGGCTGCGCGTGCGCAACCCGACGTCGCACATGTGCTCATCATTGAAGAGATCAACCGTGGCAACCCTGCGCAGGTCTTTGGTGAGATGCTGACTTTGCTTGAGAACACAAAGCGCAGCCGTGCCGACGCTATAGAACTGGCTTATAGAAAACAGCCAGGCGAACGTGTGCATGTTCCCGATAATCTCTACGTTATCGGAACCATGAATATTGCCGACCGCTCACTAGCATTGGTCGATCTAGCACTCCGTCGTCGGTTCGCCTTTGTCTCGCTTGCGCCTGAACTGAATGATTCCTGGGCGGCTTGGTGCTTGGATCGCGGGTTTGACCAAGAGATGGTGACACTGGTGCGCGCTCGGATGATGGCGCTTAATGAAGAAATTTCGGCGGATAGAACGCTAGGCACACAATTCCGCGTCGGTCATTCCTACGTCACGCCGACCACGCCGCTGGATGACCCGATGAGTTGGTTTAGCGACGTGATAAACACAGAAATCGGACCTCTTTTGGAAGAATATTGGTTCGATGCACCCGAGCGCGCTGCTGAAGCAATGACTCGCTTACGAAACGGTCTTTGATGTCGACCAAGATTCCACTGCGCAATATTTGGATATTGTTTCTATATGCTGCTGATCTTGTGCAACTGCGCGATAGGTTCGAACGCGACGTTGAGAACGCGCGGGATCTGCCTGATCTGGTAGGCCGATTACTTGCCCATGTCGTCGAAGATCGCTTGCGCCGCAATCTGAGCCGGGGGTATCGGACACGTGTCGCAGTCCTGCCACGCGTGCGCGGCCGCATTGACATGCTGGTAACAGAGGCGGGGCAGCTCATGGAACGGGGGCACATCGCCTGCCGATTTGAAGAGCACGTAATGGATACGTCCCGCAATCGACTGGTCCGTGCAGCCCTGGAAAGGCTGGCTGCGTGCGTTTCATCCAAGGAAACGGCGCATCGGTGCCGCGGGCTTGCCGCTGACTTCTCCCGCTCCGGCGTCTCGGCGGGGCGGCCGTCACGAGCTGAACTTGGCGTCGATCAAATCGGGCGCAACGAAAGCGCTGACCGGATGATGGTCGCACTTTCCCAGATGATCTTTGACGGAACAATCCCTACAGAAACGCAAGGGACAGTACTGCAACCAGGTGACGAAACGGGCACACACCTGATCCGACGTCTATTTGAGCGTGCCGTCGGCAATGCACTCCGGATCAAGCTTGAGCCATTGGGTTGGCATATCGCGCAAGGACGAAGGAGTGCCTGGCCCGTGGCGATGGCGACTTCTGGCATATTCGAGATACTTCCAGGCATGCAGACAGACATTGAAATGAACCACGCTGTTTCGCGAAGGCGTATCGTGATTGACACGAAATTCGCGAACATTTTTACGTCCTCAAATTATCGCGAGAATATTTTGAAAAGCGGATACCTCTACCAGATGTACACCTACCTAAGAACACAGGAAAACATATCCGAAACGGCGAGCATGACCGCTGAAGGTCTTTTTCTTCACCCTCAAGTTGGCGGAAGAGTAAATGAAACGATGATCGTTCAAGGGCATCCAATTTCGTTTAGGACAGTCAACCTGACGGCGTCTGCAACTGAATTTGAAAAGCAACTGTGTTCCTCAACCACTATCGAAGAAGAGTTTTCACGTTAAGAACGGCCCAAAGCATGCGTAATTGGGCTGCCCTCTGTTTTGAGGTCGAGCTCCCGATAAGATCACAGGATGACTGTGAACAAGGGAGATGAGAAATGGAATATTTTGCCGGAATAGACGTGTCGCTGCGATCCTGTGCGCTTTGCATTGTTGATGGCAAGGGAACCGTGCTGCTTGAGCGCGAACTACCATGCGAGGTCAGCGACATCGCTGAGTATCTTGGAACGTTTCCCCATCCGATTGAACGGGTTGGTTTTGAAGCGGGCACCATGAGCCAGCATCTGTTCCATGGCCTGAAAGCGAAAGGTTTTGACGTTGTCTGCATGGAAGCGCGTCAGGTGAATGCAGCGCTGTCGGCAATGCGTAACAAGACAGACAAGAATGACGCACGCGGCATCGCTCAAGTCCTGCGCACTGGTTGGTTCAGCCCAGTTCACATGAAGAGCCGCGAAGCGCATGGCGTCCGTGCTTTGCTGAGCACCCGCAAAGCGCTCCTGAAGAAGACGATGGATCTCGCCAACGAGGTACGTGGGCTGTTGAAGATCTTTGGCAGTAGCCTGCCCATGACTGTGAAGCACGGCAGTTTTGACGGTGTTGTTCGACCGTTGATCGAGATGGATGAAGTTTTGGCCCATGCTTTGGTGCCGCTGCTGGATGCACGCGTGGTTTTGTATCAGCACTTTTTGGAACTGGATCGCAGGGTCAAACGCGCTGCCAGCCAAGACGAGGTGTGCATGCGCATGATGACAGTTCCAGGCGTTGGTCCGATTGCATCCCTGACTTTCAAAGCCGCCGTCGATGATCCGACGCGCTTCAAACGGTCACGAACTGTTGGCGCGCATTTTGGCCTGACGCCGAGACGATACCAGTCTGGTGAGCACGACAATCCTGGCCGCATATCGAAAGCAGGTGACAGGGATGTCCGCGCAATTTTGTACGCAGCCGCCAACGCTTTGCTGATGCGAACGATGGCGGGGTCTCAGATCAAATCTTGGGGCATGCGACTGATGCGCACCAAGGGTCGTCGTCGCGCCGTTGTCGCTGTCGCACGCAAACTCGCCGTCTTGCTCCACCGGATGTGGATTGATGGCACGGAATTCCGTCAGGACCAGGTGGGAGGCATGGCATGATCTAAAACGCCAACCACCAATCCTAACGGGGTCGTCCCTCACCGGACGAGGTTCGTGGAGAAAGCCGAAAGTGTCTGCTGCGCAATGTGAAGCGCGTCTCAAAGCAAGGCTCTCCACGTCCGATCCGACATATGCGTGCAGCGGTGCCATCACGGCATCAACCAGACTGCGAAGAGAAGCGTGACCCGGATGAGTGACATTGACCGAAAAGAAAGAAGGAAAACGAGCTTGACCCAAACACCCAATTAGAGAAGCCGACCTTCGTCGCCAAAGAAAACGCTGCTGCGCAGCGCCGCCTAAGCAGACGTTGCCGATAAACTTGTATGGTGCTTTGATTTCGCCTGTGGGCGGGCGCAAATATACCGTCACCTGTAAGGAAACAATTGAAAGCAGATCACCTCTTGTGCAACTCGCCTCCAAAGCTCACACTATCTACCGGTGAGGATCGATAGTAATGAGTGGTGACAGCTGCCGAATTTTGAGTTTGGACGGTGGGGGAGCGAAAGGCTTTTATTCGCTCGGTATATTACGAGAAGTAGAGGCCATATTACCGCAGCCGATCCATGAGACCTTCGATCTCATCTTTGGCACCAGTACCGGTTCCATCATTGCCGCGCTTCTTGCAACTGGTCATTCTGTCGATGAAATCCATGAACTGTATTGCAAGCATGTACCGCCTATAATGCGAGTTTCCGGCAAGGCAGCAAAATCTTCAAAACTGCGTGAGACTGGCGCGACTGTCTTCGGTGACGCGGACTTCGACACAGTTCTGACTGGCCTCGGTATCGTGTCGACTAAGTGGCAACTCGAGACGCCGATGATTTTCAAGAGCAGGGAGACCCAAGCGCACGGACGTCGAGCCACTTTTATGCCTGGGTTCGGATGTAAATTGGCAGATGCGATTGAAGCGTCATGTTCGGCATACCCGTTCTTTGAAATCAAAACCCTGGAAACAAGTTCTGGTGACCTCGTTGAATTGTTTGACGGCGGATATTGCGCCAACAACCCATCACTTTACGCAATTGCCGATGCGACGGTTGCACTCGGGTATGCACCCGAGAAATGTCGGCTACTATCTTTGGGCTGCGGCCAGTATCCGGAACCAGAGCGTGGCTTTATTGCGCGCCGGATCAACAGCTTCCTTCCGGTTCAGTTGCTCCAAAAAACACTTGAAGTGAATACTGCCTCAATGGATCAACTTAGGCGGCTGCTCTACTCAAACGTGCCGACAGTCCGGATCAGCGACTCCTTCGATAAACCAGAAATGGCGACGGACATGTTTGAACATGATCTGAAGAAACTAAACCTCCTACGTCAGCAAGGAGGGGAGTCATTTGCGCGACGTGAAGAAGACATCCGCCAACTACTTTTTGACTAAGGAATAGCAATGGCAATTACTGAGAACCAACTTGATACGTGGTCCCATGTTGGGTCCCAGCAGCAGTCCGCTGCAACTTACCAAGCGATACGCTCCGTCCTGGAGCATCGTGACGCCCCGTATGCCGGTCGGGATTTTGAGATTTTTCTCCAGGGTTCATATGGAAATGACACGAATGTTCGAGGTTCGGAGAGCGATGTAGACGTGGTGATCTGCCTGACGGACGTGTTCAATAGCGACATATCCGGTCTCGATCCGGCGGATAAACAAGCCTATGAAGCAAACCGCTCGCCCGCGAGCTATGGATTTTCGGAATTTAAGGCTGAAGTGTTAGCTTGGCTGGGGGCGAACTTTGGGAGCGGCGTGACGCCTGGAAGGAAGGCAATAGCTGTTCCGGGAGAAGGAAATCGCCGTGATGCAGATGTCCTGGCGTGTATTGAACATCACCGCTACACCTCTTACCGAACCCCTTTGAACAATAGGTATCATGTGGGGGTTAACTTCTTTTCCAGCGACGGCGATCGGATTGTTAACTTTCCGAAGCAGCATAAGAAGAATTGCACCTCCAAGCATCAGGCCACCAACGGCCGCTTCAAGTCAAACGTTCGGGTATTGAAGAACCTGCGCAACGCTATGGTCAACGACGGCTATCTAAAGAAGGGTATCGCGCCATCATACTTCTTGGAAGGAATGCTCTGGAACGTACCAAACCAGAATTTCGTAGCAGGGTACCAACAGAGCTTTGAGAACTACATATGTTGGCTTGAACGCTGCAACGTAAGCGACCTCTCCTGTGCGAACGATCTCCATTGGCTCATCCGAGAGAACTCGAACATATGCTGGAGTTTGCAAGGCTTTCAGACATTCCTCACGGCTGCACGGCAGTATTGGAATAGCTCTGGTCGCTAAGCTTGGCTCTGAGGAATCGCCTTCAAGTTTGCAGCTTGACCATCGACGAAGAAGACAACTTTTTCTGGCGATAGAATGCAGCAGGCATCAACGGTCGTAGACATCGAAAGTGCGAGGGTGCTGTTATATGCCGAACCCATGTTCGGCTCAGAAAACACCGGCTTATGTTGGCTAACGATGCGCATAGACCATGCAGACAGATAGTATACTTCATCTTGTCGGCTTCGTTGAAACAGTATCGCTCCATCATGGATGCTTGAGTTCACTTTGAGGGCATCCTCTAAGTCTTGCACTAAAGCCTTGCCAAACTGCTGCCCGATCTCTGGCGCTGGATCTCTGGGCATGGGTATACAATCTACGTCTGAAAGTTGGCCAGTTGCGAAGACCAGAATCGTTGGGTGGAACGGTCCACCGTTTTGATGTATCCGAAGCAAGGTTCGTTTTAGTTTCTCAAACATGGGTAACGCATTGCTGAATAGGACGACAGTTTCAATACTTCTTATCATCGCCATCGTAGTTTGGGGAGGGTTCCTATGGGTGCTTGGTATCGAGCTGACATGGGATCATGTGCAACCTTACTCCTTCACCCTGGCGGCAATCACTACGTGTTTATGGCTGTTCGATCGGTACATTTGGAGAATTAGGCCTGTATGCAAATTAGTTCGGCGTCCGGACTTAAACGGAACTTGGCGGGTTTCTCTACAATCTTCTTACAAGGTTCCAGGTTTGGATGAACCTGTTGCCGCAGTCGGCGGCTTTGCGGTCATTCGACAGACATTCAGTTCTATGTCGATCAGGTTAATGACAGAACATGCCGAGTCGTTCTTAGTTGCGTCAAGCTTTGACATTCACGCTGACGGTACAACCTTCGTCTATGGTGCCTATCAAAGTGACCCAATTATCCACCTAAGATCCGGTATCAGTGAAATTCACTACGGGAGTTTCCGGTACAAAGTAATTGGCCGACCGCCAGGCCAACTCAGTGGCCACTATTGGACTGACCGCAACACGAATGGTTCAATTTCGCTTTCCGATCGCAAGAACGCTTTGTTCGACAGCTATGTTGATTGTCACTGAGAGCTGACCCGGTAGCCCCATAAATTGTCACTGAGAATTGACCCATGTGAACACACTGCCCCGACGGTTTTGGTTGGGGGGATTTGGAGTGATCGACATGGGATTTTTGAGTGTCATCAGACGCTGGGCATTGCGTGACAAAATGCCGATACGCGAGATCGCCCGGCGGACGGGTTTGTCTCGAAATACGATCAGGAAGTATCGTAAACCTCCGCCGAGGGCCGTCTGGCTGCTGAGCTGTGAGATCGTTTATCGAGTGTCCTTATGGACGCACACGAAGACACCCCCCGCATTCAAGTTTTGTCAGTCTCTGATACCGGCCGCCGCCGGCGTTGGTCTGATGACGAAAAAATCCGTATCGTTGAGGAAAGCTTTGGCGACGGCGTGACAGTGGCGGAGGTAGCACGACGCCATGAGGTATCGCGGTCTCAGCTTTATGATTGGCGTTATCGCCATAAGAATGGATTGCTTGGTTCTGGCCCGCAATTTTTGCGCGTTATGAAGATCGAAGATGCTTCTGATGGGTCTGACACTGCGCCAGCGCCCCAAGCTCCTGTCATGACTATTGATCTTGGCCCGCGGTGTCGTGTGGCGATCCCGTCAGGTTTTGACATGGAAGCTGCTGCGCAGCTGCTTAACGGCTTGATGGTGCGGTCATGATCGCGTTTCCGGCTGGAACGAAGGTGTGGATTGCAGGTGGTGTGACGGATATGCGCCGAGGCATGAATACTTTGGCGCTGACAGTGCAACAGGGGCTTGGGCGTGATCCGCATGCGGGCGAGATCTTTTGCTTCAGAGGTCGAAAGGGTGACCTGGTGAAGCTGCTCTGGCATGACGGGGTGGGCATGTCGTTATATTTGAAGCGTCTTGAGGCGGGGAAGTTCATCTGGCCGGTGAGCCAAGACGGGACGGCTGTTGCGATATCTGCGGCGCAGTTGGGCTATCTTCTTGAGGGGATCGATTGGCGCAATCCACGCTGGACGCAAAGGCCCAACGCGGCTGGATAATTTGTGTTGAAGCGCCTGTTTTTATTGGTATTTAGCGGCTTCTGTGGTAAATATTTGCCATGTCCGACGCCGCTTCCGAAATTGCCAGATTAAGCGCTGCACTTGCCGCGCAGACCGCCCGTGCGCAGGCTGCGGAAACCGAATTGGCGCAGGCTCGCGCTCTGGCCTCCTGCACAGACGCAATGATCCAAGAATTGAAGCTGGAGATCGCCAAGCTTCGGCGTGACAAATATGGCATCACCTCCGAGCGTCGCACGCGGCTGATTGATCAGCTGGAATTGCAGCTTGAGGAATTGGAAGCGGCCGCAACCGAGGATGCGCTGGCAGCTGAGCATGCTGCGGACAAGGCGAACGCCGTGCGTGTCTTCACGCGACGCAAGCCCGTGCGCAAACCGTTCCCCGATCATTTGCCTCGCGAGCGGGTCGTCGTCGAAGCACCTGCCGCCTGCACCTGCTGTGGCTCGGACCGGATCGTAAAGATGGGTGAAGATGTCACCGAGACGCTGGAGGTGATCCCCCGCCAGTGGAAGGTGATCCAAACGGTCCGCGAGAAGTTCACTTGCCGAGCTTGCGAGAAGATCAGCCAACCGCCGGCCCCGTTCCACGCCATTCCGCGCGGTTGGGCAGGGCCGCAACTGATCGCGATGATCGCCTTCGACAAGTATGGACAACATCAACCTTTGAACCGGCAATCCGAGCGCATTGCACGGGAGGGGATTGATCTGAGCCTGTCCACCTTGGCTGATCTGATCGGCCATACCTGTGTGGCGCTGACCCCCATTCATGCGTTAATCGCGCGCCACGTGCTGGATGCTGGCCGTTTGCATGGTGACGATACCACCGTGCCGCTACTGGCGCGTGGTGGCGCAAAAACGGCGCGACTGTGGACCTATGTGCGCGACGATCGACCGTGGGGTGGGGGTGCGCCACCTGCCGCACTCTTCCACTTCTCAACAGATCGCCGGAAAGAACACCCGACACGGCATCTGGCCGAATGGCACGGTGTTCTTCAGTCGGACGTCTATGGCGGCTACAATGATTTGTATCTCGCAGATCGTAGCCCGGGCCCGGTCCGTAGTGCGCTGTGTTGGAGCCACGCAAGACGCAAGTTCTTTGAACTGGCCGACATCAAGGCCATAGCCCGCAAGGGTAAAAAGGTAGCAAAAGAAATCTCGCCCATCGCGCTGGACGCTGTGACGCGGATCGATGCGATCTTTGCGGCCGAGCGTAACATCACCGGCCTGTCAGATGCAGCGCGTCGTGAAGCTCGCCAGCAGTGGGTAGCGCCGATGGTCAATGATCTGCATGATTGGATGCTGGCCGAGCGGGCCCGGATGTCAAAGCACAACCCAGTTGCCAAGGCGATGAACTACATGCTCGAGGGGACAGGTCGCTGGGAAGCCTTCACCGCATTTCTTGACGACGGGCGCCTCTGCCTTACGAACAATGCCGCCGAACGGGCGCTCAGAGGGATCGCATTGGGCAGAAAGTCATGGCTTTTTGCAGGGTCTGAACGCGGTGGCGACAGGGCAGCCTTCATGTATACCCTCATTGTCACAGCAAAGATGAACGACATCGACCCGCAGGTATGGATGGCAGACGTATTGGCACGGCTGCCCGATATGCCTGTGTCACGCTTACCAGAACTGTTGCCCTGGAATTGGAAGGCCGCCATGGAATTGAAGAGGATTGCTGCATGACGCTGGTCGCGCGCATCAAGGTCACATTGTCCGATGTCGAGCCTCAGGTGCTTCGACGCTTTGATGTGCCCCTCATGATCAAGCTGAACCGCCTGCATGATGTGATCCAGGCTGCCATGGGATGGACTGACAGTCACTTGTATGAGTTCAGAGCCGGTGGCAGCGGCTGGGGCGTGCCAGACCCAGATGGTTTTTACGATGGCCCGATGCCCGCCAGCAAAACCAGCCTGCTTGACGTGATCGAAGATGTGGGAACCAAGACCATCCATTACATCTATGACTTTGGCGACAACTGGCACCACGTGATCAAGATCGAGAAAATCGATGGATCTATCGCGGGCGCCGCATATCCACGCCTGGTCAGGGCTATCGGTGCTTGCCCTCCGGAGGATGTGGGTGGCTTCTCCGGCTACGCTGACTTCCTCGATGCCATAGCCGACCCCAAGCACGAAGAACACAGCCAGATGCTGGAATGGTATGGGGGGCAGTTCGACCCGGATGAGGCAGAGATCGGCCGCATCCTCGATAACTTCGAGCGTCTTGCAAAGAAATGGGCCCCGAAACCGCGCAAACCAAAAGCCGCACCCAAACGCCTCTGATCAATACGGCGCGCCCACGGCCTTCGCCGAATGCTTACGAAGTATCTGCGCGAAGGCGCGGTAGAGCCACAGTTCAAGACGCCCAAGCGTCCAAGCAGGCTGGATCCCTACGCGGATCGGCTATCAGCCTGGCTTCTGATCCAGACGCGGAAGTCGCGCAAGGAGCGGCGTACGATCAAGCAAATGCACGCTGATCTTGTGAAGTTAGGCTACGATGGTTCCTATGAACGCGTTGCCGCTTTTGCTCGGGCTTGGCGTGAAGATCGGCATCAAGCGGAGCAGACGACGGGGCGCGGCACCTACGTGCCTTTGGTGTTCGCGCCCGGCGAAGCCTTCCAATTCGATTGGAGCGAGGACTGGGCCAACATCGGCGGTGAGCGCGTCAAACTTCAGGTTGCGCATATCAAACTGTCACACAGCCGCGCCTTCTTGGTGCGGGCCTACCCGCTGCAAACGCACGAGATGCTGTTTGACGCCCACTGGCATGCATTCCGCGTGTTCGGCGGTGTGCCTGGTCGCGGGATCTATGACAATATGAAGACCGCCGTTGATCGTGTGGGCAAAGGCAAGCAGCGGGATGTCAATGCACGCTTCAAGGCTATGGCCAGCCACTACGTATTTGAGCCCGAGTTCTGCAATCCGGCAGCCGGTTGGGAGAAAGGCCAGGTTGAGAAGAACGTGCAGGATGCGCGCAACCGCATGTGGCAGGTCATGCCGGTCTGCGCCGATCTGGCAGAGCTGAACCAATGGCTTGAAGACCGCTGTATCGCCCTTTGGACAGAGACACCGCACAAGGCATTGCCGGGGTCCATCGCTGACGTGTGGGAGGCCGAGAAGCCAACGCTGATGGCACTGCCGCCGGCATTCGATGGCTTTATCGAACACAGTAAGCGTGTGTCACCCACTTGCCTGATCACGTTCGAACGCAATCGCTACAGCGTTCCCGCCAGCTTTGCGAACCGCCGTGTCAGTTTGCATGTCTATCCCGAACGGCTGGTCGTGGTCGCTGAAGGGCAAGCGGTTTGCAAGCATGCGCGGATCATCGAGCGATCTCATCGCAAGCCCGGCAAGGTCATCTATGATTGGCGCCACTATCTCGCTGTTATCCAACGCAAACCGGGCGCACTTCGGAATGGCGCGCCGTTCACGGAGATGCCGGATGCCTTCCGTCAATTGCAGGATCACATGCTGCGTAAAGAAGGCGGTGACCGAGAGATGGTCGACATTCTGTCTTTGGTTCTTCAGCACAACGAAGAGGACGTTTTGCGTGCAGTGGAACTGGCACTTGAAGCAGGCGTCCCCACCAAGACGCACATCCTGAACCTGTTGCATCGATTGATCGACCGCAGACCGACAGATCACCCAGAGGTCGATCCGCCGGACGCACTGGCACTGCAGACAACGCCAGAGGCCAACGTCGGTCGCTATGACGGGTTGCGAAAGACTGAGGAGAAGCGCCATGCGTCATGACCCAGCAGGAGCCTCTATCGTCATCATGCTGCGCAGTCTCAAGCTATACGGCATGGCAAATGCGATTGAAGACTTGGTCGCCCAGGGCGCGCCAGCGTTCGAAGCTGCCACACCAATGCTGTCACAGCTGCTCAAGGCCGAGATCGCCGAACGCGAGGTGCGGTCCATCGCCTACCACACGAAGGTTGCCCGCTTCCCCGCATACAAGGATCTGACGGGCTTCGACTTTGCATCGAGTGAGATCAACGAAGCGACAGTGCGGCAGCTACACCGATGCGAGTTTATCGAAGCGGCCGAGAATGTTGTTTTGATCGGCGGTCCCGGAACGGGCAAGAGCCATACAGCCACGGCAATCGGCGTCCAAGCCATCGAACATCACCGGCGTAAGGTGCGCTTCTTCTCGACCGTGGAATTGGTCAACGCGCTGGAACAGGAGAAGGCACTTGGTAAAGCAGGGAAGCTGGCCGAGATGCTGACGAAGGTCGACTTGGTCATCTTGGACGAACTCGGCTACCTGCCGTTCAGTTCAACGGGCGGGGCGCTGCTCTTCCATCTGCTCAGCAAGCTCTACGAGCGCACCAGCGTCATCATAACCACAAACCTCAGCTTCTCAGAATGGGCACAGGTCTTCGGGGATGCAAAGATGACAACCGCACTCCTCGATAGGCTGACCCACCGCTGCCACATCCTCGAAACCGGAAACGACAGCTACCGCTTCAAGGCCAGCGCTGAGGCTGCAAAGAAAACACGAAAGGAGCCAAAACATTGACCGCGTCATAAACCACGACGCATAACTGAGGGTGGGTCAAATCTCGGTGAAAATACCGGGTCAGCTCTCAGTGACAATCAACACGACAGCTACACCGAAGCACAGGCCTCTTGGGATGCTAACTAACTTTGTTTTGCCAAGAATATTGCAGCTCACCTCCCGGCTACTAATGTCCGCTTTGAAAGAAAGCCACTTTTTCACTCTGGACTGCAGCGAATGTTCGGTTCCCGCCCATTGTGTTGAAAAACTATTTGCTGCAACTGCAAATTTCTAAAAAATGGGAAGCTGTTCTCCGACAAGCTACTTGCGCCCCGAGGTGCCGCCGAAACTCCCATAGTTTGGAATTTTTTTCTGCCGAATTTGGCTTCAGCGCGCTGTAGGAGAGTTTTTCAACACAATCCGCCCTTCTGTCAAAGACCCTCGCAACCGCAGAGCAAACTGATTGGCCGCACCGAACGCGTGGCGCCTGGCCAGGAAACTTCTCGAAAGTATTTTCGGCTCCTCAATCTGTCTCATAGATGTCCGACACGCCGCATCCCTTCCCCGCTCTGTACTTTTGCTCCAGGTTAAAGATCTGAATGAACAGGATTTTGGTTGGATAGCATGTTTAGGAATATATTAGCATCTATAATCAGGGCGTTTAGTGCCACTCTTGGAACAGTCCGCGTAATTCTGATCTTGCTCTTTCTCGGGTTTTTCGTTGCCAGTCACACAATCACAGCTCTGGCTGCTATAACAAGCACTGCAATTTCAGCGGTAGCAGGGACGGCATCTACCGTTCTGGGCCGTTCAAACGCCAAGACCGTAGATCTCGCTTCTGATAATGCGCAGCTAAGGAAGGACCTCGATCGAGAGAGGCGCCGCGCCTCCAGTCACGTCGCGGAGAATGCGCGCCTTCGAAAAGCTGCCGCTGTAAATTTTCGAGGGAAATCAATGACAGTTAAACAGGCTACACAATCAGTCATAGACCGCACTATGATGCGAACGACGCGATCAACCCTCGCGAACGTATCCAGCATCCCAGGAGAAAGCCTGCCATTCTTTGGCATTGCGATTGTCCTTGCAGCAACAACATATGAGCTCAAGACTGCGTGCGATAACATGGTTGATCTCTACGACCTCCAAGTCGCCCTTGATCCTGACACTGCTCGCTCCGATGACAGAAATGCCGTCTGCGCCTTGGAGGTTCCGACACAACAGGAGGTTTGGAGCGGTATTAAAAAATCACCTAAAGAAGCGTGGGAGGGAAGCATCTCCACACTCGAGAGTATCGCTGGCAGAATGAAAAAGATCGAAACGCCCGACTTCGGTGGGGCATGGCACCGCTTTGCCAGTTGGATTGGGGATCGGCTATAAAGGTCGCCGTGGGCACGGTTCCTGCAAGCCGAAAAACCTGAACAGAGCGAACTAAAGAACGCGGAATCAAATGGGAGCAGGTAAATAAGTTAGATGGCCACGCGAATGTATCCACTGTCAGTTGAGAACCCCGACGAAGACGAACATCTACAGGACTTGCGGTTTTAACCGACGCCGCGCCGGTCTAAGTACTCGACAGCACGGAAGCAACTAGCGCTAGAGCATTGTGCCAGCCTTGGGACCGGTACGCGCTCCCAGGGCGTTACTCTTTTACGCCGCTTTACCAGCTCCACGAACCGCCCGCTGGAACATCAACCCCATAAGCATATCCCGTGCCTCCTGATCCTGCATAAAGGCATTACGCATCGCGTTGTCGCGCTGGAAAGCCCGGATTGCACGGCGCATGAATTCTGCATCGAACCGGGGTCGCACATCACGTGGGTCGTTGTTCCGCAGCATCTCTGCCCAGACGTCATCATCGAGAATGTCATTATTCACGGCCTCGAAACGGATATAATCTTCCTCAGAAAACTCAGTGCCATGGCGTGCGTTGAAAGACGTAATGATTTCGGTGAGGGTTTTGGACTCCTCCTCGGTGTAGGGGTTGGCGCCGAAACGGTCGATTGGGGTCAGGTCTTGATGGTCATCCTTACCCAGAGAGGCATTCTGTTCATCACCTTCCTTCTGAAGACGGAAGGCGGCCATTTCGAGCATGTCGTCGGTGACATCTTCACCCTGAGGCGCCTGACGGGACGGAAGAACCTTCTTTAACCATGACCCATAGAGGTGCAGTTTTTCGAGATCGGTGTCCGCCAAGTCGACCACCTGGGCGATAAAGGAGTAGAAGCGCAGGAAGGAAGCAAGCACCTGCCGGAATTCTTCCTGGTCGTCCTCATTCAAGTTCAAATCGAACCGTGGCACCACTTGGCGGACGATCCCTTCGAGAACGGGGCGCTCATCGGCTCGTTTCTTAGCCTCCATGAAGCGGGTGACAAAGCGGTTAATCTCTGCCTCATCAAGAATACCAAATGCTTTGAGGCGAGCCTCCAGATTGTAGACTTGGTTAGGGTCCGAGATATCCTCGAGCCGGGTCACGTTGTAGTAAGGTTTGAAGGAGTCCCGGATTTCTTCGACCGTGTTGCGGAAGTCGAGAATGAAGGTGCGCTCCTTGCTGGGGTAAGTACGGTTCAGTCGTGCCAGGGTCTGAACAGCTTGCAACCCACTCAACCTGCGGTCGATATACATGGCCACCAGCTTTGGTTGGTCAAAGCCGGTCTGGTATTTTTCTGCCACTACCAGGACATTGTAGCTGTCGCCATCGAACTGCCGTGGCAGCTCTGTTTCAGCGAAGCCATTCATGCCGGGTTCTGTATAGGGCTGGCCGTCGATCGTGATCTCCCCGGAGAAGGCCACCAGGGAGGTTACATCCGTATAGCCGTTGTCGGTGATGTATTTCATGATCGCCTGATGCGTCTTGATCGCATGTTCCCGGCTCGAGGTGACAACCATGGCTTTGGCATTTCCATGAAGCTCAGGGAGCGCATGACGCCGGAAATGCTCGACAATCACCTCGGCTTTCTGGATCATCGCCGTCTCATGAAAATCGATGAAGCGGGCTACTTTGCGGGATGATTTCCGCTCAAGGAGCTTAGGATCATCATCGATTGCCTTCTCGAGCTTCGCGTAGGACTTGTAGGTTTGATAGTTGCACAGCACGTCGAGAATAAAATGCTCTTCGACAGCTTGGCGCATCGAGTAGAGATGAAAGGGCTCTGGGCCTCTTTCTCCCATACGCCCGAAGCGCTCCATGGTGACGTTCTTCGGTGTTGCGGTGAAGGCCAGGTATGACAGGTTGGCTTGAGGGCCCCGCAGGCGTTGTAACTCAAGAAGCCCCCGCTCTGTGGCATCGAGCTCCTTTTCATCATTTGTCAAACCTCCGTCTGAGAGAACGCGGGCCATGCTGTCGGCATGTTTGCCGGACTGAGAACTATGTGCTTCATCGATAATGATCGCGAAACGCTTATGGTCCTCGTTCTTCAGAACCGTAAGCTGGTCAGTCGAGAATTTATGGATGGTCGAAATGATAATCTTGGCGCCATCTTGAATCGCCTTCTTTAGCTGCCGTGAAGTGCCATCGATTGGGACAACATAGCCCTCAGTCTGAGCAAAGGACTTGATGGTTTGCTGCAGCTGACGATCAAGAACGACACGGTCTGTGACAACGATGATTGTATCAAACACCGCTTGGTCATGATCATCATGCAATGTCGCCAAATGATGTGCCGCCCAGGCGATCGTGTTGGACTTGCCGGAGCCTGCAGAGTGCTGGAAGAGATAGTTCTGCCCGGCGCCATTTGCCTTGGCATCTTGGATCAGCATGCGGACAGCATCAAGTTGTTGGAAGCGCGGCCAGATCGTGGTCCGTTTCACCTTGCCGCCGGGCTGCTCGACCTCATCTACAAGGACGAAGCGGTGCAGGATCCCAAGAAGGACCTCGCGAGAAAAGACAGCCTTTCGGGCGCCAATGTCCCGATAGAGATAGGCGATGCGGAACTCATCCTCGACATCCGGGTTGCCGGCGCCGCCATCGCGGCCGCGGTTGAAGGGCAGAAAGCGGGTCTTGCCGTTGTTGAGCTGTGTCGTCATCGAGACGTTGTCCTGATCCAGCGCGAAATGCACCAAGGCGCCGCGCTTGAAGGTCAGGAGGGGTTCGCCATTCGGCGCGCGGTCCTTGCGGTACTGCTTTTCAGCCGTCTGATAGGTTGACCCGGTCAGGGTGTTCTTCAACTCCAGCGTGGCAAAGGGGATGCCGTTGACAAAGAGCACCACGTCGATGGCGTTCTCGGAACGCAGGGAGTAACGGACCTGCCGCATCACACCGAGGATATTGCCCTCGTAGGCCCGCAGGGTGGCCGGGTTCAGGCCGGAGGCGGGCTTGAAGGTGCAGAGCGTGATCTTGATGCCAGGCACGATGGTGATGCCCTGGCGCAGCACCTCGAGGGTGCCCACGGACTTGAGGCGCGCCTCGACTTGGCGGGTCAGGGTCTCGCGCTCCTTTCCGGGGTACTGGTCGCAGAGCTTCTTCCAGGCGTCGGGCTGTGTTGTGCGGACGTATTCCTCGATCATTTCGGGGTCGAGGGCGGTCTTGCGGTCGAAAGCCGTGTAGGGACGTTCCCGCCAGCCCTGGCGCGTGACCAATTGGTCGACGAGGTGGAGCTCGACGGCTTCTTCGGTGTGGAGCTTCTCGCGGGAAATGGCTGGGCTGGTCATGTGGATACCGTTTCGCAAAATTGCTTGTAGTGAAATCTGAGTGCGGATGCGGCCAACTTGTGGTCGACGAATTTCCCCCGCAGCTCCTCGTAAGGCGAGCCGTCGAGTTGGGCGGACACCAGGATCGTGCCACTGTCAGGCTCTATGCTCAGCAGAAACAGGTCGAACAGGGCATGTATGTCACGCCGCAAGAGAAGGTTGTTCTCGGAGCGTTCGAATTCTGCTGCACCGGTGTGCGGGATCACGTGGGCCGCCTCGAGGACCGCTTCGACGCCCGTTCCGGTGAAGGCGCATTTTCCACCATGGCGTTCCAGAGACTGCCGCCGGAATTCGGCCTGTCCGGGGCGGGGCTTGATCCAGGACTGCTTTCGTCGGGGAAGCTCGGCTTCGATATCGTCAAGGTTCCGCTCGATAGCCTCACCAATAGGGTCCTCCTGATCTGTTTCCTGGAGGCCACCTGACACGGCGATCAGGTCGTCCAGCACCTCAGTATCGGTATCGGAAAGGCTCCAGATGCGTTCTGGGCGATATGCTTTCACCGCAGCGATGATTTTTGCCGAGGGCGCGTGGGCATATGCACGATCAAAGGAAGCCGGATTTTTCAGGAGTTCCAAGCCGGAGGTGGCCAGGAGATAGCTGTCACTTGCTTCGCTGACATCTTCAACCCGCGCGATGCCGGTCAGTCCATGCCCGCGGGTCTTGGTGCCACTCTCGATGACCCAGATGTAAACGCGATCACCGACCTTTGGCGGGCCTGCCTTCGTCCCGTCTGCTCGCGTGGAGGCAGCGCTCTTGACCAGCTTGGCTGAGAACACCCCGGAGGCCCAGTCATCCTGATTTGCAGGAACATTGATCCCACCAGGGCAGCGCGTGTCGCCGTTGATGCGCAGCAGGAAATCACTCATGCCTGCATCTCCTCTTCGATACGGTCGAGCGTTTCCGAAGTAGTGCCTGCCTTGCCGTAGGTGTCTACGTCGATCTGGCCGGTGACGGCGGCGGTGATCAGGGCGGCGCGGTATTCGCGGAGACGGTCGATGGACGTGCGCACCTTGTCGGTCAGAGCCTCGGTGCGGTTCTGCTCGGCAAAGAACTTCACGGCAGCTTCGTCCTGAACCGAAAGGGAGGGGGCCCACAGCCGATACGAACCGAGGGTTTCGCGGTTGATCTTAGGCATCGCGACGCGCATGGATTCCAGCGTCGCCCAATCGGTGAACTTAGCCGAAAGCAGCTGCATCAGCAGGAACTGAGGGCGAAGACGACGGTCCGGAAGAACCGGATACATATCGGCGCTGCACATGCCTTCCACAGGCGAAACGCACGCCTTTGCCAGATTGGGGCGGATCTTGCTGTAGAGGACTGTGCCCGCGGGGAACGCATATTTTCCGCTGATCGCGCCCTGGTCTGCGGCGCTCTCGGTGCCGAGCAGGCGCCCGGTCTTCGACTCGATATGGTTCGGCGCAATCAGGGGTTTGGCCGCCCAATCCGGATGGGTCGGGTCGACTTGGCCTTCGGTAATGCGGCAAACCCAACGGAATGGGATCAGCTCCTCGTGGATATGCTCCGCTGGCGTCACAAGGCGTTCCAGCTCCGAAAGAAGGCTCTCCTTCAGAACCTCCACCAACCGCTCCTTCTTCGCAATCAGCTCATCAACCCGCGCGGTCTCGCGGTCGAGGAAGGCGGCGATCCGTTTTTGGGTGGGGAGATCTGGGATGGACAGGCGGATGCGGCCCAGAGCACTCCTACTGATCCGCTGCATGGTTGTCCCACGCGCAAGATTGCTCGCACTTTCAAGGTGCTCCGGCGTAGAAAGCAGGAACACAAGATATCGGCGATCAAAGTCATCAGAGGGCCGGACAATCACGTTATCCACCGACGTGACCAGGCGCTGCTTCAAGTCCGGGACGATACACGCACGCCCAACAGGAAGATTGAGGCGAGACACCAGAATGTCGCCTGGGTACACTTCAGTGCAGCGAAGCTTTGAGAACGTCTCTTCGCTAATGTAGCCGGAGCCTTGTTCTTTATAGGTGCCTACGCCGACGTTTCCGGTCGTGAGGTATTTTATGCCGTGGTCTGAAAGATCTTTGCTCTCGATCCAGTCGCCGTCAATGAATACCCCACCTTTATTACGCCCCACGAAGGCCAAAGGAAGAGCCTCGAACCGGATGGAGGTTGCGTTCATGCCACCACCTCTTTCAGCAGCCCGGCAATCTCCGCTTCCAGTGCCTTCAGTTCGGCATCGATCTCCGCCAGCGGCCGCGGCGGCACATACTGGTAGAAATACCGGTTAAAGTTGATCTCGTAGCCCACACGGCCGACCTCACCATCGGAGGCATCCCGATGCGAGATGTCCACCCAGGCATCCGGCACAAAGGGTTCAACCTCGCGGGTAAAATAATCCCGCCAATCCTCCAGGAGCGGCACCAGCTCATGATCGCGCAGCTTTGGATCAGGTTCAGGATCACCATTCTTATCAAGGCAAATCTCTGCATCTTCATGGGTGTCACCAAGAATATCGAGGATCCCTTTCCTCAAAGGAGCCGGAATACTCTTCCCAAATGGTCTAAGCGCCTTGTTCAATACCGGAAGGAACTCAGCCCGATCCATCCATACGGATCCTTCAAGGGCACGCCTCAACCCGTCAAGAAGCATGTCGCCCGCCTCATTTAACTCAGCAAAGCGCCGGTGCTCAGAGATAAGCTGCAGCTTTTCCGGTGTTAACTCAAAGCGCAGACGCAGGGGACGCTCCACCCGGATCTCGCGATATCCAAAGTCCGTGGTATCGAAAGTCTTGGACACATCACCGTAGCCAGCGGCCCCGTTCAAGAACTCACCATAGATCCGCACGATCTCGGCACGGGCGTCATCTCCGATAGCGCGCCGCTTGGAGCCCAGGGACTTGCGCATGGACTGCCAGAACCGCTCGCCCGAAGCATCAATCAGCTGCACCTTGCCGCGGCGTTCTTCTGGCTTCCGGTTTGAAAGCATCCAGATGTATGTCTGGATGCCCGTGTTATAGAAGATGTCCGTCGGCAGGGCGATGATGGCTTCGACATAGTCTTTCTCCAACAACCAGCGTCTGATCTCGCTCTCCCCTGAGCCTGCACCGCCGGTGAAGAGCGGCGAGCCATTCATGACGATGCCCAGACGGGTGCCTTTCTCATCGTCCCGCATCTTTGACACCATGTGCTGGACAAAGAGCAGCTGGCCGTCCGAAATACGGGGTAAGCCCGCTCCAAAACGCCCCTCATCTCCCAGGATAGCAGCTTCATCCTTGATGGGGGTCGAGTATTTCTTCCAGTCAACGCCATAGGGCGGATTGGAGAGCATGTAATGGAACGTCTCGCCCTTGTGCGCATCCTCAGTCAAAGTATTGCCGGGAGCGATGCGGGAAGCATCGTGGCCTTTTACCATCATATCGGATTTGCAGATCGCGAAGGACTCGCCGTTCAACTCCTGACCAAAAAGATCAACGTTGAGTGAGGGGTTGAGCTCCTTCATGGCCTCTTCCGCAACTGACAGCATGCCACCGGTGCCGCATGCCGGGTCATAGACGCGGCGGATGATCCCCTTGCCCGATAAGGCTTCGTCATCATTGGCCAGAAGCAGGTCGACAAGCAGGCGAACAACTTCACGCGGAGTAAAGTGTTCACCGGCGGTCTCGTTAGAGATTTCCGAGAAACGGCGGATTAGCTCCTCGAAAAGGTACCCCATCTCGAGGTTGGACACTTTATCGGGATGGATCTGCAATTGGCTGAACTTATCGAAGACCTGCCAAAGGGAACCCTTCTCATCAAGGTCTTTCAGGATCTCGGTAAACTTGAACTTCTCAATGAAGATGTCACGTACGTTCGGACTGAAGCCGGTCAGGTAGTCCACCAGGTTGCTGCGCAACTGTCCTGTGTCCTGTGAGCGCAGGGTAGAGAAGGTGAAATGGCTGGTGTTGTAGATTTGCCCGCCAGCATCCGCGATCTCCGTCAGAATGGCCATGCGCATCTGCTCGTCCATTTCCTCAGGGAGTCCTGAGGCAGCCTCTAGGACCGCACTTTTTGTCTCCTCAAGAAGGCAGTCAAGACGCCGAAGGATCGTAAATGGAAGAACGATCTTGCCGTATTCTGATTGCTTGAAATCCCCTCGTAGGAGCTCCGCAATAGACCAGATGAATGACGCGTTGTTCTGGATGGTATCCTTACTCAAAGCCGGTCTCCTGAATTCTTGACATGCAATTCTGTGGTTCCTGTTACGGTATGAGGCTGGGTAATGAATTGGAATCTCTGTTTGCGCATAAATTTTGGATTGTCGCTCAATCAATTCGGTGATCTCAGGTGATTAGGCATGCCGAACGTTCAAGGCGAATGTTTCAACACGAATTTTTATGGGCGCGTTCGTGGCCGATAGAAGGCTGAGCGTTTTCCATCGATTGCAAAATATCGGAGGTCTAGGTTTGGCGCGTTATGCACAACCTGCCGCCAACTCTGGCATCCATACTTGGCAGGCAGTTGCTCAGGATGCTGAGCGGTGATCCATTTCTCAGCCGCGACTAGCGGTGCCCATCCTTCATCAGAAAATACCTGGAATGCCTCTTGCAAAGCACGAACAATGTCCGAAGCAATCCAATCTACGGTCCCGTCAGAAGAAAGCCCATTGATTGAACCGTCTCTGAAGGCCTGCGTCTGCATGGTTTCTGCCGCTGCTAGGCGTAGGTTCTGCATATCTTGAGCCCATTCCTGAAGTTGTGTGAGTTGCCTGTCGATGTTAGCGTAGGCCTCCACCAAGGCGTCTTGCGCCCCACGGCACCCATCCGAACTCCCAATGTCGTGCTGGTCTATGAAATGATGGACCAGGTTATTCCTCAGATTGACCATTTTGCTTAGCTCAGACTCTGCCCGCGCGAAATCCGTGACTGGAAGGCCAATTGTCATATGCATAGAGAACCAGTTGGGTGCGTCGGGCGAGTCGGTTATCGCGTCTTCGGGCGATCTGATTTCATCGGCCACAACACACGATCCGATGAACTCGCCAACTAAGGAACCGAGCGTCTTACGGGCCGTGCCGTCAATTCGTCTGGCGCGAACCCGTTCCAATTCGTGAAGCGGTCCTGAGAGTTTATGATGTGCCACCAAAATTTTGATTTGCTGCTCATACTGTTGCAGCCGCAACATACATCTCCCCAGCAATCGTTGAACTTCTTGCTGTAGCTGAGGTAAGTTTTCGTCATTTTGCCCCTGCAAAGCATCATCCTAGTTTGTTCAACTCAAGTGCAACTATACCGCGATGGTACGGAATGTCTTGCCCGACCTGAACAAGTTGGATGAATTGCTGCCGTGGGCCTGGGTGCCGCCGGAGCCTCGCGATTGGCGAGCGTTCATCGCTGCCCAGTTTATTGACGAGGTTGACGCCTACATCCCCTCGTATAACGAAACGCGCATCAAGATGTCCCTTGGTGGCAGAAGCCCAATCGAGCACCATAAAAGCCTCGGCCTTATGTCGTGAAAACAGTCCAAGTTTTTGTCCGCACCCCCACTTTCTCATTTGGCGTTGACCCAACTGACAGATGACAATCTCATGAAAAGTAGGCACAATTATTGACATCGGCGGGTCTCGGCGTTTCGAAAGGTTGGGTCGATTTCTTGCAGAATTCGACAGTTATGGCTCAGGATGATTTCCAGGCTTAATTGACCATTACTGTGCTGCCAGACGGTCGCCGCACGATCATAGCTTCAGGTCAGGCGCTCCAAGATGAAATCTGCCCTGGCCGTGATATCGACCTTTGGCAAGATGACCGGATCATACCCAAGGCCCGCAAAAGCATCGAGCAATCGGTGATACTCGGCTATGCCTTCTTCCAGATCAAACTTGCGCTCGCTGTCTGACCGGTAGATTTCCGGCCACGGCGGAGTCAGGAATACCTGGTGGTGAAAACGGTCCTGATCGGCGAGTGTTTCGGAAACAGCTACCCCGGCCGCATGCTCCAGGGCAACGGCTGCATCGACAAGTCCGCGGTCAAAGAAAACCCAACCATTCAAATCTTTGGCGCGCTCTCTGTCCCGGGCGGCCATCTCGATGGCGCGCCTGGCAAACAGTTTGAGATTGACCCAGGGGAGGTCCTTCCCTTCACCTTGCATTTCGGTCGCGACAATTCTCCTGCCGGGCTCTTCAACGGTCTCGTAGCCCCTGCGTTTCAGTTCGGCCAATAGTGTTGATTTGCCGCCACCAGAGCATCCCGACAGAATGATATGCCGTTCTGAAATGTTGCTGCACATGGCGCTCCTCCGCAAGTTGTGGCCGGCGACGTCAGGATCGCCGGCCATATGGGCGTTTTCATTCAGTGAATTTATTCGTTCCCGAAATACTTCTCACCCTCTCCGACGCCAAAGGTCTCCAGTGCCCCACGGTCCAGCTCCATGCCTTCCGGCCGAACCAACACGTGCGGGATGAAGGGGCCGTTGTAATCCAACACAGGATGGCCTTCATGAGTGCGCAGTTCCCCATTCGCTTCCTGGGCCAGCATGATGTAGTCGACAAGATACTGAACGCCATCGAACAAGGCGCTGCGCTCTGCCGCGGGAAGATCGACGATTGGCTTCAAGTCAATCACCTGGTTCATCAAATCGACGAATTCCTGCTCGGTGAAGTTCTTGGGAAGTTGCTTGGCGAAGTTTGAAAGTTTCTTGGTCGTGCCTTTTGTTAAATGGATGGTGTCAGCGGGTTTCCTCAGCATGGGGATCTGCCCCATGAGGATGTGGTAGGCTGAAATTTCTCGAGAGCACAACAGAAAAATCGGCACAGAATGCCGCTTATCATATTGATTAGATTGCGAAAAAAATCGTCGTCAGCTTTTTCGCAAACATGTTCCTGAATGGTTTGAGTGCGTTAAGCACGGCCACCCGGCGCCATTTAGAGGCAACTTTTATGATATATTTTTTCAGGATCCCACTATGAATTGTTCGAGAAGGGTAAAGTCAGGGATCGTTGTGAAGTTCCGGCAACAAGGTTTGCAAAATTTTGAGGGCCCGCTGGGGCGGATTACATTTTTTCAGTTGGCCCAGACTTGCAGGTTCGGAATGTCGCGCAAGATACGGTAAAAATCTCGCTGGATGAAAACTGCCGGGCGCTGCCCGGTGCTCGGATAGTAGCGATGCGCAGTACGCGGAATTTGAGAACCGTAGGTGGCGATGCCGGGGCACTCAGCATGATCGGCCCAGAGCGGCCATTGCCTCCATCGTCGAACTGGGTTGCAGCGTTCACCGAACCAGCCGTTCGTGCTTCATACAGCATTTTTGCAGGCTGGACGGTAGCACTGCGAGACCTTTCTACCGTTCGCTGCAGGCGCTAAGTTTTCGCTGCGGTTGCGAAGACCTTTGGCGTGAAGAGCGGATTGTGTTGAAAAACTCTTATGCAGCGCGTTGGGGCCAAATTTGGGAGAACAAAATTCCGAACTACTCAGATTTCGACGGGGTCACGCGGCACAATCAGCCCGTCGGAGAACGGTTTCCCACAATCCAGAAATTTGCAGTTGCAGCAAAGAGTTTTTCAACAGAATCAGCGGGAAGAGGTCGTTCGCTGCGGGTGGGAATTTACCGGCGTCGCTTAGAAGGAGCGGACATTCGGGGCAGCTTTGGCACCCCATCCGCGATTTCAAAGAAACTCGGAAAACCTCCGGACGTTTCCGTCAACCGGGTAAGAAGTTAGTTGAAATTCCCCCGGTTTTGCCGTGACACGCTCTACACTAAAAGCCTTTCTGCTCTTCTGAACCGCCATTGCCTTAGCCTCCAATTTGGCAGAGGCTCGCGCGCCAAGAATAACTCCCGCAATTTGGTCTGGATCAATATTTTCGAAGATCGCATTGGCCCCTGCTGGGCCATGAGAAATCACGCGGTATTCTTCCTCATACTCCCATTCAGTTGATTTCGTCCCCAAAACAGGGCCAAGCATGTCGGTCTGTGAACCTGTGAACCATCGCAATTCCGGCACCTGATTTGAGTAGTTCACGTCGCCAAAAGCACACTGGTTTGGTAGCTCTGCCAAAGCATCAACAACACTCGGCTTGTAACAGACGACAAAACCCGAATGAGACGCGCCATAGTGCGCCCACATAAGGTGACTATCCCACTTGCGCGCTAAACATAAGACAAAGGATTGCCCCATGAGCTGTACACGTGGCCAGAAGTTCGTATTGAAATCACTCGTGCTTCCCGAAAAGCTCGACCATGCATTTTCGAGTTCATCAGCTGATCGAAGCGGATCGTATTTTGCATGCCACCGATCGAACTCAACGCGGCTAGGCTTCACTGTGGTAAACTTAAACTCGAATGGGTCATTGCAATGCAATGCAGATGCAAACTTGACTGATCCATCGACCACAGCTTTGTCGAAAACGTCTAGCAGAACGTCTTCCGTACCGCCCATGAACTTATAGAACATGATTTTCTCCAGATACGTCTCCGGCTACGAGATCGTGCCACTGGTCGTGGTTTTGTCTAACCAAGACGTTGCCCCATCAATAAATGCAGCTAAGCGCTCTGCATCTTCACCCTCAAAAGTTGCCGCCTCTTCGAAAGCTTGTGCAATAGGGAGCAGCGCTTCCAGGTCGTATATGTCCACATCGGGCGCTTCCTTGATGCTAAAACTCGTTCCATGGGAGCCAGTGGTTTCCGTAAGTAAGGAAGTTGCCGTTCCCAATAAGAAACCAGCGTCCTCTTGCGCGGACTGTACGACCCACACTTTGCACTGATCTTCGCCAAAAAAATAAGCGTATGCTCGAATGGTCGCCCATGTTTTTGGGTACCTTAGGTATTCCCCGGAAGCCAAGTCCTCTTCAAACAATGGCTTGAGTGCATCCCGAAACACTTCCCAATCCTGCTTTGAGATTGGACTGTCCATCCGCTCTTCGGATACGCCTATTTCGCCCAGAAGCCTGCCATAGTCGTTAAAGGTTTCGACCCCGTATGCAACGTTGCGTTTAGCGGTCAACGCAGCGTTCAAGGCCTTCGCGGCGTCGCCGGGTGAATAGGTTTTCAGGATGTCCGCAATGAGAAGGTAGAGCACCTGTGATGGCCCCAGCATAAAGAACCCACGTTTTGCCTTCATGCGACTGACCGCTTCTCCAATCGAAAATAGTGCGTTCAACAACTCTTGCGTAGGTTTCACTGCGTTAGGTTCGATCATTCGGTACTGGATTTCAGTGAACAGTTCGCCAATCACAGGTTGGTTTTCCGCATCCTTTTTCAGCAACCATTCGTCAAAGAGAGCATGTAGTGCAGCTTCATCATTCAAGTTGTTAAAAACCGTCTGGATCGCAGAAAAGGGAATAGTATCCTCCGACAACCCGAAGGCCATATATGTTTGAAACACATTGACGTGGCCTATCCCTCTGCGCCTGACCACTTGATAGTGTGGTTCACCTATTGAGTGCTCTCGACCTGTTATCTGCTTTGCTCGGGTCGGGAACAAGCATGCCAACAATGGTATGACTGACTTGTCAGAGTGAAGTGCAATCAACTTCGCCAGCACTTCGACTTGTTCGTTCTTCGCGTCATCAGCCCCAAAGCCAAAACTACCCTCGGAAAACAAGAAGTCGCGATTGGCTTTGATCCAGTCAAAAATCTTTGGTTCAAAGAGCCTAAGTCCTTCCATCGCAATGATATCAGCTGGATCAACCTCATTCTCGAGCGCTGGCCAAGTGAATTTCAGAGCATTGGTGTAACGGTTGATGTCTCTTGGTGTCTTCATCCACCGTCTGACCCCATGGGAAACAATTTTGTACCAACGATCAGAGGCCTGAATGCCCTCGGCGATGAAGCCAATATTTTTGTCGAGCAGAGACAAAAGCGCCGATAAAGACGGCTGAGGAAGCGTCAATTCTTGCTGAATGATTTTTTCTGCGAACGTAGGTTCAAGCGGGTCTACTGCTCTCCCCTCTTCAAGTGCGGCCCAAACATGCTTTCTGTCGTAGGATAGCAGGTAAGTCACATACGGAAGCTTTCCGACACTCTTGACCATCTGCATCATCGAACGAATTTCATCCGACGACAAACGGTCGAGGTCGTCGATCACAATTACAATTCGACGTTTTTCCGCCTTTAGACGTTCAACAAGCTGCGCGTAAGTAGTTTGTAGGGAAGGCGTAGACAGCCATCGATCAAGCGATGCATCCAAGCTTCGCTTTCCCATATTCGTTGCAGCCCCCGAAAGTAGGCCTGCGGTTGGATCAACAGTCAGACCAACAGCCGCCACCAAACCCGCCAAACTGTCAGTGTTTTCTTTGGCGAACCTCCCCAAAGAGGTTCCAAGTTTTTTGGCTTTGGTCTCATCGTCTGGAAGGTGTTCGGCCAACACTTGAAAAAATGCCGAGATAAGATCAGTTCGCCCGGAAAAAAGCCAAGGCTCAAAGTCGACCACGGTTACTGGTACACTCTGACCTTTGAGCTCTTGGTTATGTTTGCGCAAGTACGCCTTGGTAAAGTTTAGGGCCGTCGTTTTACCGCTTCCCCAGGATCCACATAGACCAACCACAAATCCGTCGGGCGAAGAAATGCTCAGAATTGTTTGGCTCAGCCGTTTTGCAAAGCCAGAGAAACCAAGTACGTCTTCTCGCCATGGATTTTTCTTTGGCACGTCATTCGACAACGTGGACGTACTATTCTCGTTATTCAATTTTGGCCCTCTATCAATTGGCGATCACGCAGTTAAATCTCATATGCGTCAGGGTTCGTAGCTCTGCTCTCAAACAGTTAATCTAAGACTTAGCTGTCGGCGACCCCAAGAACGGCGTCTTTTTCCGCAGATCACCAGTTTACAGCGCACTCAATTTTGCGTTTGCGGCGAAAGTCCGGTCTGGTGAGGCTGCACCGCAACGCGTGATTACTTTGGAAATGACCGCTTCGGGCCGTGAACGAGGTCGCTGCGGCCCGCCGCTTGTTTGGCTCGCTGCAATGCCGCATCTCTGCTCTGAGCCCAAACTGACCGCGTCTGATTTGCGTAGGTTTGCACTCGCAGCACGGGCGAGACCACCGCGACGCGGCCCGGAGCTGACGTTCGTGTAAGGCGCCGCAGATGGCCGGTCCCAGCCCATTCGTGACATTCGTATCAGCCGAAGCTTAAGCCTTGAGGTGGCCCGATAGCCGTCAATCTTCCAGAGATTGTGGCACTGACCTTAGCCTCAACGCGCTGCGTTGTGACCGTGCCCATGAATTGATCGTGCAAGTCATTCGTTGGAAGACGACAGCGCTGAAGGAAGCAAACGCTTGCGAATTTGGTCGGCCAGTTCGCTGAGATGCGCTGGGAAGCGCCTGTTACGGCGAGCAAGGAGGTGGACGTATACGGATTGGAGTTGAGGCGCTTGAATAGAAACTGCAGAGAGTTGTCCGCTGGCAAGTTCCGCGCTAACGCTGAAGGCTGGCAAGACAGTGATCGCGCGGTCTGCAAGTGCCATGCGTGCGAGCAGAGCGATCGAATTGCTCGTGACGACCGGTGAGATCAAGAGGCCGTTGTTGATCGCTGCCTCGTCAATCATCTGGCGTATACGGAAATTCGACCCCATCAGCGCGAGCGGTTCGGCGCAAAGCTCTTCCATTGTCATGCTACGGCGCTGCGCCAAGCTGTGCTCCGTGTTCATGATTGCCATCAACGGAACAGTTGCGCGATAGCGTGAGACGATCTGCGGATGCGAGACGGGATGAAAACCGACGCCGAAATGCACCTCATCCTCAAGTAGAAGGCGCATCATGCTCGTGGTGTCTGTGACACTGACTGTCAGATTGATCCCGGAATAGTCGTCCATGAAGTGATCCAGCGTGTCGTAAAGCGCAGGTCCGAGGAACCCTTCGCCAATGGCGATCTCGACATGACCGGTTCGCGCCGTCGAAATTTCGAGAAGCTGCCCCTCCAACAGTTCCAAGCCAGTTTGACGGGCACGGTAGTAGTCAATGACTGCGTGGCCCGCGTCGGTCAGGCTGATCTCGCGACGGCCATGTTCGATCAAAGGGGTTCCGATTTCCGTTTCGAGCTGGGCGATCTGTCGACTGACCGAAGAGGGAGCAATCTCCAGTAAATCCGCTGCAGCACGCATCGAACCGCTGCGCCAGGCTTCGTATAGGAAATGGATTCGGTGATCGTTGACTTTCATTTCATCCGGTCGGTCGAGAGGTGGCCTATATTAGCATATTGAAATAATTATAAACATGTTGCGAAGAGCGCAACTATTATTGAGAAATCCCGTTATTGATTGCAACATTTCTCTCGGATGTAATGGTTATTGCCGTCGCGTCGTTCCTGAAAATTGGGGCGAACAGTGCGGCAAGCCTGCGTCAGACAGGCAGACATACCACATACAAAACCACAGAGAGGACACCTAATGGAAACCCGCGAAATCAACCCTTGGAGCTGGCAAGATGCCTTCGGGTTTGCCCATGGCCGCGAAGTGAGCCAGGCAAGCCGTATTCTGACGTTGTCCGGCCAATGCGCCACGAATGCTTCCGGCGCTCCTCAGCATCCCGGCGATATGGCTGGGCAATTGTCCCTTGCTGTCGCCAATCTGGGCGAAGTGCTGAAACAAGCCGGAATGACCTATGCCAACGTGCAGGGGATCCGCATTTTCACAACCGACATGGACGCCACACTGGAGAATTGGGGATCGCTGATCGGCCCGTTCGTGGCCGTGGGTCATCGCCCGGCCAGCACGCTGGTCGGTACAACTCGTCTGTTCTCGCCCAATCTTATGGTGGAGATCGAAGCCACTGCCTGTGCTTGAGGAGGACATGATATGATCCGAGGAATCCATCACCCAAGCCTGACCACCGACGACCTCGACGCTTTATTGTCCTTCTATAGCGACTTGCTGGGGTTTGAGGTTATCTCGTCATTCGGCTGGGAAACAGGAAGCGACCTGTCCGAACTGGCAGGCAACATCACCGGCGTGACTGGGTCCACCGCGCGCTCGGCGCTGCTGAAAGCCGGCAACGCCTATCTGGAAATCTTCGAATACACGCTGCCTCTATCGGCGCGCAGCGACACGCCCGCGCTGTCGAACAAAGGCATCGTCCATATCTGTTTCGACAGTGACGACGTGAAGGCCGATCACGCTCGACTCAGCGCGTCCGGGGTCACCTTCAAATCGGAACCTATCGACGTCGGCCCAATGCGCGTTTGCTACTGTCAGGACCCCGATGGTAATTTTGTCGAATTGCAACAGATCACCGATCCGCAAAGCGGCTTGTGCCTCCCGGGATACAAAGCCTGAACAACATCTTTCGCCTTTCGCCGGAAGGCGCTGCACAAAAACAAAGACCGGCGTAAAAAGACATAACCAACAAGGAGGTTCTTTATGAACCAACCCATTCTTCAGTTCCGAGGGGGACTGGGTATGGCGTTTCTGCCGCCCTTCCTGTTCCTCATCTCCTGTTTCGTATATTTCGTCGTATTCAAGGCCTTCGATATGACTGCATTGGCAATGGGGGGCTTCGTGTCCCTGTTGATCGGCGCAGTTTTCGCGAAGAACTACAAGGAATACTGGGCGCAGGTCATGAAAGGTATCAGTGGCGAAAGCGCGGTTGCCATCGTCGTTATCCTGTTCATGGTCGGCATGATTTCGGCGCTGATCAAGGCGACGGGCGTGGCCTCCGGCTTTGTCTGGCTGGCACAGGAAGTCGGGCTGAACACCGGCTATTATACGGTCTTCGTGTTTGTCGCGGTCAGCCTGATTTCCATGGCGACCGGGTCCTCAATCGGTACGATGTTCACCGCCTTCCCAATTTTCTACGCGGCGGGTCTCGCCATTGGCGCTGCCCCCGGCCCGCTCGCGGGGGCGATCCTGTCGGCGGCCATTCTCGGCGACAACCTCGCGCCGATTTCGGACACCACCATTATTTCCTCGTCGAGCCAGAGGTTCCGTTCGAAAGATGCGGTGGCCGATGTGGGCGGCGTGGTCAAACACCGGGCGCGCTATGCGCTGCTCTCAGCAGTGATCTCCGCTGTCATCTTCTTGGTGGTGGGCATGGCGACGGCGCAGGACACTGGGTTTGCCGAATTCTCCGCAACCGCCTCGCCTTGGCCGTTGCTGATGCTGATCCCGGTTGCGATCATGCTGATCGTTGCGATGATCTCCCGCGACATTTTTCTCGCCGTCACGGTCGGTCTGGTTCTTGGCTCTCTGACAGGGCTTGCGTCCGGTCTCCTGCATGTGAGGGACATTGTCGGTGTTTCAGACGGGGCGCCTTCTGGTTTTCTGTATTCCGGTGTGTCCGGGATGCTGGGCACAGTTGCTCTGGTGATTTCCGTCTTCGGGATCATGGGGGTGCTGCGTGGTGCCGGGATCATGGAAATGGTCGTCAGCAAGCTGACAACCGGCCGACTGGCCTCGACCCCGCGTGGTGTCGAAATCGCCATCGGTCTTGGCGTTTCCGCGACCACCCTGCTCTTCGGGGGCGTGAACTCCGCCTCGATGCTGACTTTCGGCCCGATTGCCGACGAGCTTGGCGCCCGCGTCGGCCTGCACCCTTACCGGCGTGCCAATGTCATGGATTGTTTCGCCCTTGGTCTGGCCTCCGTCGTGCCGGTGCTCAGCGCCTATCTGTTCATCGGAGCGTTGCTGACCTCGGGGTACGAGGGTACGCCGGCGCAATCCACCTTTGCGCTGTTCCCGATGACCATCTACCCGCTGGTGCTGACCGTGGTGATGTTCATCGCAGTGATGACCGGCTGGGGCCGTCGCTTCGAAGGAGCAGACGGGGCCACCAGCAAGACTCAATAACGACCTGACAACGCAGGCACCGAAAGGATTTCCCATGGACCGTAATTCTGTCGACTGGACCGGATATATCCCGGCCATCACCACCCCCTTTGACCGCAAGGGACGTCTCGATCTTGATGCCTTCGATGGGCAGATGGAATGGCTAAGTGCTGAACGTATGCACGGTGTCATTCTTGCTGGCACAAGTGGCGAGTGGTTCAGCATGAGCTCAAAGGAACGCGCGGCTCTCTTCGAGGCCGGGGCGCGCTACCGCAAGGATGGGCTCTGGGTCATCGGTGCCTGCAATTCCTACACGTCTGCCGAGGCGATCACCCATGCGCGTGCGGCGGAAGAGGCGGGGCTCGACGGTATCCTGATCACCCCTCCGCCCTATGTCGTGCCGAACCGACGCGAGATCGTGAATTTTTACCGCGCGGTGTCGGATGCGACCGACATTCCGATGACAGTCTACAACTGGCCGCGCGGCTGTATTGTCGACATGGGCACGGAACTGCTGGACGAGTTGGCGGATATCGACAATGTTGTGGCGATCAAGAACTCGACCGGCAATTTTGCAGGCTTCCTGACCGGCATGTATCGCTTGGAGGACCGGGTGCGCTACTTCGGCCTGCCCACCAGTGAACTGGGGGCCGATCTGGCGCTTCTCGGGCATGGTGACGGTCTGATGGGATCGGGCGGTGTCCTGGGGGCGGATCATCCGGACTTCTGGCGCGCGATTACCGCTGGTGACCGGACCCGTGCGATCGAGTTGGGCGAAAGAGACAGGGTGATTATGACGGAGTGGTTCCGGCCCGATTACGGCGTCCAGTTCGGCAATCAACAGGCGATCATGAAAACCGCCCTGCGTCTGCGCGGCGTTCCGGCCGGCTTCGTGCGTGATCCGCTGATGGAGCTTTCCACCAGCGAGGTGGCGCGGATCGAAGCGACGCTGCACAAGCTGGGAATTAAAACCCAAGCTCTGGCCTGATCGCCCATGACCCGTGGTTACGATACAATTGTCATCGGCGGCGGCCTGCTCGGCTGTGCCACCGCCTGGATGATTGCCCGGGACGGTGGACGGGTCCTCCTGGTTGAACGCGACCAGATCAATCAACACGCTTCCGGCAGCAATGCCGGAAGCCTTCATTTTCAACTCGAATACCGGATGATCGAACGCGGGGTTGAAGCGGCACGCAAAGCCGCGGAAGCGATGCCTTTGCACCTGCAGGCGGCCCAGCTCTGGTCCGACCTGCCGGGCCTCTGCGGACAGGACATCGAGGTCAAGCAGACCGGCGGGCTGATGATTGCAGAAAATGCCCAGCAAGTGGAATTGCTGGAGCGCAAAACCGAGATCGAGCGTAGCTGGGGGCTCGACAACCGGATAATCGACCGGGCGGAAATCGACCGGATTGCCCCCTATCTGTCGGACCGCGTGGTGGCGGCGGCCTTTTGCCCGACCGAGGGCAAGGCCGATGCGCGCACCGCTGGTCCCGCCTTGGCCCGCGCCGCTTTGCAGGCCGGGGCAGAGATCAAGACCCGGACCGAGGTGACAGGGCTCGTCCGTCAGGGAGGGCGCTGGCATGTGTCCGTGGCAACGGCGGAAAGCGCACAGAGGGCCATTGCCGAGAGTGTGGTGATCGCGGCGGGTGTTTGGACGACGCGAATGGGACAGATGATGGGAGCGCATCTGCCGACAATCCCGCTGGCGCTGATGATGACGGTCACGCAGCGCGTGCCGAAACTGATCCCGCATCTCGTGCAACATGCCGGCGGGCGGTTGTCGCTGAAACAGGCGCTGGACGGCAATATTCTGATCGGTGGCGGCTGGCCGGCACGGCTGATCCGTCACCGGGACGGCGAACCGAATTTCGACGCCAAGCCAGAGCTGTTGACGACGTCCCTATCCGGTAATGCCGATATGGCGATCCGGGTGCTGCCCGACCTGTCGCGAATCCCGGCGATCCGCAGCTGGGTCGGCACGACGACAGTGACACCGGATCAATTGCCGCTTGTCGGGCCCGTCCCGGGGCAACCCGGGGCCTTCGTAGCAACCGGGGGATCAGCTTTTACCCTTGGGCCAAGCTTCGCACAGGCGCTGGTTGCTCTGATCGAGTGTCGACTGCCGGAAACGGATTTGCAGGCGTTCGATCCGGCACGCTACGGGAGGCAATAGGACATGGTCAAGGCACGGCGACTGGCAACGAAACGCGGCGGTGAACTGCGGATTGCCTTCGAAGGCGAAACCATCACGGCTTTTGAGGGGGAGACACTGGCTTCGGCCCTGTTGGCCGCGGGCGTTGCCGCCTTCAGTCTGACGCGGACGGGCGAACCCCGACTGCCATTTTGCAACATGGGCACCTGTTTCGATTGTGCCGTACGGGTCGATGATCGGGAGCTTGTACGCGCGTGCCTGACCGACGTGCGTGAGGGCATGCGGGTGAGACGGCAGGAGGTAAAATGACACAGGATTTGGCAATTGTGGGTGCGGGACCTGCCGGAATGGCCGCAGCTCTTGCCGTGGCAGAAGCTGGGTTTTCGGTGGCCGTCGTTGATGAACAGGCGCGAGCCGGGGGGCAGATTTTCCGTCGCCCCCCAGGGGCTTTGGGCGAGCGGCACGGCAGCTACCGTCCGTACCCTTGGGCGCGCGAACTGATTGAGCGTTTCGAAGACCATCCGCGGATCGAGACCCATTTCCGATCGACCGCTTTTGGCGTGTTGCGCGACCGGGAGGGGTTGGCGTCAACCGCTCTGGAGCTGGCCGTCAGCACCCCCACGGGGGGGCGCAAGATCGCGTCGCGGCGTCTCTTGTTGGCCACCGGCGCCTATGACATGCCGGTCGCCTTTCCCGGCTGGACCCTGCCCGGAGTGATGACCGCCGGCGCGGTGCAGTCACTTCTGAAAAGCCAGAAGCTTTTGGCGGGACAGCGGGTCGTTGTCGCGGGATCGCATCCGATCCAGCTCATTCTTGCTGCTCAGCTGCTGGATGCGGGGGCCGAGATCTCCGAGATCGCATTGGCGCGCGATCTGCCGGGATTGGTCGAGATGGCACAAAGCCTGCCGGCCATTCCAGGCCATGTGTCCATCTTCGCCGAGGGAATGCGTGCATTGGCAAAAATTCTGCGCCATCGCGTTCCGATCTCGCGCCGGACGGTGGTAAGCGAAGTAGTGCGCACGGATAATACGTTGGAGTTGCGCCTTTCCCGGGTCGATTCGGATTGGAAGAAAACCGGCGCAGATCACTGGGTTGAGGCCGATGTCCTGGCCCTCGGTTATGGGTTTACGCCGTCAACAGAACTGGCCCGGCAAGTCGGCTGCGATCTCAGCTGGAATTCGGCAGGAGGCGGCTGGACCGTCTCGCATGATGCGGGCTTTCAAAGCTCTGCACCGGATGTTTTCGTTGCTGGTGAGCCGACGGGCGTGGCCGGTGCAGAACGCGCCTGGGCCGAGGGGCATATGGCGGGGCTAACCATTGCAGCTTCGCTCGGCGCGGCGATTCAACCTGCCACGCTTGCGCGGGCCAAACGACGTCTCGCCGGTGCTGCGCGATTTGCCGGCGTGATGCATACGATGTTCGAACCGCGTCGCGCCGCATTGGCCGAATTGTCTCGGCAAGAGGAGACGGTGATCTGCCGATGCGAAGAAATCCGCAACGGGACAATCGAGGATGCGCTGCAAAACAACCCTTTCATGCAATCGGCAAGCGCCGTGAAACTGGAATGCCGCAGCGGCATGGGCCCCTGTCAGGGGCGCTATTGCGAAGGAACTGTAGCGGCACGCATCGCCGCCATCCGCGACGCGCCGATTGAGGCTTCGGGGTATTTCAACGCCCATCTACCGGTGAAACCTGTGCCGCTTCAGGACTACCGAGACATCGGAGACGTATAGGCTTCAAGTTTTGGTGCGGGAAGACACGGAACGACCGATACTTACCGACGCAGACGTCCTTTCGTGCAGACCAATAGCATCACGATGCTGCGTATTACCGCTGTTCGGCCGAGGCGCAGCGAAGGTCCTCTCCCCGGCCCACCTGCATGAGACCCTCCGTTCATCATACCATCAAATATGTGTTCGCTTCGAGCTGAAAACCATCCTTGATGCCCTTATGTCTGAGGGCCCGCTCACCAAGCCGGCCCATCCCCCAGGTGACAACAACGTGCATGGTTGGGAATTGCTTGGTGGCAATACGGTTTCCTGCGGTTCTGAAGAAGGGCACCTGTGTCGGTTTCGCCGCTCTTGATGGTCAGGGCATCGCGGCTGTTTCTGCCAACTACGGGCATGCTTTCGGCTGCGCATTGTCTTGAAGGCGTCCGGTATCGCAAGTGTACGACGTCTGCCGCGATAATGAGGTCCAGCCCACGATGCGTTGTTCAGGCCCGAGGGGGAGGGTGATTAAAATGCAGAACGGTATTCTGTCAGGTATCGACCTGATCCGCTTCGATCTTTTCGGGACGCTAGTCGAGATCACAGATCGTCGCCGCCTCGCGATGACCACGGTTCTGAGTCTGGAGGAAATCGTTGACGCCATCCAGGGTGGTGCGAACATGGACAAAATCTTGAATGCTAAGTCAGCCATCGCACGCGAGGTAGCTTCAACCCGGCTTCGAACTGGTGTCCCGGAGATGCTGTTGGCTCTATCTGTGCCCTATGGGATATGCAGCAATCTGAGCCCGGATTATCTTCCTGCCCTTCCACGTTTTGCTAGGTTGAAACCGGCCTTCAGGATAACGTCGTGCGAAGTCGGCTATATGAAACTCGACCCCGAAATCTACGAGCTGGTGGTCGCGGCCGCCGACTTGCCTCGCCACAAGATCCTGTAATAGGCTTCGCCGCTCCCGGTTTCTGCGAAGCCCACTGCTCACTTACTTTAATCGCGCTCGTTGCTGATAACGACGCCGTGCTTTTCGTAGGCATCGAGCATCATCTGCACATACTCGCTTGTGCTCGTCGTGATGTGTCCCAAGTCAGGCCAGGCGAAGGGAAAAGTCATACTGGTCATCGCGAACTCCAAGCCCACACCGAGCTTGGCTGCCACTGCAATCGCGGCTTCAGGGACTTTGTCTTCAGACCAAAGGTCTTCGTCGAAGGTGATACAGGCGTCACTATCATCGTCGACATTAATCTCCGCCAGCATGGCTCCGAGACGCTCCCCTAGCGTGCCCGCATCTTCAAGTAGGGCGACCCGAAGTAGCATGGAAATGCTCTGCTCATCAAGCTTTAGGGTTGGCCGAGGGTCCACCATTTTAACTTTGGGCTTTGGTGGCTTTCTGTCCTTGGCGTGTTCGAATGCGGTCGGCTTCTGACCGCTGCCGTCCAGCCACCATGGAGACGAGAAGATATCCAAAGGTGACGCATCGCATTTCGGACAATGCCACAAATTCTTAGCGATTTGCGCCCCCTTGATCTGGCTGTCGCAGTGAAGACAATACCACTCTGTCGCGCTATCGCTATAAAGGGGATGAATAACTTCGCCTTTGGCATTGGGCTTGGTAGAGCGACGCGGCCAATCCGAGGCGATTCCAGCGCGCGCCTTCGCGGCCTGTGTGCCGGCAACTTTAACCGCTTTGCCGACAAACCCGGGATCATTGGCTGGACTGCTCTTTCTGCGCGTTGTCTCAATCTCGACCACTGGCTGCGAGGAATCTGCCTCGCCTATGAGAATGCGCCACCCTTCGCCTTCCATGCGAATATCACCGAGGAATTCGAAAACCTGATAAGGGTGACCGTCGATCTCACCGACCTGTATTGGCTCTCCAACTGGCCGCGACATGCTCTGCTCAATAAAATGTGGCCTGCCCTCAAGAGAAGGGAAGTGCTCGCGAACAAAAGCATCAACCTTTCCGAGTTCGTCTTCATCGGGCCTCCAGCCTTGGTCGGCCTTGACGGCAAGTGCCTTCCAATGCGGAAAGCTCAGCTTCGTCGCAATCACATTGAGAGCGTCGATGTGATTTGAGCGCGAGGCATGTGCAAATCGCTTTGCCAGCAATTTTAATCTGTCGATTTCATTCTTGTTGATCATGGTTCAGTTCCCAAACAGGGATCCGATTAGGTGCCCGCTACTAACCAGATCCGGCTATTGGTCTGGGTGCTCATTCAATGTTGAAGTGCTGCATAGCTTTGCGTGGCGGGCACACCGGCATGCACTGAATGCCACAGATAGGTTGCCTGAGATTCCATCTCCCGTCAACAGACCCTATGCCGCCTTAAAATATGGATCCCGCCCGTCGCGGTACGGTCTGGAAGATAGGGCTTTGGCTGCGCTTGCGAATTTGGAAGTTCGACGGACTCGCACCTAGTCTCAAGTGGGCGTGCAATGACCTTGTCCTTCCCGACAAGAACTTCGCGGCCCAAATGGTGAGATCCCAACCTTTTCAAGAATTACAGGAAAATAATTTTCCGGAGCTTTCGATCGTTTTTCGCAAAACCAAAAACCTCAGAAAAGAAGCTGGCGAACTTCCCTGTCAGGGACTGGTTGGGAGCGACCGACCCGACAGGGAAACTTTTGGCCTATCTCGTCAATGGGGCGCAAGCATGCCGACGCGGTCTTTTTTGAATTGTGGCGCTGGAGTCACGCCTTGCCAGCGCCATTTGTTTTCCGACCAGTAGAAATCTTGTCGAGGAGTGGATGGGGTTTCTATGTTTGGGTCATGACACAGAAACGCATCCATAACCCGCCTCGGCTCATACGGTTCATATGATGTGAGTCCGCTTAACCGCACCCTCGCGGTTGGCTCCGAGACTTGGGAATGGACAGTGTATCGATGGCTGTCGAACTCACCCCGAGAATGCACGTGCAGGATTTTGCAGTCCTTTCGCATGGAATCACCGCAAAAAATTTCGGAGTGATTCTCTGAGAACGGACGCAATCAGCGGAGTGATCATCATGGTTTTGCTGCGGAGTATCCCGTGTGAAGGCTTCGTTCAGCCCGTTTCACTTTGCGAAAACGTCAGTGGGAGGCGCAAGACCTCGGTGATCGGGGGGGGGGGGAGAGTGGATCCGCACAAGATGATGTGCCTGCGAAAAGATAGAAAAGATCCACATGTATATTTTTCGCAATATGGTGTGTGATGCCTAACGCTAACCGATTGACTGGAAAAGAAAAAGCCTTTCGAGAGCAGAGCTCAATGGCTACCAAATATCCATCGCCGCAACACAGGAGGCACTGACGATGTAGCAAGAAACGAAAAAGCGATCTGCGCCAACAGACCGCCCTCCCATGGAAAACCGAAGTCCACGGTCTTCATCGAGAAACCTATCATCCAGACAGGTCGGTTTCAAGGACACGGATTCTCCCAGAACATAAAGACCTTCTTTTCCTGCGACGCCTTTGTCGCCACGGGAAAGGTCCGTCCAACGCCGACTAAGCTGAAGCCCGAGAGAGGGCATAGAGGCTGACTGCAAAGGGCGGTTCCAGAAGGTCTCACGCTTTCCGGCCGACCGGGGAGTGCAACCTAATTTGGAAAGAAGAGACTATGTCCTACCATTTTCGCAATCTGGGTCATCACCTTGACGCGCTTCCTGATGAGCTTCCCGGTATCGTCTTGCCGACACCCTCCCAAGCGGCCCGCGATGTTCCTGCCGCATCTTCCGCACACTGCACGGCACACTCAGTTCTTGGCGATGGCGCCGGTGTTCGGATGCAGCACGAGAGTCACCTGGAAATCGACATTTCCTACATTCTAAATTCCGTCCGGAATGTCGCGAGCATGCAGGAACAGGTGATCTTCCACTTTGGGTGGGCTCGGGAAAAGCAGAAGAAGCACATCTTCGACGTGGTTGTGACACTCACGTCTGGGGAACGCATTGCTTTTGCAGTCAAACCGGAAATCCGGCTCTATTCGTCGAGTAAGGAAAGTTTCGAGGAGCAGATGCAGGCCGTCACCTGGTGGGCCTACGAAACGAACTTCGTGGACGAAGTGCGTATCCTTACCGAAGTCGATCTGGATCCGGTCGACCAGTACAATGCGAAGGTCATGGCTGCAGTCCGTGCCGTGGACATTGACGCCGACAATGCCGCGCAACATGCTCTCAGAAGTTTGCCGGCCGGCGGAGGTTTGAGTTTGCGCGAGCTTACCTCGGCCATCGGTCTAGGCGCACGGGGGTATCGAGCGTTGATCCGTCTGCTTCGGGCAGGTGAAGCGCGACTTCATGCGAAAGAGCGGATCTCGCCGGACGCCGTGATCGTAAATGCCAGGGATGAGAAGTTGATCCCGCATCTGCCGGATCGCCCTGTGCTCGTCGCAGAACCGAAACCGGCTCTGACGGTCGTCTAGGCGTAGCGAAATACTCAAGTTTGCCACCCGTGCGCAATGCCGCGCGCGGGAACGGCACCCCTTTGCTCAATCACGGGCGCCAACCGTCATCAGAATAGGAGACTCTCATGTCCCACAACGATCATTACTTTCCCGCCATGGGCCTGCGTAAATGTCGGCGCGGATGTTTTCGTGAAGCCATGGTTAAATCTTACCTTGAGCTGAAAGAGCGGAAAGCCTTCAAAGTCATTGATGAAGAGATTGGTCATGCAATGCCGCTTATCTGCGATGCCGCTGCGGCCTATCTGGCGGAAACATTTCCCGATCCCGAATACAGCCTGAAAGTCGCCAAGTATTTGCGCGGAGACGGGCCGAAGCCCCGCTCGAAAAGTTCTGTCGTGTTGCCTGACAAGGTTTCCGCCAGCACTCTGCGGAAATGGGCGGCTGCGTACAAACGGGGCGGGAAGAACGACCTGATCGACATTGACCACGATATATTGCGCATGATGCAGGAGACCCTCGCATTGGCGAAAGCCTTGAGAGGCAAGGCCCAAGCCGACTGAACCCAACCAGACAACTGAAATTCGCCACCTGCGCTCAATGACGCGCGCGGGAACGGCATCCCCTTGCCCAATAACGGGCGCCAACCTTCGCCTAAACAGGAGACTTCCCATGTCCAAGCACGAAAAATCCTTCATCACCTTCAGCCTCGACAAAGATCATGTGTACTGCATGCATGACGAGAGCTGGGGGTACGCCTACCAGACGAATGGTACGGCCACCTTCTATGCCATTGATGATCCGCACAAGAAGGCCACCTATGACCTCGGCACGCTCAACCGACTGAATGCTAGCGGCGAGATCGAAGTGCGCCCCTATGCGCAACTGCCGGAACATCTACGCCCTGCTCAGGCCAACACGGTTGATGACGTGTTCATGGCCGGCCTCAGCCTTACGAAGCGTAAGCGTGCCAATCAGCGTGAAGCCATGGTCAAATCCTACTTCGAACTGAAGGAGCGGAAAGCCTTCAAAATTGATGATGACGAGATCAATCATGCAATGTCGCAAATCCGCGATGGCGCTGAGGCATATCTGGCGGAAACGCTTCCTGATCCTGAATACAGCCTGAAGGTGGCCAAGTACGAACGTGGCGAAGGGCCGAAACCCCGCTCCAAAAGTTCTGTCGTGCTCCCTGACAAGGTCGCCGCCAGCACTCTGCGGAAATGGGCGGCCGCCTATAAACGGGGCGGTAAGAAGGCCCTGATCGACAACCAGGACAAGCGCGGCAACACCAACAGCTACTTCACGACCGAAGAAATGACCCTGCTCGCCGAAGTGGTGAACAAGGAGTACATGTCCCGTCAGCGCAAGAGCAAGGCAACCGTGCTGGCCGACGTGAAGCTCGCCTTCAAGGAGGAGAATGCTCGCCGCGATGAGGAAGGGGAAGTCAAGCTTCGCACTCCGGGGCGCGATGCGGTGAGCAATTTCATCAAATGCCTCGACAAGTTCCACGTGATGGTCGCACGGCATGGCCACCAGGGGGCCATGAAAAAAATGCGTCCTGTCAACAAGGGGGTTGAGGTCCTCCGTCCGTTCGAGCGCGTCGAGATGGACGAGTGGAAAATCGATCTACTGACGATCCTGAGCAAGAGCAAACTGCTCCTGATGTTCACTCCGGAAGAGCAGGTGGCAATGGGCTTGGACGGAACCTTGAAGCGCTGGTGGATGGTTGGAGCGATCGATTGTCGGACCAATTGTCTGGTGGGCTTGGCACTGACGCCGAACCCCAAGACCAGCAGCGCCCTCAAATGTCTGCGTATGGTTGTCAGTGACAAGGGGCAGTTCGCCGACCAAATGGGTGCGCTGTCGCCTTGGTCGATGTTCGGAACTCCGGAAACGCTCTATGTCGACAACGGTGGGGCGTTCAAGTCTCTACTGTTCACCAATGCCTGCACGGATCTCGGCATTGCGAAAATCCAGACCATTGCCGGCCAGCCTTCGATGCGGGGCAAGATCGAGCGGGTGTTCGGTACGCTGGCGACGACGTTGCTACCGCGTCTGTCGGGCCGTACCTTTGGCAGTGTGGTTGAGCGCGGAACTCACCCTTCCGAGAAACTTGCCTGCCATGCCCTGGAAGACCTAATCTATGCCCTCGTGCGCTGGGTTGTCGATGTTTATCACAATACGCCGCAGGAGTCCCTGGGGCTGCGGACGCCGCTTGAGCAGTGGGAAAAGGACCTTGAAGAGGGGAACTATCCCCTGATGTCTGCCCCGACCCTGCGGCGCAAACGTCTCGCATTCGGATTGCCCCTGCAGCGTGAGCTGCAAAAAGATGGCATCCGCATCTTGAACGTCCGCTACCAGACCGGCGACTTGGCGGCCAAGTATCTGAAGCGTGGCAAGCATCCGGTGAATGTGCGGTGGTTCGAGGAGGATATCGGGACTGTTGAGGTTGAGCTTGACGGTACGTGGTACGCTGTTCCTGCAGTCAGTGACGCCTTCCAAGGGGTCGATGCCTCAACCTGGGTGGCCACGCGCCGCGCACTCCGCTCCCGCGATCAGAAGCGGATGGAGTGGGAAGAAGATGTGATTGCCCAGACCATTGCCGATATCGAAGCCCTGAACGCCGAGCGTAAAGCCGCCCGCGGCATCATCGACCATGGTTGGGATGAGAAACGTTTCAAGGCTGTCGAGCAGGAAGCCATGGCAAGCTTTGATGTTGTTTCTCCCCGCGAGAAACAGGTCTCGGCTTCGGATGGCCTGGGTCGGACCGTGACGCCGGCGGATCAGACCAAGCCCAGCTCCGTGAAGGATACGGCCGGAGATTCCGCTGCGCAGGAAGCGGCTGCGGATACCTGGAAGATGCGTGATTGATCCCCAAGGCGCCTAAAAAAGGAGAAAAATGATGACACTTTCGAACAAAGAAATCGCCGCCGTGCTGAGATCCCTGCGCAAGGCCCACATCGTGACCGACCGTGACAAGGCCTTCGAGAAACAGCTGAGCCGGAAATTCGAACGTGGCGACGATGGTGAGCTCACGCATGAGCCGGTGCGCGTTACCGCGGGCACAGAGACCAGTGGTATTGCCTTCATCGAAGGATCAGGTGGTGGCAAGACTACCGCTATCCTGGAGGTTTTGAGGAATTTTGCGCCTTTGGAACACAATCCCGAAACAAATGCACCGCGCTACCTCCATGTGAAAGTGGAATCCCCTGCGACCTTGCGAAGCCTTGGCGTCGATGTCCTTAAGAAGTTGGGGGTAGATATGGTCGCTGACCGCGCTCGCGTCTATGAGATTTGGGACATGGTGCGTCACCGTTTGAAAATGGCAGGCGTAACTCTGCTCTGGATCGATGAGGCACATGATATGTTCAAATCTGGGTCGGGAAGCGAAACAGAGAACATGTTCAAAATGCTGAAGGGCCTGATGCAGGGAGAGTTTCCTGTGGTTCTTGTCTTGAGCGGGACGGAGCGCTTGTCCGCAATTACGAGCATTGATCCGCAGGTCAACCGCCGGTTCTCGAAGATCCGGCCTGCACCGATGGCTTTTGGTGTGGATAATGCGCGCATCAAGAGCTTAATTCAGGGGTATTCCAGCAAAGCAGAGCTTCAGGTCGCCATCGACGATGACGCGATCAACCGCTTGATCCACGGCAGCCGCTACCGGTTCGGCCGTTGTGTCGTTTGCATTATTGAGGCCATCGAATGTGCGCTATACGATGGGGCTACGACACTGGAGCTGATGCATTTCGAGGATGCATGGGGTGCGCGAGAGGGCTGCTCTATCGACCAGAATGTCTTCACCGCAAACAATTGGATGGCAATTGATCTTGAAGATCAGGGTGAAGAGATTTCCGCAATGCCAGTCGTAAAAAAGAAGATCAATCGGAAGAAGGCGGCCTGACCATGACAATGCTCCCTACGCTTCCTATGATCAGCAATGAAAGTCTGACGTCCTATCTGAACCGCGCCGGAAGTTTCCATGCCGATATGGATGTCTTCAAGTTTCTGGCTTTTATTGGGCTTTCTCAGGGGGCTGCCATGGCCCCCAAAGAAGACACAATGGATAGATTGTCGTTCCTGTTGGGGTTGCCAATCGATGAACTAGAGAAAATGACTTTCGTGCCGCTGGGTGATCGAATGCGTCGGTTCTGCGGCGAGGTGGTACATTCCGAATTCGCCAACTTGGAAAAGACCAGCTTTTGCCCTGCCTGTTTGCTCGAAGATGGCAGTCCTGACAGTCCCTCCACCGGGCATCGGGCCGGAAGGATTCATTGGCGGATCGAGCATGTTCGTACCTGCCCGGTACATGAGATCGGATTGGTGCGACGCAAGAACGCAAACCATACGGAGAAGTTTCAACTGATGTCCGCTGTCGCACCTTGTGACGAGGCGTTGTCCTCAATGGTCAGGAGTGCCCCCAAACAAAGAGTGTCGAAGCTCCAGACATATATCATGGAGCGATTGGCGGGCAGGGCGGGACCGGCATGGCTTGACAGTCAACCGATTGATCTGGCCGCGCGAGCCTGTGAAATGCTGGGTGTTATTCTCTCAGCCGGAACGCATGCGAACTTGAAGCTGCTGACCGATGTTGAATGGAACGATGCGGGGCATGTCGGTTTTGGCTACGCTTCGCGAGGAGAGAAGGGGGTTTGGGAGGCCCTGCGATTGGTTGTTGATCGCTTTGAACAGGCTGATCTGCGTGGTGGTCCGCAGAAAGTCTTCGGACGCCTATATCAATGGTTGCAGTTCAGCAAAAACAAAAAGGCGGTTGGTCCTATCCGTGATGTTGTGCGTGAGTTTGTCTTGGATAATTTTCCAATTGAAACGGGCAGCGATCTTTTTGGAGAGCCAGTTGAACAACAGCGTGTGCATTCCTCTTACTCCCTCGCGAATCTGACCGGAGATCACCCTAAAACCATCAATCGCGCAATGGTCTTGTCAGGATTAATGGAAGGGAACCCTGATAAGGTATCTGCGAGCAAAGTATTTGATGCAAAGGCCGGTGAGGCCATTATGGAGCGAATTCGGACATCAATTCCGGTCAAGCATCTGCCTGAGTTTCTTAACTGTAACCGCGTTCAGGCTCAGCAACTTGTGTCTACGGGGGTGATCCCACGCCTAATTTCCGACACTAAAAACGTCAATGGTTTGCTGAGACAGGTCGCACTAAAGGATGCAGATGCTTTCCTCGCGCGATTTATGGGGGCGGCAAAACGGGTCAAGCGGGCATCCGCGGGCGTAACGGATGTCGTGTCGGCTTCGGAAGTAGCGCGCTGGCCGGTCATTGATATCGTGAATGGGATCTTGACGGGGTTGTTTGGCACGATTGAGCTGGTTGAACCAAGTTTGAAATTCAAGGGCATCCTTGTCGACCCAGTGGAGGTTCGCGAAGCATTGTCGCGTGAAAAGTCGCAGGGCCGCGTCGGTCTTGATCAAGGTGCGCGGATCATTGGCATGCCCAACCATGGCCTTTCGGCATTGGCCAAGATGCGCAATGCTCATGGGGCTCCTTATGTGGTTGAGCATTTCGAGGAGAACTCGAAGGGTGCTACGATCCGGTTGTTTGATGCGGAAGCTCTTGAGAGTTTTCGGCTCGAACATGTTTCATTGAAAGAGATCGCAGAGCAGCAATCGTGTTCTTCCAAGGTTATGAAGATGAGATTGGATGCTCGTGGGGTGGTGCCATTGGCACCTAAGTTTGAGCTCGGCCGAGTCTGGTATCGGCGTCGGGATTTGCCAACCTTCTAATCCAGAAACAATCCCCAACTCAATCCAGGTCGCCGTTGGGCGGCCTTTTTTGATGCTTTTAAGAAATTTTTTTGGCAGTTTTATACTCACCCGACTGGCACTTTTGCCTGCGGGGCCTCTTAAAAAGTATAATGAAATCAATGACCTTTTATCCGGAGTGTCCCTCAATTGGCCGTAATTTCATGTGAGACCCGGCATAAAATGACCATCTTCCAAGAAATTTGACCATTCCGACACAGATCAAATGACCACCGCCAACCCGGGTTGGCGGTGGTTTCTTTTTATTTCAAATACTTAAGATCGTTGCGTCGGTTTGCGCCGACTGACTTTGGCGTGGGCTCGGGGAGTGCCCGGGTGCCGTTGACCTGGGAAGCGCCATGTTCTCATAACGTTCTCAAGGACCCGGATCCTCTGACTGAAACCCCTGGCAGCCCCGCGCTGCCGAATGCTGGCCGCCTGTGGATGGCGGAGCGGCTCAGAGAGGACACCCAATGCCCCGAATACCGTTTGCCGATGTCAGGTTCCCTCCCGAAGACCTGCCAACTGAGTTCGAGCTCAATACGCGCCTGAAACGTTTCCTGTGGCGTTACAGGGAAAACATGGAGAATCCTCCAGATGATTTGGGCTTGTCGGAAGAGGACCGCGCGAAGATAGAACACCGAACACAGAAATACCTCCGCGCGGTCGCGAACCAATCCGGGTTGGCGCACCTCGACAGGAAAGACCGTGCGCGGCTCGAGGTTTTTCGGAATGGTGCAATGCTGATGCCGGTCGAGACCGAGCACCACGCTGACGAGATCGCCAGCGCCATTCACACCGCCATGCCGTGGATGGCCCCGGCCACCGATCGTCTTTGGCGGGACATGCGCGCTTCGGTCCGCAACGGCGATCCTGCGCCTCTTGTCCAGCCGATGCTCCTCGTTGGTCCGCCAGGGATCGGGAAAAGCCACTGGGCGCGCCTACTGGGGGACCTACTCTCCGTTCCAACGACAATCATCGAAGCTACAGGGGAGCCTGCCTCGTTTGCTGTGACGGGGTCTCAACGAGGCTGGGGATCGGCGAGCCCGGGTAAGGTTTTGGAAGGGATCATGGCGTCTCAAATAGCCAATCCTGTGATCGTGATTGACGAGATAGAGAAGGCTGGGGATGTGCAGTCATCGGGCGGTCAGCGGTTTTCTTTGACCGAGGGTCTTTTGCCGCTCCTTGAGAGGACTACCGCGCGTCACTGGTCATGTCCGTACTTCCGCATCGGCTTCGATATGTCCTGGATTACCTGGATCCTGACAGCCAATAGCCTGCGTGGTCTGTCAGCACCTTTCTTGAGCCGCTGTCCACCCACGGAACTGGCTGCCCTGACGCAAGAACACTTGATCGGATTTGCCGAACGGGAAGGAGCGCGTCGCGACCTTCCTCAGGATGCCGTTGATGCGGTCAAGGAGGTCATCGAGGCCATCCGGACTCCGCACCACGTCAGCCTGAGATCGGTCATTCGAATGCTGGATGCTGTCGAGCAGGCAATGAACCGCCCTGTGTTGCACTAAGAAGAATTATCGCGAGGGGATGGCAATGCCCCCCCAACCGCCGTCGTCCATCAAACACGCCTTTTTCAATTTGGGAGTTCCTCGTGAACAAGAAACCTGCGCAGCCCCACTGGGCCAAAAAGATACGTTCCGCCATCAAAGCCGCCGATGGTGGCCCTTCCGAAACTAACCTCGCCGAGGCACCTGTGCTGAACTACTGGCGACCCCACGTATCTCGCCACGGCGCACCAATCCTTTGGGGTATGGTGTCGGGGCACCCGACACTTGCGAGCGGTTGGATCACGACCTCACAGCTTGTCGCGATTGACGCCAACCGGGGATGGGCACGCACGGCATCCCGGTGGTATAAGCTGGGTCGCCATTTCTCCGACTATGAGAGGTCCATAGCCATGGGGCTCGGGATGGAAGAGGTACCTTCCGGATTCGTGCAGATCGACGTGCCTGGGTGTCAGCCGCTCGATGACTTGTCGTTGCTTGATGAACTGTTGGGTGCCTGGCGAGAACGTATCGTGTTCAACGCCAAGGGGGAGGGCTGACATGCGCGACGAGGATGGTCCCAAGTACTTCGATTTCGAGGAGCGGCAACGGCAGAAAGCTCGCGCTCGGCAACGCGACGAAGAGCGGTTGGAACGTGGGAAGATTTCCCCCGCCGAGTTGCAGCGTGAGAACATGCCGTTTCGAAAACTCAGGCGCGACCGGGTGGCGATCTACAGAAGCAAGAAGACCGGCGAGTTTGTATGGATGTCCTTTGAGCGGAAGCGGGGTCCCGAAGGTAGCAATGAGGATTGACGATTGCGCACAGGAGCCTGCCGCTGCTCGGGGTGTGACAGGTCCTCGAGCATGAGGTGTAACAGGGCGCGGCGACGCGGCCCCTCCCCGCCGCGTCGCTGCCTTCGGTGATCCCGCGCTCTGGTAGGTAGATGGTCCGAGGCTATTCTGCCTCCCAGCCGGGGGCGCACCCGCGCGCCCACTGCGTGTGAACGTCTCCGCTGGGGGCCCGGAAGATTGACATGCGGAAATTAGGATGCGCCAATTGCCATATAGAGGTCAGGCAGTTGGGTTCATGATGTTCGGCACTTTGAAGAAACTTTTCGGCGCGGGGAAGACTACAGTGCGTGATGAGGAGGTCCCCGCCATCCGCGAAACGGCCGACTCAGGCGGTGAGCGCCAGAGCCGCTTCGAGGACTTCGAACGGGAAACGAGGGAGCGTCTTGAGGCACAATCCCATGAGATGCCGGGGCAGGCTTACTTCAGCCAATTGCAGGCCCTGCAGGAGAGTATATCAGATCGCAGGTACACGGACGCGGCAACTGCAGCGCGCAAGAGCCTGCCGCTCATTCGCAAGTGGCTTGAGGATATCAGGGGCAACGGCAAGAGGCTCAGCCTGAACATGCCCGCGCTTACTCAGGGCGGCACCATGCTGGCCATCACCGGCGACCGGAAGGGACTGGCGATGCTGCATGATCTGGTATCGGAATTCGATCATCTCGAGGAATACCGCGCTGATGCCGAAAAGCATCTCGCCGCCATCGACCTCTTCGACGCCATTCGCAAAGCCGTCGCAGCAAAGCCTGGCATCCTGCAGAACAAGATGAAGTCGGAGGTGGGCGCCGAGGATGGCCGCCTTGTTAGCAACCTGATCTCGTGGCTGGAGAAGGCTGGCGAGATCACCCGCGCCAAGAACGGAAAGACCTACGCGCTCTACGTAGATGGCATCGAGATGAGCGCCAAGGACGCTTCGGCAGTCTACACCGAGCCGCCGCGCCCCGGGTCTCACCAGGCCAGATCCAAGCCGGGGAAGCCCATCGAGCTCAACCTCGAAAAGCTGACCTTGGTGCCGCTGCCACCATCTCCGGAGGCCTGGACCAGTCAGGTTACGCTGCCTGCAACCAATGAAAAATTCGAGGATGCCGAAGGCGCTTGGCGTGAACTCACTGTAGAGGCGATCGCGCCCGGGGATCGCCCGGACCCTGCCTTCCGAAAACACTTCACCACACGTGGCGGTGTCCTTTCCTTCGATGATCTTGCAAAGTCCGAGGCAAGCATCGGTGCGCCGGGCGCAGTGATGTTCACCTCCGAGCAGGGCGGCCCCACGATGATCGAACGACTGAAGCGTCCAATCTATGCGCTTGATGTCCATCCCGAGGGCCAGGGCTTCGCGACACGGTCGAAAACGAACATCCTGACCGTCTACGGCGCAGACCTGAAGGTCGATTTCGAGACCGATCTATCCGCCACGCCCGAAGTCGCAGCGGGGCGCCGCCGTCTCGATCCTGACGTGGACGGAGGTATTCTTTGGGGTGAACCCCATTGGGCGCTCAACTGCATCGCACTCAGCCCCAGCCGGGACAGATACCTTTACACGTTTGTTGATGATGCCTGGTGCATCGATCAGTGCGGAAAGCTTCTGTGGGGCGTCCGTATGCCTGAGCGCCCCGTGGAGACCTATCATCATACCTTCGAAGTGGGCGACATGGGCAGGCATACGCGAACCGCCGTGGAAATCGAAGAGGCACTGAAGGAGCTTGAGCTTGCGCTGCCAGTAACGCCGGATGAGATCCGGCAGAAATACCGAAGCTTAGCGCGTCAGCTGCACCCGGACCTCAATCCGGGTAGCGAGGACCAGATGAAGGTAGTCAACGCGGCTTACGAGACACTGACCGGGGCCAGCCACGAAGAACTGCAGGGCAAGGAAAACGCTGAGGACTTACTGACGTTCTCTGCCACCGTGACTTTCACGACCGGCGGCGGCCCTGACCGCCTTCAGGCTGCGACCTTTTCAGGGCGTGGCGACACGGCGTTACTGGGAACCACCCAAGGGCGGGTCCTGCGCATCGATGGTTCCGGCAAGCCGATCGCCCTCTACGATGTGGGCGCCGTGCCAGTCAGGATCCTGGAGACGGATCGCTATCTCTATATCCAGACATTCACCCGTCTCTACGTCCTTGAGGGCGACCGCCTTGTGGGGTTGCAGGACTGCACGACCAAATGCGACCTCCTTGTAGAGGAGGGCTTGGTCTTGCTGGTCGAGAACAAGGGTGTGCGGGTGTTGACGGAGGCGGGCAAACCGCTGGGCATCGCCCTGACCAAAGCGCCCATCCGTCGGGCTGGGATCGAGGATGGCGTGCTCGTCGTCGAAACACGAACCCATCGTGGCCGGTTCAGCAGCTTCAAGGGATAAAGCGAGTTACCCGTTCAACGACCAACCATAACAGACGGTCCGCGTCCATTTTCGGCCTGGAGATGCACTTGAGTAGGTCAGTTCAATGCTGCAGTCGAAGTCCACTTTTCTGACATTCGTACTGAGGTAATAAAATTAGCTATTCGAATGCCTTAACCCTGGCTTCTCGCGAGCATCTGCCCACTTGTCGAAAGGGGCGTCACTTGATTTCGGTGTGGGCGATGCCGTTGGAGCGATGAGGCTTACGGGCATTCTTAGGCTCTCACCGAAGGCAACGGCGTTCCGACGAGCAAGGCCAGAGATTCTTTTCACATCTCGTCTGTCCGCCCATTCGCTCGATGCTTGAACTGCCGCCAAGTCTCTATCTGATGCCAGCCGGAACGAAATCCAATTGCCGCATTGAGAAAGAACGGTTTGAGATATCTCCGAAGGACGTTGAGTGCTCAACCAAAGCGCCAATCCAAACTTCCGACCTTCTTTTGCCAGACGTTCATAAGCCAAAGAACTGCCGGTGTCGCTTTCCCCGATAGCCATGGGTCTTAGATAGTGGTGTGCTTCCTCTAACACTAAAAGGGTGGGAACCTTCCGATCTTGGCCTCGCTCGAAGATCTCAAACGCGAATAATTCCAGCAATGATCCAAGAATAAACGGCATCAGGTCATGGGCCACCCTGCGCAGATCAACAATATGCACCCTCCAGTCTGAGTTCTCATCCCCGAATATGTTTGCAACTAAATCTGAGGCCTCGCGACGCCAGTCGAGCTGCGTAGTGCAGGGCTTTCCATTCGTGTCGACTACAGCTGAAAACATAGGGTCTTCAACAAACCTGTGGATGCGGTTTATCAGCGGGGCCACATTTCCATATTGAAATGCGTTTCGCTCCCAGCCATTTCTGCCATTTGTCAGCGAATAGCTTTCCGCAACCAATGGGCCCAGAGCCTTCATCGGGGGCCAGATGGATACTTCGGGCGCAGTCTTGTTCTGTAGCGCCGAAATTCTTTCTTGTGCTTGCGTTGCATTCCCGCTTCGGCAGTCATCGAACAAAAATGGTGTGGTGTCAGTTGTTATTCCGACACCATTACCGACATCGATCCATTTGACCCGATTGAGCGATTCTAAGGCGAACATCAGTGCTGGCCTCTGCGTCTTCTCGCTTGGCATTAGGAGCCTTTGGAGGCCGTGCCGACCAAGCGCAAAGTAGGGAATTTTAAGGCCGCCCTCTCCAAGCTTTGTAGTTCTGACCCAGCCCGGCTCTACGTTTTCTGAGAAGGCTTGTTCATACTCACCGTTGATATCGAATATGACTGTCCGAGAGCCTGGAAGCTTAACAATTTGCTGAAGTATAGCGGCTGTAAAACAGCTTTTTCCCTGTCCTGAACTACCGAGAACGGCTACGTGTTTGCTTATCAGGCTTTGAATGTCCACGTGGACCGGTGCGCCGCTGCGCAACTCATTTCCCAAGTGAATCGATGTAGGCGCGTTGTCGTCGCGACCAAGAACTGTCTTTTCCTCATCCGAGATCAGCGGATAGACCATTGCCCCTAAAGCGGGGGTGGACAGTGAGTCCGACACAAATTCAAGGTCACCGGTTTTTCGCGTGAGTTTTCCTACGACGATGCCGACAACATGGCGCAAAGGTTCAGCCGAAAGTGAGCTACTTCCCATGGATCGGCGATGAACCTCATTTGGTTCAGCAAAACTGATCGATCTAACCCTCAGCAAAAGCAAGCGGTCGCCCGCATCAATCCCCAAAAGGCTGCCAATCTCCGCGACCATCGACACACCGTGAGAATGTCCTGCGACCATTCCCCGGTGGTGATCCAAGACGTTTAGAGTGATTTCCGCTCCATCAATCCGAACTACATACCCAATTGGTGAACGACCGATCATGATGAACCACCCGCATTTGGGTTTGCGGCTGCATGAAGCGCTCTTAGCCTTTCTTGAAGTTGGCGGAGGTCTTCGTTGTAGATTGATGGTTCGGGAAGGTGTTCGACAAAGCTCCCGAAATAGGCGTCTCCACCACCCCCCACAAATGTTACACGTGGGTTTTGTAGAGAAAGCAACTTTTGCGCTGCAGCTGGAAGTTTAGACACGTCTTCCAACCCGGAAAACTCGGGGAGATAGACAACCAACTGGAAAGTCGGATAGAGCAACGCTGACAAAAGTAACCTGTTTATATGCTCATCTCCAAAGCCATATCCTGACACTAATAGGGTAGACTGTGGACGAGCCAGAAACTCAGAGTATCTGCGAAACAGTTCACCAAGTACGAAGCCAACAGTTTGAATGTACTTTGCGGCACTGGGGAGAACTGTAAAAGCAAGCTTATCTGTTTCGCCTTTTGCAAAGGACCGGATTTCGCCCTGCGCCTCAGTCGCTTGAATTTCATAGAACTGTCCAGAAACTTCCTTCCAAGTCAGTGAGCCATGGAGCTTAGCCAGATAGACATTGTAAGACCCAAACTGTGCCTCTCCCTTTGCCTGAACATTCCGATATCCCAGATCGAAGCTTTGGGGTGTAAAATGGCGCGAATGGAGACCCAAGAAGCCGTTGATGACGTTCATGTCAATTGAGTCAGCCGCCCATTCAATGGCGAGATCATAGTTGGTTGTGAACAGCCAAGGAGATGATTGTCCCGGTTGCCTGGCGGACGTCAACCGCTGCAAAAGTAGCCTGTGAGCGGACAGCCTGTCCTCGCTGTGCGCGACTCCCTCTGGAGTATTCCACCAGCTTTCATCCAGAAAAGACGCTCTGACTAACGCTCGATAGATCGCAGCACGAGCCTTCTTTCCCTCAACCATCTCTATCGAGCCTGCCCGCTCCCACTCGGCCAAAGCAATTGCCAACGTGTCCAAAAGGCTCTCAACATTTGGCGTTGGAGGTTGAGGTGCGCCGGGTGGCGTTGGGGCGGGCATAGGAAGGCCGGATGGCATCGGTTCGGCTTTAGGTGTGCCGGCTGGGGTAGGGATGGCTTGAGGCGTAACGGGTGGCATAGGGGCATCTATGAACTTATTGCGGCAAAGCCATTGGTATTCGCTCGGAGATGACGCCTTAAAGTCTTCCCAAAGTTGAGCCATAGTCTTCCCGCCGCATCCTACGGACGCACCTGCCCCAAGCAAAACACCTATATTTTCCATACGTAGGAGGGTTGCTAAATGCGCCGTCAATTCAATCTCATCACTGAGAAGAACGTTACCTCTATATGCTATCAAATGAATCCCCCGGCATTATAGTTTCAAAGTCTCGTTCAGCGCGCACCTGAAAAAGCTCCGCTCTGACAAGTCTACTGCAACTTGTTCCGGTTGACACTATGCGCACGGATGCTTTCGAAGTGTTCCGGGGGCGTTGTTTGCATCCGCATCCAATGACTGCGCACGCCCTTTTTGTAGGGAGCCTGATCCATGGCGGACGATGCATCAGTCGATCTTCTGCTTTCCCAAGCTCATCGAGCTATTCACCCGTAGCCTCACCTCTGAGAATGTCCAGCGCCTTGACGACATCATCGACCCTGTAGTGCGCTCGACCATCCACCATCGGAATGTTCGATCCCATGCAATTCTCCTCAATGATCTCGACAATCCTCTCAGGGAGGTGTTCTGGATCGACAGGCTGTCCAGCCCCGAGCGCAGCGCGAATGATCGACACCGTGACCAGCGTATTCGCATAAATCTCATCAGCCTCGGTCAACTTTCTTGGCATCTTCGGTCCCCGTCGGGGCTCAGGAGGGCCGATGAAGCTCTCTTGCTTGCGCCGGATGTCATCAAAGGTGGGGCGGTCACTCATGAGCTGTCTGTCGCTTCTCCATGGTAAGCCTTGACGCCAACGCCATCACGGCAATGATCTTGGTATTGGCGACCAGGTAAATGTTGTCAGTCGTGCTCAGGGTATGTCCTATGGCAGCTTGCCGCCATAGGCCTATTCATCCCCGAAATACTTGTCGGCCTCCCCAACACCGAAGGTCTCCAGTGCTTTGCGGTCCAGTTCCATGCCTTCCGGCCGAACCAACACATGCGGGATGAACGGACCGTTGTAGTCCATCACAGGCTGGCCCTGATGGGTACGCAGCTCCCCATTCGCTTCCTGGGCCAACATGATGTAATCAAGGAGGTACTGAACGCCATCGAACAAGGCGCTGCGCTCTTCCGCGGGAAGGTCAACGATTGTCTTAAGGTCGATCACCTGGTTCATCAAATCGACGAACTCCTGTTCGGTGAAGTTCTTGGGACGTTGCTTGGCGAAATCGGAGAGGTTCATAGGGATGGCCTAACATTCTTAAGGGTGGGTGTGGTCTTTCGGGTATGGTCGAAATTGATCGTCGGTCGTTTCACGCCCGAAAGTATGTATAGGGCGCGCCCTGTGGCAAGTGGTAATTCGAGGATTTATCCATTTAAGCCACTGTATTTGTTGCGAAAAGTAGAGCATCTGTTGATGCTCGCATTGTTCGTTCGTGTCACTCCGCCATGCGGTCGATGCTCTTGGCCATCGGAGGGGTGCGGAGTATGAGGAGACCTAAAAATCTGAAAAAACAAAACCTTGGGGTGACGAGCGGTATGAAAGCCGAACTGTTGACGGGGCGGTGCGTGGCCATTGGGGGTGGTAGATCTACATGGAAATGTGCCTCGTCAGCTTCCGTCGATGATGCGAGAAACGATCCATGATCGATTTTCGCAAACTCACTGACGTCGAACCCGCCCTGCAGTTGTCTCCGTTGCTCCGGGCTGCACACCGCACCATGCAGTATGCTACCGAGAACAATGGCATCGGCCTGACCGCCACGAAGGCATTTCAGCGCAAGTTCGTCCATTGGGCCGTGGAGCATGTCGACTGGCCAGGGTACGGGCCCGCGGAGGCCTTCAGCGTCAGCAAGGTAGTCAACGAGTACGAGTTTCCGCCGATCCAGGTCGTGCATTTCTTACTTCTGCAGCTTACGCTCGGGCGTCACTACAAGGGGAAATTCCTTTTGACGAAGAAGGGGAAGGATTTGCTGAATTCCCCGGGGGTGCTGTTCGACCAGTTGATCTTGTTCTTCCTGCTGGAGGTTGACCACACTTCATATAACCGCCTGGATGAGCGCCCTTTCGGGACATGGGATGTCTGGCTGAACGTGATGAATGTCGAACTGGAGCAGGGGCTGACGGAGAGGCAGCTGTATGGTCTGTTCTATGGGGATGGGCCGGATTGGGACAATGCCGGGTGGCGGGAGTTAGCGGCGTTCTCCAGCTACGTTCTGAAGCCCTTGGAATGGGCTGGGCTGATCTCGGTCCATGAGGTTGAGGGTGGCAGTCGGCGGGACTGGATGTGCTTCAAGACGGCGCTTTGGGGCGAGGTGTTGCGACTCGAAACGGATGAAATGGATCTGAAGACTACGCAGCACTGATACTTAGGTTATGGCTGCAGCTGGCTGAAGAGTAATTTCTATGTAGTAAGTATTTCCCGGTATCCCAGTAGACCTGAGTGGGTTATCCACATCTGAATTTCTTGGACATATATGTGGGCGATCGGGGTCGTGCTATCATCCTGTCAACATCGAGAGGATAAGAGCATGAGAAAGATTGCGGCAATTATTGCCTTCGCAATATCGATTATGGATGCATCGCAATCAGGCGCAGAAGAGTCTGGTCAGACCGTGGCCTCTGACCGTAGAGATGACTCTATCTCATGTGAGCTCTATGGAGAAGCTGCTGCCACTTTTATGAGGTCGAGTCAGGACGGCGTACCGCTTTCAGGGCTTATTAGAGTCTCTGGCATTCAGAGAAATACATTAACCTACAAGATTTTGCTTATGGCCTATGAGCAGCCACGGTTCTCGACCGAAGTGTATCAGAGAGAAGCAATTGCAAACTTCCGCAATGGCGTCGAGTTGGCGTGCTATACGGGGTGGAAAAACTGATACCGTCGCACGCTTTTCTCTTGGGGGCAGGTGGAAAGGGTAGAGTCAAAAAATTTCCGTCTACTATGGTTGTGCATTTCCAAATTATCTTGCCCGGCCCTCGCTGGCCAGGCCGTAGGAACGTTGCGCCCGCTAGCTGAAAACTCGCGCTCAGCGAGGGTGCTCGGGTGCAATCCTATAAAATCTGATATAGCCAGATTTTCAACCAATGCGCCTGATCAGCGCTGGATACTCTCAAGGAAGGTGCCTCTCTCGGCGCGAGGATCGAAGACGGCGTAGGCACTCTTAGTTGGAGAGGAACCATGCTCAATTCGGCGATAGAGGTCCAGATACTCGTTCCCGTGCGTCTTTCCTGACTGATCAGTTGTTGGGATTATTAAGATTCTGGATATTGGCTTCACTCCGTCTGCGTAGCCGATTTCCCAGGGGCACCATCTGCTTACCATTGAGTTCTGGGTGGCCAGGAAGAGGAACCAGTCCAGCTTCAGGATCTTGTCCTTAATCTTTTTTGCAGTTTCGCGGTTGGTGCTCGTAGGCATGCTTTCATCCTGCCAGTCGACGTACACATTCCAGCCGTTATCTCGCAAAAACGCCTGAACCCTCCTGACGAGTTCATAGTCCTTGTGGCTGTGTGACAGAAAGGCGGTTTGGCGGTTCTTTTCCAGGGCTTCGTTGATCACACGGCTTCGGTCTTGGAACGCTGGTTCCGCCCTGTAATTCATGATTGTCGATTGGTTTACCATTTACCGCCCAACTATACTTGCTGCATTCCTGACCCAACTTCCGAAGTTGTCGCTCCCCCTGTGTGCGACGTAACAATAGTGCAGGGCATAATTGCTGAGCTTGTGGACAACATTTCCTGCGGGGACAAACCAAGTTTCAGGTGGCGTGACTACCTGCTGATAATCCTGGTACCGGTACCACTTGTTTGTCTTCAATTCTGCCAAGCGGATCTGACCAAGATTGTCCCTGTAGAGCCCCATGTAGTCCAAAGGGTTCGGGCCCTGTGTTGCTTGATATCCAAGTCTATCCCGCAGACTCGATATGTTGACCGTCAGAAGGCCATTTCCCTTCAAGACACTTCGGGCGATTTCATAGCGAACCCATCTCCGTGCGTAGGTCTGTTCACCTGCCAAGACACATGTCACCGAAGTGTTGGAAATCCCGTTTCGAATGAGATTTTTAAGTGAATCATCACTCGTCCGCTTCGCGCTCTCCCAGATGCTTGCGTCGTAGAATCCGAACCCTTCACGAGTGTCTGGTTTTGCGTAGCGCCACGAATTCCTAACTTGGTTCACACGCCAGATGTCGTTTTGGTAATGGAACGAAAAGAACACTCGTCTCTTGACTGGTGTGGGTGAAAACATGGGTGAGTGCTATGCTCCGCAAAAAATAATGGATGCGACGACTGCCAGGGAGATCAGAATCGCGAGATAAAAGATGGCAACGGACCAGCTGATCGCAATTCTAAGTGCGACACCGAAGTGGGACATGAATGCCGTTGCGTCGAGAGAGTAGGGTTCTACCTGCTCACCCGTTCTGACCTTGTCGTAGAGCTTACGATAGGCCCGCTCAATGCGGAGATACTGGGCGTCCATGAGCCAGAACATAAAGATTGGTATCAGCGCAGCGACGGCGTAGAAAACCGACGGTTCGCTGGAGCTTGCCAAAGCGGCGATAGCTGCACTGCCGAACGTGGCCGCCAAGGCCTTCAAGGTAAATGAGTTCGCGCCCATCCGAGTAATGACACCTTGCAGCATGGTAAGGTGAGCAATCTTGATGCTTTCAAGATGTTCCGGCCCGTGGCTCGGCTCACTTTGTGGATTATCCTCTTGCGTCATAACTGCCCCTCGCTCACGCAAATTCCTTTGCCAACACTTCCGCCTGCTGCAGAACCTTCTTCACGGATTCTGCCTGCAGATCTGGCGGGAACCCGTGTTTCTTCAGGATCCTGCGGATCGTGACCCGCATCTTCGTCCTGACATTCTGCTTGCGCCACCAGTCCACCGATGACGTTGCCTGCACGGCGTTCACCAGTTCCTGGGCAATCACCCGCAATTCCTCATTGCCCATAAGGTCACGCGCACTCTCGTTTTGCGCCAGAGCATCGTAAAAGGCGACTTCCTCCGCGGTCAGACCGTCCTCTGGCTGCTCCTGGAGTTGTCGCGCCATATCGATCATTTCCTTGATGACCTGCACCGCGTCGATGCTGCGGTTGTGATACCGCGCCATGGCGTCCTGCAGGCGCTTGGAGAACGCCTCGTTCTGCGTCCTGTTGGTCCGGGTGCGGGAGCGGATCTCGCCATTCAGAAGCTTTTTCAGGGCTTCTACAGCCAGGTTCTTGTGCGGCGTATTCTGCAACCCCAGAAGGAAGTCTTCGGACAAGACGCTGATGTCCGGTTTGTCGATGCCAGCGGCTTCCAGGATGTCGATCACTTCCGTTGAGGCCACGGCCCGGTTCAGCAGTTGTGAGATCGCCATTTCGGCATCTTCTGCAGTTCGGGCCGTTCTGGTCGAAGCATCCATTTTGCGAATGGCGGACTGGATGGCGACGAAGAACCCGACCTCGTCCTTGGCAGCCGCAGCTTCATGGGTCCCTGCGGCAATACGGAAGGCTTTCACCAGCCCTGCGATGGCCTTCATGAACCGCTTCTTGGAGTCCTCGCGGTTCACGGCTTCCTTGCCGTCAACCTTCAAGGTGAGGGCATGCTCGATCGCAATCGGCAAGATCCTGATCCGGTCGGCCGCCGTCCCGTTCACCGCATCCATATAGGGAACGGCAAAGAACATCCCGCGCATGATGTCGAGCTGGGTATGCAGGGCGTGGACCGCCTCATCCTGGCTGACACCCGTCTGTTTCTGATCTGCATTCGAATAGTGCTTCAAGGCCTTCTTCAGATCCGCCGCCAAGCCGATGTAGTCCACAACAAGGCCGGCGGGTTTGGAGCCAAAGACCCTGTTGATCCGGGTGATGGCCTGCATGAGGCCATGGCCTTTCATCGGCTTGTCCACGTAAAGCGTATGCATACAGGGCGCATCAAAGCCGGTCAGCCACATGTCGCGCACGATCACGAGCTTCAACTCATCCGAAGGGTCGCGATAGCGGGTGCGCAGGGTTTCAAGGCGCGCTTTGGACCTGATGTGCGGCTGGAACTCTGCCGGATCCTGTGCGGCGCCGGTCATGACGACCTTGACAGTCCCCTTGGCATCTTCATCCGAATGCCAGTCAGGGCGGGCGGCCACGATACGTTCATAGACCTCGACACAAATCCGACGGGACATGCAGACGATCATCGCCTTGCCGCCATCCATGGCCTCGAGGCGTGCATCGAAATGCGTCAGGATATCCTGTACAACCGCATTCAGGCGGGGCTCGGCGCCGACGAGCTTTTCAAGCTGTGTCCATTTCGAAGACATCGCGCCGCGGCTCGCTTCGTCGAATTCGACACCGTCCGCCTCGGCCTCCTCAATGATCTCTTCGAACTCGGCATCGACAATCTCGCCGATGTCCTCCGCCAATTCGATCTTGGCGACGCGCCCTTCATAGTAAATCGGTACCGTTGCACCGTCCGATACCGCCTGGGCGATGTCATAGACGTCGATATAATCCCCGAAGACGGCCTGGGTGTCTGCCCCCACAAGGTCGATGGGTGTCCCCGTGAAGCCGACATAGACCGCATTCGGTAGAGCCGTTCTCAGGTGGTGGGCAAAGCCGTATTTGGTTTCACCGGTTTCCCTGTTCACCTTGGCGTCGAACCCATACTGAGACCGGTGGGCTTCATCGGCGAAGACAATGACATTGGAGCGATCGGTTAGCTCGCCGAAGTCGATCTCCCCTTTGGGAGGGCGGAATTTCTGGATGGTGGCAAAGATCATCCCGCCCACCTGGCGGTCGGCAAGCTTCTTGCGGAGATCGGGTACATCTTCGGCCTGAACCGGCGCTTCCCCGAAGAGGGCTGCACAGCGCGAGAAGGTCGCGAAGAGCTGGTTGTCGAGATCGTTCCGGTCCGTGATCACCACAAGGGTCGGGTTCTCGAGCCGGGGATCGCGCATCAGGCGGCCGGCAAGGAATGACATCAGAAGCGACTTTCCAGAGCCCTGGGTGTGCCACATGACTCCGCCGCGCCCATCTTCGCCGCGGGCGTCGAGAACGGCCTTCACGCCTTTTCTGACAGCGTGGAACTGATGGTAGCCGGCAATCTTCTTGATCGGGCCTTTGCCCTCGTCCTCGAATACCGTGCAGAACCTCATCATCTCGAGGATGACATCCTGGTTGAGCAGGCCCTCCATCAAGGTCTGAAGAGCAAGAGCCGTTCCATCCTCGACCAGCGTTTCGCCATCGATGGTGCGCCAGCGCATATAGCGATCGAAGTTGGCCGAAAGAGAGGCGTAGCGGGCGGTCACCCCCTCGGAGATGACGTTCAACGCATTGGTGCGGAACAGATCCGGCACCTGGGACTTGTAGGTCTCGATCTGGTTGAACGCGCCTTTCAGGCTGCCGGTTTCAGTCCCCTTTAGCTCAATCACGATGATCGGCAGACCATTCAGGAAGATGATCACGTCGGGCCGACGGGCGGATTTGCCGACGACCTCGAACTGATTGACCACCAGCCAGTCGTTGTCCTTGTTTTCCCAGTCGACGATACGCGCGATGTCGTTCTTCTGCTCTCCCCCTTCGAACCAGGATACGGGCACGCCTCCGACGATCACATCATGGATGCGGCGGTTTTCAGACAGAAGATCGCCTGCAAACTTGGTGTCGCGGATTTCGTTGATCGCCGTGCGGACAGCGTCGTCCGGTAGATGCGGGTTCAACCTGTGGATCGCGGCATCGAGGCGCCCGAGGATGAGAACATCATGGAAGCTTTCACGGACCGGATCGCCGGCTTCGGGTGAAAGGGCCGAGCCATGAAGATAGGTGAAGCCGAGGCCCTGGAGTTCGCCCAAGGCCCATTGTTCCAGATCGTCTTCGGATGCAAAGGCCATCAGGCAACCTCCTCGATCTGTTCACGGGCGTCGCCGACGCGGAGTTCTCCGGACATGAGTTTGGGCAGGAGGCTATCGCGGAGGGCGGAAAGGGTTTGATCTTGCTCTTTCAAAAGATCCATTTTCGTTCGAATGCTTCCAACTGATGCATCGAACTGCGCAATGATTTCAGTGGAAGGGAATGGAACTTCTAGTCGATATGCGTTCTCTCGATTCAACCCAGGCACTGCCGCGTCGGTGTTCATTTCAGAAAGGGGTAGTGTTTCCAAGACATGCAGCACGTAGACCAAAGGTAAGTCGGTTGTGACATAGTACGTGGTGTCGATAGGCCAGCATCCATTAGGTTCCCAAAAAATGTTTCCTACAGTACCTTTTCGACCGACAATAATCGTTGGCTGAGTGACAAGCGCTTTCTCATGAGTACTATCGCTTCCGCCCGATCCATATACGCTGAACGGGCCTGCAACTCGGATGGCTTTTTTTAACGCCTTTCCATAATTAAGGGTTAGGAGATTACCTAAGCGGTTCTGTCTCCACCCCTCCGGCAGCCCATCCTCCCCAAAGCGATCAGGGAAGAGTGCCGCGGTGGCCTCGTCCAAGAAGGCGGGCTGGCGGCCTTCCATTTTGGCATGCACAGGATCGAAATCGATAAACCAGGACCGATATAGGCTGCGCGCCATCTCTTCGAGGGTGGCCGACATGCGGCGGTTCAACTCGATCTTATCGTCAAGGGCGCCGAGGAGACTTGCAATCTCATCCTGAACTTGGCGTTTCGGGAGTTGGGGTAGCGACAGCTCCCTGATATCTTTCATGTTTAGGTGATGAACGGTAGAGCCGGAAGACCGCACCTGAATTTCGTGTTGGATTGAGGGCGAGATCAACAAGTAATGTAGGTATCGAGCTGATACTTTGTCGTGATCTGGTGAGATCAAAACGGTTCTCTGACCGAGAACAGGGAAAACCCCTTCTGGAATGAAACCCACTTCTCCAACGGGGGCCTCTCGTGCAAGGATGAGATCACCGGGCATCGGGCGGCGGCGCTTTGTCCAGGCATCGTAGGTCGGGTCTGAAACGCGGTTGGCATTGTCAAAGTCAATCCGCCCATTCTTGATGTCGGTCGTACGAATAGAAGGATGGCCAACTTCCTCCTTGGGGGCTGTCTTGTGCTCACAATCGACAATTGCGGCGCAGAGGCTGTCCAGCGTAGTCATACCAAGCTCCCCAGCTTCGCCTCGATCTCGGCCTCCAGCCGCCGTCCCTCAGCAAACTGCTCCCGTAGATCCCCCGTCAGGCGCTCGAACTTCTCCTCGAAAGGCTCGCCGTCATCTTCAATCGCCCCCGCGCCGACATACCGGCCCGGCGTCATGACGAAGTTGTGCTTGCGGATCTCATCCATCTCGGCCGATGCACAGAACCCCGGTTCTTCCACATACATGCCGGCCGATTTTTCCCCACGCCACGCATGGTAGGTATCGGCGATCTTCTTGATCTCGTCGTCCGACAGCTCCTTTTGCTTGCGCGATCCCGGCACCAGGGCGCCCATCTTGCGGGCGTCGATAAAGAGCACCTCACCACGGCGATCGCGCAGCTTCTCGCCATTAGCCGTTCCGTTCGACTTGTCTTTGGCAAGGATCCAGATACAGGCCGGGATCTGCGTCCCGAAGAACAACTGCCCCGGAAGCGCCACCACGGCATCCACCGCGTCGCCCTGCACCATGGCCTGACGGATGTCACCTTCGCCCGACTGCATGGACGACATGGAGCCATTCGCCATGACCACACCGCCAATGCCGTTTGCTGACAGGTGATGATGGATATGCTGCATCCATGCAAAGTTTGCATTACTAACGGGTGGAGCGCCGTAAAACCACCGATGATCTTCGCGCAGCATCTCACCGTTCCAGTCCGAGATGTTGAACGGCGGGTTCGCCAGGATGAAGTCGAACCGGTCATCGGGGAAGGCGTTCTTCAGGAGGGTGCCTTCGGGGTTCCAGCGGATATCACCAAAGATCCCGCGAATGGCGAGGTTCATGCGCGCCAGACGGAAGGTGGCGGGGTTACGTTCCTGCCCATAGACCGCGATGTCATCCACACGTCCCTGATGGGCAGAGATGAACTTTTCCGATTGGACGAAGAAGCCGCCGGAGCCACAGCACGGATCATAGACGCGACCATGGGTCGGCTCCATCATTTCCACCATGACTGAGACGATCGAGCGTGGGGTGTAGAACTCGCCGCCGCGCTTGCCCTCGGATGTCGCGAACTCGCCGATGAAGTATTCGTAGATCCGCCCGATCAGGTCGAAGTCCGATCGGGTGCCGTGAAGCTGCAGGTTGGTGAACATCTCGATCAGGCCGGTAACGATGGACCGGTCAAGATCGGCTTTGCCGTAGACCTTGGGAAGGGCATCCTTCAGCGTGGGGTTCGACTTCTCGATTTCGCGCATGGCGTCATCTACCTGCACGCCGATGTCATTTGCCTTGGCGTTGGCCGCAAGGCGGGACCAACGGGCCTTTTCCGGCACCCAGAACACGTTCTCGGCGGCGTACTCCTCGTGATCCTCGAGGTCGATGTATTCGTCCTTGGAAAACTCTTCGCGCTTGGCCTCGAAGGCCGCAGAGACATACCGCAGGAAGATCAGGCCCAGGGCCACATGCTTGTATTCACCGGGGTCCATGGCGCCGCGCATTTTGTCAGCTGCGGCAAAAAGGGTCTTTTCAATCGTGTCAGCCATTTTTCTCTATCGGTCTTTCATACTTTATTATTTTCGCCTGGCTCAAATCCACAATCCGGCCTTCAACTTCAATGTAGGGGGCTACCCCAATAGATTGAAATGGTTTTCTGTCGAATACCTGTGGATACTGCGCCTCTTGTTCAGCCGTCAGTTCGCAGGAGGTCATGCGGCCATCCGCGGCTGCGCACCTCTTTCAGTTTCATCTCATCGATCTCATCGAAGATCGCTTGCCGCTCTGCAAAACTCTCCTAAATGGACCGCACGGTCTCTTCATCCCGCAGGGGGATCGCAAACCCTTTGAGGTCTTTCATCGCAAGGGTCTGGATGGCAGCGCCGCCGGTGATCGACTTGATGTATTCCTGGACGGTGTCGTTCGAGAGGTACTCGTAGAGTGCCAGGCTGCTCATGTTCACGCGCTTCTTCGGGCGCAGGATCATCAGAGACTGACCGGCCGTCCAGATCGTGTCCTCCCCATTCACGCGGAACATCATCAGCCACCAGTCCCACGACACCGATGGTGCCTTTGATTAAGCTCAACGAACAAGCAGATCGCCACTAGGAGTTGTCTTCTAGCTACGGCTGCATATTCGGCACTTTAAACTCTGAAGTAGTGAAGATTAATCGATTTTGGGGAACTGCGCTGCTGCAACCTAGGTTCCTGGTAAAAGGCAAGAATGGTTAAAATTTCCAGTGCGCGCCGAGGCGCGATTGCGCTAAATGCTACGGCTGCATAGGGAGGCAAGGTTTTATTCCTGACATTCGACACGAGTTCCATCAAGGTCAGCGATGGACCGTTTCCGTTTGTGGCGTCAGCCCTTGGCTGCCGCACAGGGGCGGTGAGCTCAACGCCCTTGAGTTTACACCTGCCGTTCAATGTCATGCAGGAAGGTCTTAGTTGTGAAGTCGCCAATTTCTTTGATGCATCGCTGTAAGTTGCTGGCCCGGCTTGGACATTTTTATAAACAGCTTCACAGGGCGATCGATGCTGGCGACAATGAAATCGAGCAATGCCATCCGATACATCACATTCGGCGGGTTCGGCCCAATGATGTCATTGGTGGGCAGGAACCCATGCCGGAGCGCGGCTCGCCATTCCGGACATCGGTAGCCACTGTATATTCGGATAACAAGCCTTGGCGCGGGCCAGACGGGAGGACGAACGCTGGTCCTATTTTGAAGCTAGCGGATTCACCTTAGATACAAGGTGAGATGCCCTATGAGATCACTTTATAAGAATTTAGCCTAAACATTGTTGTTTTTATAACGCCGAAGCCATCAAGGCGAGCGCGGAAAGTGTGCCGATCGCTTCAGTATGATTGACCGCTGTGAATCGAATATGATTTGCGGACAAGCGCTCAATCTGTGGAAGAAGCGCGGCAGCGTCGGCATAAAGCTGGCGCATCATTCGGACTTCTACAGTCAATGGTGGCGTGCAGGGTTGTGATAAATTAGTGTCGTCAGCAGTCTGTACCGCTTTGGTGACCGCTTCTTGAATACGCTTCCGCGACACGGCGGGAGAAAGGCTCTTACTGGCGTGCGCGCCGAGTGCCGTCTTCGTCGTGATTTGAATGGCATGGGGAAATTGATGCGCGATCTCTTTGCATAGGTGGTCGTCGCCACTTGCCGCAAGCAGCGGGACGCCAATCTCGGTGGCGTAACCGGCAAAGAGGGTTGGCTCGCCGACAACCTCTCCGTTCATGCGGATTTCGGCAAAGGCCAGCCCAGAGATCGTATGGGCAAGCACGCCAAACTCTCCTGCCGCGCCGTGATATCCGATGAGCACGACGCCGCTGTAGGCTTCTGTAAGCCCCTGGATCATCGAAAGCGGTCGAGGTTTGCCTGAAACCAACTCGGCCCGATAATCAAGCTCCTCGGCGATCATATTGCGCATTGGACCGTGCGAGTCCGCCACAGTGACCGATGTCGCACCGCCGTCAAAAGCACCTGCAATTGCAGCGTTTGCCTCTTGTGTCATCAGCCGCCGCGCTACTTCGTATTCAGGATTGCCGCGCTGGCCTTGCAGTTGTTCGCTCACGCCTGCGATCCCTTCGATATCGACCGAGATGAAGATTTTCATGCTTTTTCTCCCTTGAGGGTGTTGTTTTCTTCGATGGGGGTGGTGGCCCGCCATATCTTGCGAACCGCAGCGCCTCTGCTGCCGCGCAAACGATAGAGCCGCACTTCGAGCGTAGTCGCCCAATCCTCACCGCCGACCCGGACCAACTGCCCCTGGTCAAGCGCATCCCGCGCGCAGCTTTCGGGGAGCAGAGCAAGGGCACCGTGGGACAAGGCCATACGCTTGAGCACTTCGGAGGTGGGGCTTTGGCCCAACCGTTCAAGTGCGAGCCCGGTTTCCAGGTGGCGGTTCAGAAGCAATGCTTCAATATCAGCGAAATATCCATCGCTTGAGTAGCCCATATAGGGCAGGGGTGGATGCTCGGGGCCAGCTTTGCTCGGATCAAAAAGCGGCGCCCCCGCGGCATCGACCGGGGACGTCATAATCAGCAAGTCATGCGCCAAAACGCGTGAGTCGAAGCGCGATTGCTCAAACAGTAGCGGCGCATCGGCATGGGCGTATTGCATCACAAGATCCACCATGCCGTCGGCGAGTTGCTGCACCATATCGTGGAAGTTCTGCGTAGAAATATGAGTGGTCAAATGCCCCGTTTGCGGCTCAAGGCTTTTGAGCCATTCGGGTATGAAATTGAGGTTCAGCGTGGTTGCCGCCGCGATGCGCAAGTCGGGACGAGAGTGATGAACCTGCTGTAAGAACTCGGCGCGGTCCGTATGGAGGGAAGATAGGACCAGTTCCGCTGTCTCGCGGAAGGCTCGACCTTGTTCCGTCAGGGTGACCGGATAGGTGCGGCGGTCAAACAGCGGCACGCCAAGCCATGTTTCAAGCGCCCGTATCCGACGGCTGAAGGCAGGTTGCGTGACGTTGCGCTCGTCAGACGCTCTGGAGAAGTTCCGGGCTCGGGCTAGAACCAGATAGTCCTCGATCCATTTGATATCCATATCAGTACCTCTCCACGAATGCTGCCATCCCACAAGGGTAGAACTATGCCGAATATGCATAGTCAATGCCGTTTTGGCGTTGGTCTCTGCTCGGATCGGCGGTTTCTATTGCGTCAATGCACAAGCGCCGTGGGAGAACATGTCTTATGCAATCGAACCGACTGCTCGAAATCGCGGACCTTGATGTCCGTTTTGGCAAGCCCGGTTCAGAGATGCGCGCTGTAAAAAAGCTGAACCTGCACGTCAATAAAGGCGAGACTGTCGCGATTGTCGGAGAATCCGGCTCAGGCAAATCAGTCAGCGCTCTGTCGGTTATGCGACTGGTCGAATTTGGCGGTGGGCGGATTGTGGGCGGAGATATCTCCTTTCGCAAACGCGACGACAGCGTGATTGATATCGGCAATCTTGATATGGAGAGCGCGCGTTTGATGCGCGGCGATGATATCGCGATGATTTTCCAAGAGCCCATGACCTCGCTCAACCCCGTCTTTACCATTGGGGATCAGATCGTCGAAGCTGTGGTAACCCACCAAAATAAAAGCCGGAGCGAGGCCCGTGCCATCGCGCTTGAGACCCTTAACAAGGTGCGCATTCCGGACGCCGCACAGGTAATGAAGCGCCATCCGCATCAGCTTTCAGGCGGGATGCGGCAACGTGTGATGATTGCGATGGCCCTGTCCTGCCGCCCGCAATTGCTGATCGCGGATGAGCCTACCACCGCGCTGGACGTTACGATACAGGCGCAAATCTTGCGACTGATCCGCGAATTGCAGGACGAAGAGAACATGTCAGTTCTTTTCATCACCCATGACATGGGCGTGGTGGCCGAGATCGCTGATCGCGTTATCGTCATGTATCGCGGCGAAAAGGTAGAAGAGGGCGACGTCGAGACCATCTTCAACGCCCCGCAGCACCCATATACCCAAGCCTTGCTCAAAGCCGTGCCGCGGCTGGGGTCGATGCGCGGCACCGATACACCGCAGCCCTTTGCTATTCCGGGTCAGGATGAAACAAAAATCGAACTGACCCCGACCACCGCAATTGACTACAGCGCGCCGCCGCTGTTGTCGGTGCGCGGGTTGACCACTCGTTTCGATATCGGTGAAGGTCTGTTTGGTCGGGTTAAAAAGCGGGTCCACGCGGTAGAGAAGCTTGATTTAGATATTTGGCCAGGAGAAACGCTCGGACTGGTCGGTGAATCCGGTTGTGGGAAATCGACCACGGGGCGGTCGATCTTGCAACTGGTCGAGGCGTCGTCGACCCGGCTGACCTTTGCCGGCGAAGACCTCACGCAGCTTTCGACCTCTGAATTGCAAAGATTGCGCCGGGAGGTGCAGTTTATCTTTCAGGATCCCTACGCCTCGCTTAACCCGAGACTGACGGTGGGCTACTCCATCGCGGAGCCAATGTTGCTGCATGGCCTTGAGACCAAGCAAAACGCTTTTGATAAGGCGGTGTGGCTGCTTGAAGAGGTAGGGCTGAGCGCAGATCATGCCAGCCGCTATCCGCATGCTTTCTCAGGGGGACAGCGTCAGCGTATCGCCATTGCCCGCGCTTTGGGCACTGATCCTAAACTCATTATCGCGGATGAAGCGGTTTCGGCGCTTGATGTTTCGGTACAGGCGCAGGTGATCAACCTGATGATGGATCTGCAGAAACGCTTTGGTCTGGCCTATCTCTTCATCAGCCATGACATGGCGGTGGTCGAACGCATTAGCCAGCGTGTCGCTGTGATGTACCTGGGGCAAATCGTCGAAAGTGGACCCCGGCGCGCGGTTTTTGAGAACCCTCAGCACGCCTATACGCAGCGGCTCATGGCCGCAGCGCCCGTGCCGGATCCTTCGATCCGGCAGCGCAGCCGACCGCTTATCACCGGCGAAGTGCCCAGTCCGGTGCGGCCTATCGGCCAACCGCCTGCCATTCACGAGATGATGGAGGTAGCCCCCGGTCATCTGGTCGCACGCGATCCTGCGGCCGACACAGAAGCCGCCTAATTCATAAAAACCGACCGACCTGCCAACAACGAGAGGATTTCCGACATGACATCGTTTTTCAAACGCACCGCGCTGAGTGCCATGCTGCTGGCCAGTTCCGCACTTGGCACGTCGCTGGCGGCGGCGGACCTAAACATCGCGATGGATCAGATTTTCCAACGCATGGACCCGCATAACTCCAACTATAACGTCGACTATTCAGTCGCCAGTGGCGTGTTGGAGCGCCTAATAACCTTTGACAAGAATATGAAACTGGTCCCGCAGCTTGCCACCGAATGGGAAGGCAGCGCAGACGCGAAAACCTTTACCTTCAAGCTGCGCGAAGGGGTAAAATTTCATGATGGCACGCCGTTCAACGCATCAGCCGTCAAAGCCAACTTTGACCGGCTTGCAGATCAGTCGCAGAACCTTGCCAAAAACAGCCTTTTCAAAGTGGTCGACACCGTCGAGACGCCCGATGACTACACTGTTGTGCTGAACCTCAAAGAGCCTTTCGGCGCGATGATCAACACAGTCGCCCACCCGTCGGTCGTGATCCACAGCCCCAAAGCTCTCGAAGAACTGGGCAAAGACGTGGATCGCAATCCGGTCGGCACCGGCCCCTTTATCTTTAAGGAATGGGTTCCCGGCGAGAGGGTGGTCGTGGAAAAGAACGACGAGTACTGGGACAGCGATTGGCCCAAAGTGGACAAAGTCACGTTCTACCCGGTCACTGAAAGCGCGACGCGCGTTTCCATGATGCTTTCGGATGAGATTCAGTTCATCCATGTGCTGCCTGCCGAACTAGCCGAGCGTGTGAACAGTGCTGATAGCCATGAGGTTCTTGAAGTGCCGGGTATCACAGTCTGGACAGCCTCGATGAACACCAAAAAAGAGCACTTCCAAGACGTGCGCGTGCGCAAGGCCTTTAACCTTGCCATTGATCAGCAAGCCTTTGTCGATGTGGTCTACTCGGGCCATGGCATCGTGCCTGACAGCCCCATCGCGCCCGACACTCGGTTTTATGAGGCCCAGACACCGCTCGAAACCGATCTCGATCAGGCGCGCGCCCTGATGAAAGAGGCCGGCTATGAAGACGGTTTCGAGATCGAAATTTGGGGCATTAACAACTCCACTGGCGTGCGGATGCTTCAGTTCCTTCAGCAGCAGTTGTCGCAGATCAACGTGAAGGTGAAGATCGTGCCGATGGAAGGCGCTACTCGGTCAGAGAAGGTCTTTTCTTCCATGGATCCCGAGACCGCGACCTTTGATATGTTGATGGGCGGTTGGTCCCCCTCGACCGGGGATGCGGATTGGCATCTCCGTCCGGTCTACGCGACCGAAGGGTGGATTCCCAAAATCTATAACATGGCGTTCTATTCGAATGAGACTGTCGACAAATCCATTCAGGACGCGCTGAATACGGGCGATGCTGAAGCGCGTGGAGACGCCTATGCCATAGCGCAAAAGCAGATCTGGGAAGATTCCCCTGTCGTTTGGCTAGCCATTGAGAACAAGATGGCCGGGCGCAAGAAAGGTTTGACCGGCGTCTTCCAGATGCCTGATGGCACCATGCAATATGCCAAAGCCGCCTACGAATAAGACCTGATACCCGAAACCGGCCCGGCGCTGCATGCGCCGGTCCAGAACTACGAGTCCGTCACATGCTAAACTACTTTCTCCGCAGGCTCGCCGCGATGGTGCCGGTGCTCTTCCTGATCTCGATCTTCGTCTTCCTTTTCGTACATGCGCTGCCCGGGGATCCGGCGCGTTTGCTGGCCGGTGAAACGGCAACGCAGGCTGAGGTGGAATCCATCCGCCGGGCGCTGAACCTCGATGCGCCGCTCTGGACGCAATACGTTAACTTCATTGGCAACCTTGTCACACTGGACCTTGGTACGTCACTCCGCACCGGTGAGCCGGTCTCGCAGATGATCGGACGCGCCTTTATGCCGACTTTCTGGCTATCGGTTTCCGCGCTGACATGGTCGGTGCTCTTTGGCCTGATTGCCGGGGTGATCTCAGCGGTGCGCCGGGGCAGCGCGGGTGACCATGTAGGGATGTTCGCCGCTGTGTCGGGGATCTCCATGCCGAACTTCTGGCTCGGTCTGCTGTTGATGCAGCTGTTCTCGGTCAATCTGGGATGGCTGGGGACCAGCGGTTTTGATGAGCCATCCGACCTCATTCTGCCGTCGCTTACCTTGGGGGCAGGTGTGGCAGCCGTCATGGCTCGCTTTACACGCTCTGCCGTGATCGACGTCGCGCGGGAGGATTTTATTCGAACCGCCCGCGCCAAGGGGCTAAAAGAGCGTATCGTCGTATGGAAGCATGCTCTGCGCAATGCTTTGATCCCCGTCGTGACCATGGCAGGGTTGCAATTCGGCTTTTTGCTCGGCGGCTCCATCGTGGTGGAAAAAGTGTTCCGCTGGCCGGGGCTCGGCTCGCTGCTGCTGGATGCAATCAACTTTCGTGACTACGCGGTCGTGCAATCCGAGATCATGCTGTTTTCGCTGCAATTCCTCTTAATCAATCTGGCGGTGGACATGCTGTACGGCTTCATCAACCCCGCTATTCGCTACAAATAGGAGCGCGCCATGACTGATATTGCAGACCCGATGAGCGGGCCGCCGGCCCGTGCCGAAAAGACCGCGCGCTCACCACTCGTTGAATTCCGTCGCCGTTTCTCGACCCGCTATGGCGCGATGATTGCCGGGGGTTTCCTGTTGCTAATGCTGCTCGGCGGTGTGCTGGCGCCGTGGATCCTGCCCTTCGGGCCAGACCAGTTTGACTATAAGAATACGCTTGAAGGCCCGTCGCTGCTGCATTGGGCTGGAACTGATGAATTCGGACGCGATATCTTTGCGCGGATTTTGAATGGGGCGAAACTGTCGATGTACATCGGCTTTGTTTCGGTGACCATCGGGGCGGTGATTGGCATCGTCGCCGGCCTTTTTGCGGGGTACTACGGCGGGTGGCTCGATTCCGTGGTTATGCGGATTTCCGATGTTCTATTCGCTTTCCCCGGTATCCTGCTAGCGATTGGAATCGTGGCCATTCTGGGTGCGGGGCTGACCAACGTCATCATCGCTGTGGCGGTGTTTAGTGTGCCTGCTTTCGCGCGGATCGTGCGCTCAGGTACCCTCAGCTTAAAGGAATCGACCTATGTCGAAGCGGCGCGTGCGGCGGGTGCATCGAATTGGATCATCATGTTCAGACATATTCTACCGGGCGTGCTCGGCGCGGTTATCGTCTATTTTACCATGCGGATTGGCACATCTATTCTGACTGCCACCAGCCTGTCCTTCATCGGCCTGGGTGTGGAGCCTTCGATTGCCGAGTGGGGTGCCATGCTTGCAACCGGGCGGGAATATATGCTTGCCGGTGAATGGCATCTGACCTTCTTCCCCGGGCTGGCAATCTTCCTCACCGTCCTGTGTTTTAACATCCTTGGGGATGGCCTGCGCGATGCGTTGGACCCCAAACTTGATGACAGCTAAGCGGAGCAGATCATGCGACATTCATTTGATTGCGCAACGTGGTGGACTCTGCCCACGGGCGCGGACAACACGATTTGCGACGTTCCCGGCGTTCAAGTTGGAAATACCGATGTGCGGGGGGAGGGCCGATGTACCGGCGTGACTGCGGTCATGCCGCATGGGGGGGATATGTTCCGGCAACCTGTTACGGCGGGGCTATCGGTTATCAATGGTTTTGGCAAAAGTGTTGGTTTGGTACAACTGGCTGAACTGGGTGAGATCGAAACGCCGATCCTGTTGACCAATACTTTTGGTGTCGGCCCCTGTAGCACAGCGCTCATCCGGCGGGCCGTCGCATCGAATCCCGAGATTGGGCGCAGCTTATGCACGGTTAACCCGCTGTCGTTGGAGTGCAACGATGGCAAGGTTAACGACATTCAGGCGCTGGCCATAGGTGAGGCGCAGGCAGAGGCCGCACTGAACGCCTGTGGAACCCGCTTTGCGCAGGGCACTGTGGGCGCGGGCAGCGGGATGAAAACGTTTGGCTATGCCGGCGGTCTGGGTTCGGCATCGCGGCAAGTAAGGCTTGCAAGCGGCGCCGGGTTCTCCCTTGGCGCGCTGGTCCTGTCAAACTTCGGCCAGCAATCCGCGCTGCGGGTTTTGGGGCGTCAGTTGCCGCCCCTGGCCGAGCAGTGCAATGACGATCCCGACCGTGGGTCAATCATCATTGTTCTTGCGACTGACGCCCCGATGGGGTCGCGCCAATTGACGCGGATGGCCCGTCGAAGCTCCGCAGCGCTTGGCCGTTTGGGCAGCCACATTGGCCATCAAAGCGGCGACATCGCTCTCGCGTTCACAACCGCAAACAGCGTTAGCCGAGACAGCGCTGATATCCATGACGCAAAACGATTGGATGAACGCTGTATGGACGCGTTTTTCGTCGCCACGGTGGAAGCAGTCGAGGAGGCAATTTTGAATGCGCTATGGCATGGGGTGCCTCAACAAGGCTATGATGGTACAATGCTACCTTCTTTTCGGGATCATGCATGTCTGAGCTGTGAGCTTCGATAGAGAGCTCTATGAGCGAGTAGTTTCACCGCTTCGCATCGGCTGTGAACGGCATAGCGCGTTTGGAACCATTTGATTATCTGCACCTCAAGAAGGCTGGCTGTTTGATCTTGAGATCGCGCCCCACATCGCTGTGTTCGACAAGTTCGGGAGCAACAACGTAACCAATACGCCGACTGACTTCGAGTGGGATGCCGAGAACGAACAATACATCTGCCCTGAAGGTCACACCCTGAAGCAGTATTGCCGTAACTACTAAGACCTGAACCGTGGGGGCCGATTTGACGCTCAATAGGAGGTGTTCTTGGAGTAATTACCGGTCTCTTATTGTTACGCTAGATGCGATCGGAAAAGAGCTCTCCCGGCAGGCGAAAGTCCCTGTTCGTCTAATTGACGCACGCAGCTTCATCTGGGTGCTGGGTTCCTGGGAGCGGCCGGATGAGCATGGTGCGATTTCGCACCAGGGTGGGACACTTCACACTGCCGGGAAGGAGGAGGCTCTTCGCAGAATGGTCTTTACGATCAAGGATACCATCAGGCGCTCCAATGGACAGCTGGTAAACCGTCGGATCAAAGACAGTTCACGGACATGACGGACCAGGAACTTGTGCATCATATTATCGAGCTTCTTGATGAGAGCAGGAACTGCAAGTTAACGGGTTGCACAATGCTCTATGACGGAGAAGAGAGAACTCCCTTTCACAAGAATTTCCTAGTATCGCCTGACCGGATCAACTCCGACCTAGGGTATGTCCGCGGGAACATCCAGCTCGTTTGCCAATTCGCCAACTTTTTTAAGGGTGGTCGCTACAGCGATGCTGTCTTCCAGCAACTTCTCGAGCACATCAGGCGGGCCGCGCCAACGGACTGATCTTCGTCGTAGGCCTGTGCTGTCGGTGCTGACTGTCACAGCTGAAGATGACAAGCATGTCGGTGAAGGCCGATGCGGCCACAAGGGCGGGTCTGCTCAAGGTATTTCACGACGCCATCGAACATAGCTCACAAGGAAAGAATACGCATTTCCAGTGGGGAGGGTCTTCTACAAGTTCAAGATTCTGCGCAAAAGATATTTTCAGAAACTTTAGCTTCTTTTGGCACGTGGTCAGGTGCCCATCGCACTTCGTAACAAGCTTCCCTATCAGAAACGGATTGGCGAATCTGCCCTGATAGGGAAAATTATGTCTGACCTCGACAAGGGGTTGCAAGAGTGCTTGTGCATTATTCCAAAATGTGTTGCTCATAGGCAACGCCTCGCGGCGCTCTGTGCTTTCCGCCCTTAAGAAACCTTGTGGAGGAGTGGGTGTGGTTCCTATGTTTGGGCCATGACACAAAACAGCATTCATATCTCGCTTCAGCTTATACGGTTCATATGACGTGAACCCACCCAACCACACTTTAGGCGGTTGGAACCGAGACTTGAGAATGAAGAGCGTAACAATGGCTGTCGAATCCACAACAAAATTGCCTGTCCAAGATTGTGCTGCCCCGTCGCATGGGAGCACCCTCATAACTGTGGAGTGATTCTCTGAAACTGACGCGATCACCAGGGTGAACGCTATGGTAATTCTGGATAATTTCCCGTGTGAAGATGCATTTTCGGCCAATGTCATCTTGCGAACTTGTCTATTGGAATCGCAAGATCTTGGTGAACTGCAGGTCGGGAAGTACGAATTTGCACCAAGTGATGTGCCTGCGACGATCGGAAAGAATCCGTATGTTTATTTTTCGCAACCCGATGGGTGATGCCTAACGCTAACCAATTGTCGGAAAAAGAAAAAGTCTTTTTTCAACCCAAGTCGGTAGCTACCAAATACTCATCGTCGCAACACAGGAGGAACTGACAATGTAGCAAGAACCGAATAAAGCGATCTGCGCCAACAGACCGCTCTCTCTCTCTTGGAAGACCGAAGTCTACCTTACATGTTCATAAACTTATCACCCAAACGGGTCGGTTTCAAGGACTCCGATGCTTCCAGAACATGACGATCTTCTTTCCGCGACGCATTTGTCGCCACGGGAAAGGTCTGCCCAACGCCGACCAAGCTGAAACCCGGGAGGGCACATACAGGCTGGCTTTAAAGGGCGGATCCAGAAGGTCACACGCTTTCCGGCTGAGCGGGAAGTGGCACCTGATGATTATTGGAATTCAACGATGTCTGATCTTTCTCTCTCCGGCGGTATCCGCCTACCTGAACCCCATCGTGGCGACCGCAAGACGCAAGTGGGCTCCACGCAGCACTTCACCGGGGGCATTGTCTTTGGCGAGGGCCATGGGGCCCGTCATGGCCTTGAAAGCCATCTTGAAGCGAATTGCGCGATGGTCTTGGCGTATCGTCCTGACACCAAGGAGATCGTCGAACAGGTTCGCTTTGAGTGGTTCGATGAGTTTGGGGAACTCCACAACCACTTCATCGACATCGTCGTTGTCCGCCGGGATGAAACTGTGACAGGATACGCGGTGCGCCCCATTGAGCGTGTCGGCCAAAAGTACCTGATCGAACTGGCGCGGATCAAAGCCCAGGCGATTTCGCAGGGCGTGCTCGATGATTTCCGTCTGTTCACGGAGGGCGACGTCTGCTCCGTTGAGCTTTTCAACGCCCGCCTTTTTCACTCGGTGCGGCGCCCGGACTGCTTCGGCGACCCCGTTGCCGAGGACGTGGTGCGGTCCATGACCGGGGTCGTCCGTATTGGCGATCTCATCGAGAAGACCCGCCTTGAGGGCATGGGGTTTCGGGCCTTGGTGCGTCTGATCCGTTCCGGGCATCTGAAGACGCTCGGCTATGAGCGCATCTCCCATGATGCGATGGTTTTCAAGGCGAAGGAGGTCTGAAGATGTCTAAGTATCGTTTCAAACATACTGGTAAGGCCAAGCTTCGTGTGAAGACTGGCGCAGATGCCGAAATCAGCAACCAGCAGTATGATCTTGCCACGCTTCTCGCGGAAGTGGGTGTCAAACGAAATCAGTTGTCCAACAAAAGCCTGCGTTTGCAGCGCCTCAATGTGGTTGCCGCAATTGACATCGCAACACGTGTGCCTCTCGGTCTTACTCTGGTTCAGGGCGAACAAAAGCCGCCCCTGAACGAGTTGTTGGGCAGCCCTTCGTAGGCACCACCTATAGCGAAGCCTCAGGTTTACAATGCGGAAGACCGGAAACCTGAGGCCGCTTCAACCCCCAAAGCTACCCGACCGGCGAGGCCAAGCGGCCATCGCATTCATCAGTGCTGCCTCACGCAGCCCAGATCCCACGAAAGGATACACCATGGATATCTCGTTTAGCACTGCCAACGCCCGCTACGCCTTCGGACAATTCGACCGTGTGTCGATCGATAATCTCGCCTTCCAAGTCGAAATGGAAACCGAAGTCGGCTACCTTCTCCGCCGGGACGACGCGAGCGGGCTTTGTCAGCAATTCGCGCACGCAGATCTCGCACGTTTCGGTCAGCAGAGCCGTATTCGGGTCGAACGCGATTACTTCAATCCGTCTGCGGCAAGTAAACGGCTGATGTCTACCCACACATCGATTTCGGCTTTGACCGGGCGTCCCGGGCGCCGTCTCACCAAGAAGGATTTGTACTGTCAGGTTGCACTGGGGCTCCATGCCGAGGGTCTGATGACGTTTACGGACACGTCGATCAAAGCCAACAAGGCTCTCCTTCTCGACCGCGTAATGGACATTGCACCCGATGACTTGCCCGAGCCTGGTAAGAAGTTTCGGAAGTCCGAAAACTTCGCCAAGGTTCCCTCGCCACGAACGCTGCGCCGATGGCTCGCTGAAGTCAACAAGTTTGGGCTGATTGGGCATCTCGATCGGGTTTCCGCACGCGGAAACCGCGGTTCTCGTCTCTCATCAAGCGAGTACGCGCTGATGATGGAAGGGGTCCGGGGCTACATGTCGCCGGACAAGCCCACCATTAAGACGATCGCCGAGGGCGTAAAGCTTTCCTTTGAAAAAGAAAATGCGGAACGCGAAGCGCAAGGTAAGCCTAAGATGAAAGCGCCGAGCCGGGAAACCATTCGGCTTGCGGTGCGTTCCCTGGACCCGTTTCTGGTGGAATTGAAGCGCAACGGCGCTGCAGCCGCGCGCAAGAAGTATCGCCCTGTCACAACAGGTCTTTCCGTGACGCGTCCTCTGGAACGGGTAGAGATCGACGAATGGACGGTCGATGCGCAGACTTTGTTGGAGAGCACCGACATCTATGGGCTCTTTACCGATGAGGAGAAGCATTCGCTCGGTTTGTATTTTGAAGAGCACCAGGATCCGAAGACGGGAAAGATCAAGCGGAAAAAGACGGCTCGGTGGACCCTGACCGCCGCGATTTGTTGTGCCTCCCGGTGCATTGTCGGGTTGGTGCTTAGTCGCGCCCCGAACGCAGAGGCCGCAGTCCAGTTGTTGCAGATGATCACAACGGACAAGGGGGCCTGGGCAGACGCTGTGGGTGCCCATACACCTTGGGACATGCACGGCACCCCAGAGCTAATTGTCTTTGATGGTGGCCCGGCGTTCAAATCTTTGCGGTTTCGGATGGCCGCCGAAGATCTCGGCGTGATGTGGGAGATGGCGATGAACGGCGTCCCTGAGAACCGCGGCACCATCGAGCGATTTTTCAATACCTGCTCAGGTGACTTTGCCTCCCGCCTTTCGGGGCATACGTTCCGCGGCATCATGGAGAAAGGTGATGCGGACCCGGAAAAGCGCGCAGCATTGACATTGGATGATCTGACTTTTGCGCTGATCCGCTGGGTTGTCGAGATCTACCACAACACAGAGCATTCCGGTCTTGACAACGAGACGCCGGTTCAGGCCTGGCGGCGCCTGAACAAGCTGTATGGTGTCACCCCGCCGCCAGACTCCGAAATGATGCGGATTTGCTTCGGGCAGGAGCGCGAGTACCGGTTGGACAAAGCAGGCATCACCGTTCTCGGTGTGACTTACCAATCTGAACTTCTCCAGAAGCATTTCCGTCGGAAGAACCCTGGGACCGTCAAGGTTCGCTGGCATCCCAAAGATGTAGGCGCGATTTCGGTGCTGATGGGGGAAGAGTGGTGCAACGTTCCCTCCCAAGACGCGTCCCTCCAGGGCGTTGCGGCACAAACCTGGCTGACTGCTGTGCGGCATGTGCGCGCCGGCAACCCGAAGGCGGATCGGCTGAACAATGCAGTCGTCCGGGAAGCTATTTTGGCCATCAAGGCTCGGAACGAAGTGGCGATGGCGAAGGCAGGGCTGAACCTGGAGGATTGGTCCGAGGATCGGTTCGTGCGTGAGGAGAAGAACATTCTTGCAGGTGTGAAATTCTACGAGCCGAAAGCGCCATCCAAGGCCAAAGGCAAGCTTGGGAGCGAGCTGCCTTCGCTTGACGATTTGACCGGCGATGTCGGCGACGACACCGAAGTGCAAGCTGACCGCAAAGGCCTGAACGGCGGCTCGTCGGCGTCGTCCATCACCTTCGAGAAGGAGTGATCATGATGGATCAACACACTGCCGAGCAGGCTCTCGAGGCTCTGCGTGAACTGCATATTGGAACGGATCGGGACGCGGAAGCCGCGTCCCATATCGAGCGGCTTTTCGAGAAGGACGCTGCGGGTCATCGGACGCCTGTCGCAAAACGGTTCACCAAGACCCGTGAAACGCGTGGCGTGATGGTGATTGGAGAGCCCGGGAGCGGTAAATCCCATCTCGTCAATCGCACGCTCGATAAATTGCCGATGTTGCGGCCGCAAGAAGATGGCACTCCGCGGTACATTGGTTGCGTGGTGCCCAGTCCCGCGACCTTCAAGAGTATGATGGGCGAGTTGCTGAAGGTGTCTGGGTACCCTGTGCAGAGTAAACGGCAGGAGGCCTGGTCGCTGTTCCAGGATTTGCGCTATCGCTTGGCCGAGCTGGAGATCAGCGTGATCTGGATCGACGAGGCTCAGGACTTGTTCTGTGCTGATCGCAACCTGATCCTGCGGGCACTGAAATCGCTGATGCAGGGTGAACATGCCATCACGATCATCTTGTCCGGCACGAAAGACCTCGCGACCGTGATCCGAAGTGACCAGCAGGTAAAGCGTCGCTTTACGTCCATTGTCCTACCCGAACTCACCGAACAATCCGACGGCGAGAATTTTTGCCAGATCATGGAACATTATTGCCAGCGTGTCGAAGTTCACGCTCCGATGGAGACCGACTTGGTCGGACGGGTGTTCCACGGTGCCCGGTATTGTTTTGGGCGGGCGGTAGAGCTGCTGTTGCTGGCGCTCGAGTTCGCGATCGAGAACGAAGATAGTCATCTCGAAATCGGGCATTTCGCCTCGGCCTACGCGATGCAGGAATCCTGTTCGGCATCGGAGAACGTCTTCTTTGTCGAGCACTACTGGTTGATCGAGACGGACCCGGAAGAGGACGAGAAGCCGCGTCGAACCTCCCGCAACCGGAGAGCCACATGAGCAAGTTGTTTCCTCACATCCCCTTCATCGCCGATGAAACGCCGCTGTCTTGGGCAGCGCGCCAAGCGGCCTTCCATACGGGAGGCCGCTTGGTCCCGTTTCTAAATGACCTGCGGATCCCCGCCGTTGATTTTGTGCGTGGATTGCCTGAGGCCGTCATGCGCCTCTGTGAGATGGCAGGGCAGGACCCTGCACCGGTGTTTCACAATACCATCACGGCGATTGGCGCGCGTCGTTTTACGCTGCGCGGACATGAATTCTCGGCTGAGTTCACGACGGGCGTCGAAACCCGCATCTGTCCTTTCTGTTTGGCTGAGGATCAGGCGGGCCGTGACCGCACCGATGTCGCACTTCGTCATCGTTTGGCGTGGCGCTTGGCTGCGGTGCGGACCTGCGCCACTCATGGGGTGCCGCTTCGGGATATTCGGCTGGGCAAATGGGATGACCAATTGCACGAGCTGCAAGGTATGGGTGCTGCGATCGAAGCGGAGCTGGTTTCCCCACCCGATACTGAGCCTAAGGCTCCTTCCGATTTGCAAGTTTATATTGCACGCCGTCTTGAGGGGCAGACGGGCCCGGAGTGGCTTGATGGCCAGGACATCGATCAAGCGTCGCGTGCGACAGAAATGCTCGGTGGTTTGCTGGCTTTTGGACCAAAACAGCAGGCCGCTACGATGACATTGCCCATGTGGGACGAGGCCGGACGGGCGGGGTGGAAACTGGTTTCAGAAGGTGAGGGGGCCGTGTCACAATTTCTCTTGGATACTCTGGATACCAGCACCCGTCAGGAGGCGCAGCCGCGGCCTAAGAAGGCCTTTGGGATGCTCTACAGCTGGTTGTCCGCAAGCCGTTTGTCAAAAGATCCGGGGCCGATCTGGCTGCTGTTGCGTAACGTAATCTTGGAGAACGTCCCACTGATCGCCGGCCAGAACCTGCTGGGTGAACCTGTGACAGAGCCGCGCTTGAGCAGTATTAACGCCATCGCCAAAACCGAATTTATTCACCCGTCCACTTTACGCAACATCCTGCAGGTTGCGGGGCTGGTCGAGGACCGGAACGGTTCCCAAAATGCGGGTCATACTGTCGTTGATTATGCGCGGGCACGTGATCTTGTCAGTGAGGTAAAATATGCTGTTCCGGTCACGCAAGTGCCCAGCATTCTTACCACATCCCGGCCTGTCGTCGCCATTCTTATCGAACTCGGAATCCTGACCCGGATACAGGACCATGGAGAATTGAAGAGTAAAGTTGGAAAGGCAATCGACGGTCGCAGTATCAAGAAACTCTTGGCTGATTTACGAGAGCAATTCTTGGAAATTGAAGGCCCTCTTGAAGGCTGCGTACCCCTTGCGAAATCAGCGGAACGAACTCGGGTGAGCCTCAAGGTGATCTTGGAACTTTTGTTTGGCCGTCACCTTGACCGAGTGTTTCGACTTTCTGGCCATGAAGGGTTCGGTGCAATCGTTGTCGACGTTGCCGAGATCAAGCGCGTTCTCGAATCCCCGCCGCCGGGCTTGTCGGAGGACGCATATTTCAGGATCCCTTGATCGACGATCTGCCGGGTCTCCGACCAATATTTGAAATGCCGCCTTCGGGCGGCATTTTTTTCGAACTTTCGATGGTCATTTGAAATGGGTGGAGTGGACAAAACGGCCGCCCCAGCGTGTTTTGCTCAAAAATTTGCTCAATAAAATCAATGATTAGATTGTACTTGAAGTCAAATAGTGGACATTTATTGGTGGGTCCCACAGTAGGCAGTCCAAGGAGAAGCGTGCGCAAAGAAAACTTAAAAGCGTGCGCAAAACCTTGGAGGTGCTTGGGTTTCTACATCGACTCAGTCACAACTCACTGAAAAAAATGGGAAAAGAAGCGGCGCCTTCGCTCTTTTCCTTTTTTCCGATGCAGTAAAGAGCGCTTAAAGGTCCGTCGGTATGTCTGAGCGCAGGTAGACATTCCCATACTCTTTCCCAACGGGGGAGAATGGGTTGACCGATCGGGGCCCTCACTTTGGAGGACAGCTTCTGCCAGCTTATGTCTAAGGACAGGAGCATCGTGCGCGGCGTGAAATACCGTTCGTGGAAATACGCGGCATGCTCATCGGTAATTTAGTACTGCAAGCAGTGAAACGAGAAGCGGGCGCACGATCCTTTAATAGCGGTCCTGCTCGGCATCATACTTCGCAATTCAGCTGTACTGCCGAACCGGAATGGTTCGCTACGAAACTGTAAACAAGGAAGGCGGAGCATTCAGCCCCGCCCACCTCTTGGAGTTTATCCGCAGTCGTAACCGACTGCTGAGTCCACCTCCGCCCGGAGAAAGAGCTTTCCATAATCAATGCCATCAGGGCTGAACGGGTAAACGCCAGCGGCAGCAAGTAAGGCGGACATCTGTTGCCAGGATCTTCCATGCGCTCTGGACATGGTCCGGTATGTGTAGAACTTCTCGTGGAACTGAACCGAGTCCACCTCTGCGAAATACCGTTGCATGGCGCGGGTTCGGGGGTTCCGGATTGGGGTCGCCGTTGTATGTCCATTCGAGATAAGTCGGTTCAGAAATACCGGCTGCCCGACACCCACGGTCTTTGCAAAAATCTCCAAAGACATGGCGGCCGGCCCATCATCTGAGAGAGCCGCCGAAACTTCGTCGTGATAGACGTAGATAGCCTTGTACCCATCGAAATCGGAATGATTCCCAACCCGTCGGACCCGGCCTTGCTGGATTGCCTTTACGATATCGCCGGGTCGGATCTTCAATCGTGCTGCAGATTTTGAGATGTGTTCCCATCCGTGCTGGGCCTGTCGGAGAGGCTCGGCTCCGGCAAGCAGGCTGTCAATAAAGGCCTGCCCTTCCCGGGGATCCCAGATATTTTTCGTGGTGGTGTCTGCCAACTTCGGAGCAAGGACACCATCCTCTGACAGCCGGTCGAACTGGGATCGTGACATGCCGAGACCTTCGGCAAATGACTTTGCTGGCAGCAGGGTCGTCAGTGAATCGAGTAGGGGCGCGGCAGCATCCGCGTCGAACACTGCCCAAGCGTCGGGACGGACGTCATTCAGGATTCCAGCGCTCTCGAGCATCTTCCGCATACGGCGTGGGTCGATCCCTGTTTCCCGGGAGGCCGAACGCACCGAATGTAATCGTCGCCTTTCCACTGGTTCCCCGAGCAGATCATCTCCGGCGTTGAGAGGCCAAGTTTCCAGCAGGTGATCCCGCAGGATGGCACGGAAGGGAGCATATTCAGGGATATCGGCGTAGTCTCGGGACAAACGGTCATATAGAACCGGATAAATTGCCTTTGGCCCCTGATGTGGATCTCCGGGTAGGTCCTGCAAGCGTTGCAAGGCGGTCGTGATAGACTTTGGACCATGCCGGGAGACCTCATATCCCATTTGTAGTAGCGCCCAGCGATCCTCCGGGTCGACGTCCGATGGCGCTGTGGTCTCATGACGCATGCGGGCACTTCCCAGTAAAAAACAGAAGGTGGAGGCTGCGTGCAGAGGATGCAGATCTAACCAGCCGTTTCCTGGCCCATCAACCAGCCTGGCTTCCAGCCATTTGTCGAAGTCCGTCAGTTCACGAATCTCGCAGTCAAACTCACCGGTAACAATGGCTGGCGCGATAGACCGGAATTGCGTCACGGTGTCATATCGCGCGAAGGGCTGGGTCTCCCGCCAGAGCGGGACAAGAGGGTGCTTATGCGCAAGGCAGATAGTCACGTGCGGAACCAGCCAGTGCCCGCGGATTGCCATCGAATGCTCTGGTGACCGTTCCGATGCACTGGCGTCCTGTTTCAGACAGATGGGACATCCCCGGATTTCAGGGCTGCGGATGGTTTTTGCGGGATAGATTTCGCCGCAAAGCTCATGGCGACGACCTTCAAGTTTTGTTCCCGACCAATGTTGCAGGCACTCGTGATCAGTCCCGCCCAACAAGGCTAGTGTCCTGATCATATCCGGTTCACCGTTCAGAATGCGCTGGAAGGGAATGCCCAGTTCAATGCCGAATTCCCGTAAGTCCACTTTATTTACTGCCGCCAGCCTAGACATGTGGGAGAAAGCGGTTTCCCGCGGGACGGAGGCGGTCCTGAGAGGAAGGGGCGCGACATTGATCATGAGTTGCTCTTATTGTTCGTTTCATCACCCAGTTATGCCACGTTTAGTCAACTGCAAGCTAATACCCTGTTTCAACGGCCGTCTTTCGTACAGCCGGATCCACAGCATCCACAATCAAGCTCCATTGGGGCTTTGTCAGGCGCATCCGAATGAGACCAAACCTCTCTACGTGAGATGGCCCAGGAACAGAGCGCAACGCGATGTCAAAGTAGTCTCTGCTTCAAGTGACCAACACGAAGGGCGGAAAGCGGAAGTTCGCTGCAGGCGGGAACGGGCCCTTATCAGCAGATGAAACCGGACATCCTGCCAGGAGCGCCCATCCCTGCGGCACGACCCACACAGGGGCCAGAAGTCTGGCATCCTATGCTGGTGCGAACTCACCCGCGGTGCCCTCCGTCAGAGGATATTCAGCGAGACTTGCGCAGCCCAACTCTATTTGATCAACAGTATAGCCGGGCTCTGTTCTCGATCAGAGACACAGGCAAGAGTAAGGATTAAGCGAAAGCAGATGCGCCGGACGCCAACTGGCTAAGGACTCCGGCTATGGCTTTTGACAATTGCGCGTTATGAAAGGCGGCGATAGGTTCCGGTAATTCCAAAGGCAGTGAGGAGAGCCGTGCTCAATTATGAATGGCGGTCACCTTGCATGGGTTAATTTAGGGATATTATATGTCTATCGATGAGCACCTTCAAACGGTAAAAACCGGCCTGCTGTCGCTCAAGGCCGCAGGATCAGATGGATTTGAAGGGCTGCTTCGGATTGTATTGACCAATTTGACAGGCATTCCGTTTCGCCTTGCGGCAAGTGGCTTGCAGGGAGGAATTGATGGCGACGCCGCAATGCCGAGCGATCCCGTTTGCTTTGAGGCCAAGCGATACTCAGGTGATATTCATCGAAATGAAGTAATAACCAAAATTGCGGACTTGTCCCGGAAGACCAGTGCCGCTGATCGCTTGTGGATTCTTGGCGCAACGACAGAGATTAGTACGCAGCTCGCAAGCGCTATTGAGGATGATGGTGACAAGCAAGCCATCTCCACGCTTGTTCTGGATTGGACTGCCGCCCCGCTGCCGCTTCTAGCCATTGCTGTGGTTGCCGCAGATAGTGCGGCCATCAATTTCATTGTCGATAATTACCATGAGAAAACCGAGCAAAAAAAACTAAGTAAAGAAGACCTAAATGCTGCGTTCTCTTCCATTTCGGGGCATCCGGAGTTCAAAAGTCTTCTCCAGCGTCTCAAATCAAATCTCAATGTCTCGAAGCTCTCGTTCATGCGCGCAGTCGATCAGAATGCCGCATGGCGAGAACAGACCTTTGGCTCGACGCGTCACGCTAGGGAGCGGCTCGGACAAGGGCTTGCCGTCCAGAAGGACAAAAACTTCCCGCCAATGCGCACTGAGCTACGCAAAAACATCACGGATGCGCTGGCTACAGGCAAAGAAGTAATCCTATTGGGGGATGAGGGGCACGGAAAATCATGGCTTGCTGCACAGATGTGTTCCGACGAAACAAGCTTGGCGCTTTTCATCAGTGCGGAGCAGCTTGACGGTGTGTCTGTCCACGACCTTGATGATTTCTTGGTCGATCTGCTGATCAAACAAACTGACGAAGTCGCGGATGATGCGCTCAGGCTTAGATGGAGGCACCGGCTTAAAGCATGGAGAGCGTCGCCGTCAGTAGCTTCGTTGCTGATAGTCATCGATGGCCTGAACCAGCGGCGAAACTTTCGTTGGCACAAACTGCTTAATGGCATCCAATCCCGATTGGCGGAAATTGGAGGCAAGATGGTCGTGACCGTCAGACCGCACTTCTGGGGGAAGGCAATCGCCCACGGTTTGACATTCAAGCCGAAGACTATCGAGATTCCTGAATGGTTGCCCCCGGAACGCGATACACTTTTGACGCACCATGGGATCGCCCTCGACTGGCTTGACGAACAAACCCTGAAAACACTCCAGAACCCGAGGTTACTGGCGGTCGCGGTCGACACCTTGCCGCACCGAGATGCCATCGCATGGAAAGGGTTGACCACAGACAGGCTGTTGATGGAACACCTGCGAGCATCACAGCGTGACCACTACGAAGATGAGACCTTTGCGCAACTAACAGGCCGCTTAAGTGACCACGCAACAAAGGTTCTTGAACGGGTGCAAGCGTCGTCAAACGAACCGCCTCAAAATTTTCAGGCGGACTCAGCAGCTGTGATCGAAACCCGGTTTTACCGGCCGCTTGCGGGGCCCGGCGACTTTTATGAACTTCGGGATGAGGGGTTGACCCTTGCGCTGGGTTTCACGCTCATTGACCAACTGTGGCAAGCTCACCGGGCCAGCCATGATTTGGCCGACCGGATCACTCAACTTGTCGAACCCATTAATGCGATGGACAGGACGGTCGACGTCCTCTTTGCGTCTTTACTAATTTGCGCATTGGACGATATCCGTTTCGATCCCGCGATTTTTTCGGTTCTGCTGGATGCTTTCGCAAACCTTCAGAACGTTAGTGATCAACGGTTCGAAGAGTTTGTAGAAATTATCAAAAATCAACCGAATGCGCTATTCGATACCCTGGAGGTTCTGGGCCTCGAAACTGGTCGGCGAATTAATACCGACTGGTTTGTTCACGCAGCATTCATTGTTGCTTCGACCGATGAGGGCTGGCGTGCTGCCAAAACCGCAATCCATAACTGGCTTCGGTACTACAACAGAGACCCGGTCGAGCAAGCCAAACGCTATCACAAGCAGACTGATCCAGGCTATGCAGAACGAGTTGAGAAAAAGAAGGCAGAGATCGATGTAGAGTTGGAGAACCTCTCTGCTTTCGAAAAGCGTCTTTTGGATCAGATGACGGAAGTATCGAGTGAGCCTGACGACTTGATTTCGTTGGCTCTCCGGCTACTGGCAGGTCATTCCCTTGTCCCATTCGCAGATAGCTTCGTGGCGATGGGCATGGCCTTCGCACTGGATCGAAATATCTATAAAGCGCGAAAAGAGTTTCCGCAGCTTACCACGTTCAATCGGATCGATCGCGCCGCGACAAGAGACGCCTTTCGCAAAGCGATTGAACCACTGCGCGCAGAAAAAACTTCGAAAGGTGGACAATGGACGGTAGTTCGGATGCTCCATGCCAGCGGTGACGAGAGAGACGCTCAGGAAGCTTCTGTAATAGCCGAAGAATTGCGAAAAGGCTGGCATCACTTTGAGCCGCCATCACCAACCGAATGGCGTCAAGTCAAAGTGGCAGATCCCGAAGCTATGCGACCATCAGACATGGATCAAGGCTTGCAGCATTTCGTTGCGCTCGACGTTAACAAGATGCGGCAGACTATGGGGGTCAGCGGCGAAGATCACAGTTTCGGTGACTTTCTTCCTGTTGCCGCTCGGTTTGAACCCGAAGCCGCTGTTGAAAAAACTCGAAGCATACTGACAGGCCTGCTCACAAGAACTGGCCTTCCTTTGCGACAGGTAATTTTGAACTCCGAGGATCACCTCCCCTTGGTCGATGCTGACTTGGCCGCACGCTTGATCAAGCGGATGGAAGAGACTGATGCGTTCATGACATTGCCGGAACAAGATCAATCGATCTGCCGCATGTTCGCCTTCTACTACGCTGCCGGACAGATTTCGGCAGGCGAACAGCTCAGGTGCATGACAGGAAAAGCGCTCGGGCCAGGCTACCTTCTTTCGGTCATCCCAAGCCTAAAATCTCAGACATCAGAAGAGATAGTAACCACAATTCGGGACGCTCTTCAAAGAGGCGACGAAGATGCGGCCTATGGTGCCCTTGCGGCGGCGCTTTACGGTCAAACACAGACTACCGGCGAACTCGAAGAACAAAACTTGGCCTGTTGTCATGGGACGTCTTCAAAGCTGCGCGCTGTTGCCTACGAATTGGCGACTTACAGTAATCTGGACAGTGTTCGGCAAGCGCACGTGCGCAGCAACTGGAACGCGGCCGCAGTGGATGAAGAGACCTATGAGGGCTGGTTCGGTTCAATGTTGTTGGTTCAGGCATGCGCACACGACGAGATGCCTGTCGATGACCTCCTGAAGCGCATTAGCTCGAAGACTTGGTTTGCGGCGAGTCAAAGGCTTGGAAAAGCGTTTACAGTGCCAATGGTAGAATGCTTTGTTCAGCGGCTTCGCAGTGGGGTCGCGGCTACGAACGAAATTCAGCCACCATCGGCAGATTTGAAGCTTTCTAAATCTGAACCGGCTCCGCTCCCCTTTCTATCTATCGAAGAAACGGATCGAGACGGCGAACGCTTTCCCAAGCAACGGAGCCTTAAAGAGGTTCTGGGAACCGACGATGACTTCGATGAGAAGCAAAACAGGCTCAACGCCGTGGCCAAGGCGTTTTTCGAGGAGCTCAAGGAATCAGATGCAAAACTGTTGATTCAAAATATCAGCATCGAAGAACTTAGGAGTCTTGTCAGTGAAGTTCCGGCATTGCTGGGTGAACTTCTCGAAATCTTGGATCACGCTGACGTCGCTCAGTTTGTTTGGCTGAAAAACCTGGCTTTTGCGGTAGCAAATTTGATTTCAGGAGAGTCTCCTGAACGCGCCGTTGCTCTGCTGACGCGGGCTTCGTCGTCACAGGGTTTCGTAATGCTGGCCTTGGGCGATGACCTGACGCTTGAGCACCAAGCGATTTGGGGGGCAGAGGCGTCGGACCCGATAAAAGCAATCTGGCGTCAAAGGCTGTTGGGTTCAGAAAATGACGCGGTCCTCGCTCGCGAAGTCCTTGCAGCCGAACGCTTCGGTGCTGCCGACTATATCAAATCGACTGTCCTAGTTCTGGCGGCAAGCGAAGATAGCTTAGATCAAGCATATGCAAATTCGATTGCGGGCTACTCAATTCGATCTGATGAATTTGCTGACATTTTGGGTAAGCATATCGGCCACAAAGGCGTGTCAGGCCAAGCCGCCAAGAATGCGTTTTCAGAACATGAGAATGCCATGTGGGCGCGGCGTTGGGTTGAGAGTATGTGGAGCGCGCCGACACCAGAGCAGTTCTGGCGATGCTTGATAATTGCAAAGACTTCTTTGGATGGGCGTGTGAGTCCCGAAGCCCCTACGACCAGCAACTGGCGACAGTACGCCCCTGTATTTAGAAGAGCGAGAAAGTCGGCGATTAAGGACCGGAACAAAGAGCGAGCGAAGAGGCTTCTCGGACAGGAGGCTCCAGAGAAAATTTTCATCGCATCAGTGGGCCAGACCTGATTGTGGGGGCGGCCAGGTGAAAGTCTGGTATAGCGACACTGCACTGCAGCGCGCAGGACCGAAATGAATGTCGCCTATGGGCCGCGATTTCTAATGCAGCAAGCGATCGAAAGCTACGATATTCCAGACTTTCTGGGGGCAGCTCAGGTCAGTCTTTCGGCCATTTTCTCTTCGCAAACTATCATGTCTGCCAGCATCTTTTCCGACCATTCTAAAGCGCCGGATGTCAGAAGAAAGACCTCGGGAACGACGACCCATTCTGCAATCCACACGCCGCCGGAACGCTCGTGCTGGTGCAAGCCGAGTTCACCGATGTGCTCCGCACGTTGTCGGCCCAGACGACTTGAAGCCTCTGCAAACTCGCTGGCGCGCTGGTTTTTCTTGTGGTGCATCGATGATGATGCGCCTTTGCCGTTTGAATGGACTTCGAAGATTTCACCAATATCTGATGACGACAACAGATTGATATTATGTGCGATCTTGGTCAGGCTCGCGCATAAAACCCCCAGACCGGTTACGATCTCGGCAATTCCATCTCGCGCATTCTGCCAATGTGGTTCGACAGAGCCCAAATCCAAGGCATCTGCCAGCTTGGATTTGACGCGCTGTCCAGTGTCGCCGTCATAACATGTCAGATCTCCGAGCGGGCCGCCGACCTGAACGAGAAGACCGCGCCGCGAGGCATCTTGCAACCGTTCAACATGTCGGCCCAGCTCCGCTTGCCAGACACGCAGCTTTGTCGACAAAAACATCGGCACGGCATGTTGCCCGTTCGTGCGACCAATCATCCGGACCTCTTTGTAGGCTTCGATCTTTTCGCCCAAAGCCTCAATCAGCCGCTCGACGCTCGCAAGGACGGCTTGCAGTCCGAGATTCATCTGCATCGACAGACCTGTGTCCATGATGTCCTGTGTCGTACTGCGAAAGTGGACGTGTGACGCCAGTTCGGGGCCGACGTAGGCGCGCATTTGTTTGACTAACCCGACAATTGGGCGGCCCACCATCATCATGTCTACTTGCATTTGATCTTGATCAAGATCGACATGCGAAAACGAGCCTATTGCATCTGCCGCCTCTTGCGGGATGAGCCCGACATCGCATTGTGCCCGTGCCAGCGCCTGCTCGGCCTTTATCCAGACCGAAAGCGTGGAAGCTTCGGACCAAATGCGGCGCATCTCTTTGCTTGAGAAGCAGTCCTGCATCAAATGCCAATCAAGCATCTCCAAGCTCCCCTTTGGCCAGTCTCTGCTCGCGCAGGATGCCGCGAATGCGCAAGGCCAGGGCTGCGAAGCCAATTGCAAGGAAAAGAGCCGCGATCGGGCGTTCAATGAAGATCAGCGCGCCGCCGTCGGACATCAGCATGGATTGCCGAAAGGTTTCCTCGGCGCCCTTTGCCAACACAAAAGAGATGACGAAAGCTGCAATATTGAAGTCATACTTCCGCATCAGCCATCCGACAAATCCGGCAACGGTCATCACAGTGACGTCGAACATGGAGCCCTGTGCCGAATAGGCGGCGACAAAGGATGTCAGGAAGATCATTGGATAGAGCACATTTGTCGGGATTTTGAGGATGAGCTTTGCTACCTGAGTGGCACCGAAATAGCCGATCAAACCATAGGCCGCGATTCCGATCATTCCGCAGGCAAACAAGCGGTAAACCAGCTCTTTGTCGGTCAGAAATAGCGTGGGGCCTACTTGAATGCCGTGGATCAGAAAGACGCCGAGCAAGATCGCTCCGATGGTCGATCCGGGGATGCCAAGAGTCAGGAGCGGTGCCATAGACGGCCCCGAAACTGCGTTGTTCGCTGCCTCTGGCGCAGCCACGCCTTCCAGCGCACCCTTGCCCCATTGCTCAGGATTCCGAGCACGTCGCTTGCCCTCTCCATAAGAGATAAACGCCGCAATGGCAGACCCAAGGCCGGGCAACACGCCGATGAACGCTCCGATAAAACCGCCCCGCAGGGCATGTGGCAGACAGGGTTTGTATTCATCCCAGCTCAACCCGTTGTCATCTCCGGTCGAGGTGCTTGCCTCAACCTCGGTGTCTTTGGCTTTCAGGCGTTCTTCCAATTGGGCGAACACTTCCCCCAGCACAAAGACACCGATCATCAATGGCACAAGGCCGATGCCGTTCGACAGATCGAATGAGCCGAAAGTATAGCGTTCTTCGCTGGAGATCGGATCAAGGCCAACCATGGCAACAAGCACACCGATCAAAGCCGAAGCCAAGCCCTTGAGGATGGATTTTCCGATGACCGAACCGATGACAACAAAGGCGGTAAAATAGATGGCGAAGGTCTCGGGTGGACCAAGCTTCAATGCCAGTGCAGCGATAAAACCTACGCCCACGACCAACATGACATCGCCCATGAAGTCCCCGATGACGGAAGAGATCGTAGCAACCTTCATCGCCTTGCCGGCCTTGCCGGATTTCGCAAGCGGATAGCCGTCAATCTGCGTCGCCGCCGAGGCCGCTGTACCGGGTGTATTGAATAGGATTGCTGCGATCGATCCACCGTAGCGGCCCGATTTGCCGATCACGTAAAGAAAAGCCAAGGCAAAGAGCGGGTCCATGTAGAAAGTGATCGGCAACAGCATTGCGATGGCGGCAGAGGCCGTCAGGCCGGGGATGGCGCCCACGACCATGCCCACGACAGCAGCCAGCAAGATCGCCGCCAGCAACATTGGGTCGGAGATCACAGAAAGAAGTGCGGGAAAGATGTCCATGGCCGTTACCCTCTGATCGCGTCAAACAGGTCAAACACCTCGCCATACGGCGGGAAGACCCCAAGGAGTTCGAAGAAAATGATGTGGTAGATCAGCGGGCAAGCAACGACTGAAACCGCCAAACCGATCCAGCTGCCCACGCCGAAAATATAGAGCACAACGGGGGCCACGATGGCTGTCGGCAATACATATCCAAACCAGCGGATGGATTGCTGGTAGAGCAATGCGATTGCAAAGAGGCCCAGAATGTAAAGCACACTGCCGGTGTCCTGCCGCGCGTTATCCCCCTCGGAAGAAGCGGATCGCCCTGCGCCAAGCAACATAAGGCCTGCAATAACCAAAAGCCCGAGGCCCGCGCCAAAGGGGACAATTCCGGCCCATGTTTCGTTGTCATTGGCGGCGGGCACATTCCAGACACCCACGACCGCCACAAGTCCCAATACCATCAGGACCATGCCTTCTGCATAGGCACGCATATCCATTCCTCCCATGTCGTTTGAAAAGGGGCTGCGCTGCATGGCAGCCCCGCTCAAGAACGCGCGCTTAGTTCGCCAGGCTTTCAACCAAAGGCGCGGCGTCGGCCTTCATCGCAGCCAGCGCCGCTTTCGCGTTGGCTGCGCTGGCATAAACCGGGCCAGTGCCTCGTTCTGATAGAAGTGCTGCAAATTCTGGTTTGGCAGCAATCTGCTCCAGCGCAGCCTCCATCGTCGAAATCACTTCAACCGGGGTGCCCATGGGGGCAAATACGATAACCGGCGAAGAAACGGCAGCGAACGGTATGCCCAATTCGCCGAAGGAAGGAACGTCGGTCATTACGCCATCGCGATCCTGGCTGTTGACGGCCAGTGCGCGCAGGTTGTCTTCAAAACCTGCAAGCTGCTGCACGCCGAGAAAGCCGAAGTCTGCCTGCGCACCAATTAGCGCTGCGCGGGTCGGGCCGCCACCTTTGAAGGGGACATCCTGTGCCTCGATGCTGTTGTTGGCAAGGAAGCCAAGACCGCCCACGTGGTGGAAACCGCCGCGTCCGGAATGCGCCCAACGCAGGGAGCCCGGGTTGGCCTTGGCCGCGTCGATGACGTCTTGAACCGATTGGAACGGGCTGTCTTTCGGGACCATCAACGAGGTCTGCAAGTTTCCGACCTGCGCAACGAACTCAAACGATTCAAACGCGTCAATGTCAGTGTCGCGTGTAATGGTCGACAACAGGAACGAGCCACCGGATGTCATCATCATAGTGTATCCGTCAGGCCGTGCGCCGACGACGGAATTCGCGCCATTTAAGCCACCTGAGCCCGGCTTGTTCACAACGACAATTGGTACGTCCAGCACGCCTGCTGCTGCGGCGGAAATCGCGCGGGCATAAGCATCCGTCCCGCCGCCTGCCTGATAGGGCACCACCAGGTTGATCGGGCGCTTCGGCCAGTCTGCGGCGAAACTGGCCGTTGCCGTCGCCAAGAGCGCGGAGCCTGCAACGGCTGCTCCGATGAATGATCGTCTTTTCATAATGTTCCTCCCAGAATGAATGATACCTCTCGTACCATCCAATTATGATTGTATAAAATGCAAATATGCTTATGTTGCTTACGTAATTTGCAATGGTGTTTCGCATGAACATTAAAGCCCTCCGCGCTTTCCGCGCCACCCTATCCGAAGGGTCTCTGGCCGCGGCAAGCCGGGTATTGAACTTGTCGCAACCCGCCGTCAGTCGCTTAATTTCAAATTTGGAAGGCGAATTGCGCCTGACACTCTTTGATCGCTCGAAGAGGAATTTGACGCCGACGCCCGCAGGCTTCGCTTTCTTTCGCGAAGCAGGTCGTATCCTCGATAACTTAGATGAAATCCCCCGCATTGCCGCTGAAATCCGGGCTGGGCGCACTGAAAAACTGCGCGTTGTTGCGATGCCAAGGATTGCGCAGGCGCTGGCCTCGCCCGCAGTGGCCCAGTTCGTGCAGCGGTATCCGGACATCGGCGTCAGCCTGGATGTCCGCGCCCGACGCGAGGCCGGAAAATGGCTGGCCGGACGTGAATATGACATTGGTATCGGTGCATTACCCGTGGATCATCCCGAAATACGCACCGAATTGTTGCTCCGCGTCCGGGCGCAGGCCATCGTGCCGGTTGATCATCTCCTCGCAGATGCCACCGAAATTTCTGTCGACAATCTGGATGGTGAGCCCATGATCCGGCTCATGCACGGCCTTCTTCTGCGGGACCAATTGGATGACATGTTTCAATCCGCAGGTCTGACGCCGAAGCCAAGCTGTGAAGTCGCTTCTTCAGCCCTCGCCTGTGCCCTTGTGGCAGATGGCGGTGGCATCACAATCGCTGATGAATTGGTAGCCTCCCAAGTGGATGCCAACATCATCAGACTGATACCGATAACGCCTGAAAGATGGATGTCGTTTGGGCTCTTGTTCCCTATCAATGCCCCCCCCTCCAACCGCCTTGAAAACCTGATCGGGATTTTACGATCAAACGCACAACGCTTGGCGGAAGCTTCGCAGACCATAGAAATTCCGGAATAAGGGTTAGGATCGCGCAGTCGGTCAGTGGCTGCTTCGGTGATCCACAGCGCAGCGCCCGGAGCGGTGCGCATTCTCAACTATGGGCAGGGCCGTAACCTGCGCGAAGGCCGGATCGCAACCATTCGCTGCGGGCAAAACGCTCAAATAGGTGGGGTGAGGAATACGAACGATGACTGAGCAGGCGCGTTCTTGGTTTGACGGGCATCACAGAAATCTATCCAATGGTGCGCTATGATAAGCAGCCATCTTACACTCAAACAACTCGAAGCATTAGTATGTGTTGTTGATATGGGAAGTTTCCGCAAAGCGGCAGCAGTTTTAGGTACCACCCAGCCCAATATCTCAAACAGAATTACGAAACTGGAAACGGACTTAGGCATCGTCTTGATGCATCGCGATGCTGGCTCGGTGCGCCTCACAGCTCGGGGGATCAAACTGGTTGAAGCAGCCCGCCAGGTTCTACGTGGTGCCGAGACATTCTGGGAGGTTGCGGACCGCCGAGACCTTATTGCAGACCGGCTTCGTCTGGGTGTCACTGAGTTAATCGCCTGTACTTGGCTCCACGCCTTCTTGCGCCGGTTTCGCGCGGCTTATCCGTCTGTGTCTGTTGAGCTGGAAGTTGGCTTGTCAGCAGCTATCTCCAAACAGTTTGCTGCCGGAGATATAGATCTGGCTCTGCAGCCTCAGCCGTTTCCTCCCAAGGCGGGGGAGGCGCTCGCGCTCGGCATTTATGAGTATGTCTGGGTCGCATCACCCGGATATTCTCACGAGTTCGGCGTTCCATACATACTGGGCGACATTCTCCGTTCACCAGTACTTATGCATGCGAGGCACACTGTGGCATCAGACGAACTTGCCAAACAGGCACAGGCGCGAAACCTGCCTTGTAACCAAATCGTCTATTCAAGCAGCCTTGCATCCTGTGTGCAGATGGCCGTCGACGGGATGGGGGCCGCTTTGCTGCCGGCTGCCTTGGTGAATGAGCATGTTAATGCGGGAACTCTCGTTCCAGTGACCAGCGATTGGTATCCTAAGCCTCTGAAGTTCTTTGCCAGGTTCAATCAAGACAAGGCATCTCGCTTTGTAGAAGCCGCCGCAGCATTCGCTGCGGAAGAAGCCGAAAGGCACGGTCAACTCTGCGATATAGATCACAAATAGTTATCACCCTTAGAAGATATTAGAATTTGCCGTGATGGCATCTGACTGTCACTCTCGAATGAATGAAATAGATCCTCTAATCCTTAGCATTCCGCCCTAAGCGAAAACTTGGCCGATTGCACAATTGAAGGGTTCAGGATCACGATCGGAGTGAACTTGAATGAAAGCTGCAGCAATTCGTCTTGGTGTTGATATCGGGGGCACATTTACCGACGTCGTTCTTGAAAAAGAGGGCGCACAGTTTTCCACAAAGGTGCTCACCACCTATGCGGCGCCCGAAAACGCAATAATTGACGGTATGCAGCAGGTCTGCGCCAAGGCAAGTATTACGCCGAACCAGATCGGCCAGATCATTCATGGAACGACCCTTGCCACCAATGCGCTGATTGAACGGCGGGGCGCCAAGACGGCGCTGATCACCACCGAAGGGTTCCGTGATGTCATTGAGATGCGCACCGAAAGCCGGTTCGAGCAATACGACTTGAACCTCACCTTGCCGGAGCCGCTCCTTGCGCGTCAGATGCGTTTTACCGTGACTGAACGGGTCAATGCGCGCGGCGAGGTGTTGATCGATCTGGATCGCGCTGAGGTTGAGGCGGTCGTTGATCGCATCGCCAAGGCGGGCTTTGAAAGTGTTGCGGTGGGATTGATCCATTCTTATTTGAACCCCACTCATGAACAGATGATCCGTGAAGTGCTTGCAGAAAAGCTGCCGGAAGTTTCGATCTCGATTTCCTCCGAAGTTAGCCCGCAGATGCGCGAATACGAGCGGTTCAACACTGTTGTCGCCAATGCCTATATCAAGCCGTTGATGGCGTCCTATCTGGGCCGGCTGGAAGAGCGTCTGCGCGGCGAAGGGGTCGGCTGCCGCATCTTTCTGATGCATTCCGGGGGCGGGATTATCTCCATTGCCAACGCGGCGGATTTCCCGGTGCGGTTGGTCGAAAGCGGCCCGGCCGGGGGCGCAGTCTTTGCTGCGCACATCGCAGCGCGATACGGGTTGGACAAGGTGCTGTCATTCGACATGGGGGGCACCACGGCAAAGATCTGCCTTATCAAGAACCAGACCCCGAAAACCAGCCGCGTGTTCGAAGTCGCGCGGACTTATCGGTTCAAGAAGGGTTCGGGCATGCCGATTTCAATCCCCGTGATCGATATGGTGGAAATTGGCGCTGGCGGCGGCAGTCTTGCCCATGTGGACGCCATGCGCCAGATCCGTGTTGGCCCCGAAAGCGCCGGTTCCGAACCGGGCCCAGCTTGTTATGGCCGCGGAGGGGAGCGCCCCGCCGTGACCGATGCCGATCTGGTGTTGGGCAAACTGGACCCTGCTAATTTTGCGGGTGGGTCGATCCCGTTACATCCTGAAACTTCAAAAGCGGCGCTGAATGCTCATATCGGCGGCACGCTGGATATGGACGCCGTCGAGGCCGCCTTTGGTGTGGCCGAGGTGGTCGATGAAAACATGGCCAACGCGGCGCGTGTTCATGCCGTTGAAAATGGCGAAGACCTCTCCGAATACACCATGATCGCTTTTGGTGGCGCGGCCCCTCTGCATGCGGGGCGGCTGTGCGAGAAGCTGGGGGTGGAACGGTTGATCGTCCCACCGGGCGCGGGCGTTGGATCGGCCATCGGGTTCCTGCGCGCACCCTTTAGCTTTGAGGCGAACCGCTCCGTCTATATGAAGCTCAGCGATTTTGACGGGCCCCGGATCAGCGCACTTTTGTCCGAGCTCAAGCAAGAAGCGACAGGATTTGTGCGCACCTGTGATGCGGACAGCCCGATTTTGGCCGAGTTCAAAGTCTACATGCGCTATTCGGGGCAGGGCTGGGAAATTCCGATTGACCTCACCGAAGAACAGGCCATGGCACCTGATGCCGCGACCTTCCTTGCGCGTTTTGAAGAAGATTATGCAAAGCTGTTTGGCCGGACAGTTGAAGGCATGGACGTGGAGATCACTGTTTGGTCCGTGAACGCCACGACCCCGCCCGAACAGGTGGCAAGGGTCGCCATTGCGCAAGACACCATAGCGGTAGAAGGCAACGCGACCCGACAACTATTCGACCCGGCCTCCGGTGCCTTCCTTGCGGCCAGCGTGGTTGAGCGTAGCGGCCTTGAAACGGGCCACCGCGTCTTTGGTCCTGCGGCCATGACCGAAGACGAAACCACCATCATCATTCCAGCCAGTCGAGATGCCATTCGCCAGCCTGACGGTTGCATCGACATTCTGACGAAAGGGGCCTGAACCATGGTCAAACAACATTCAAAAGTCTCTTATCAGGTGATGTGGAACCGTCTGATTTCGGTTGTCGAAGAACAGGCGCAAGCATTGGTTCGAACGGCATTTTCCACCTCGGTGCGCGAAGCGGGTGACTTGTCGGCTGGTGTCTATGACACCCAAGGCCGGATGCTGGCGCAGGCAGTCACAGGAACTCCCGGCCACGTCAACGCAATGGCCGATGCTGTGGCGCATTTCATTCGCCGCATTGGTCGCGACAATATGTTTGAGGGTGACGTCTACATCACCAACGACCCGTGGGAGGGAACGGGCCACCTTCACGACATTACTATGGTTACTCCGTCCTTCCACGGGGGCGCGTTGGTAGGGTTTTTCGCCTGCACCGCGCATATCGTGGACATCGGCGGGCGCGGTTTTGGTGCGGATGCGGCCAGTGTCTATGAAGAGGGGCTCTACCTCCCGATCATGAAATTCGCAGAGCGCGGCACGGTCGATGAAACCCTTGTGCGCATCGTGCGCGGCAATGTGCGTGAACCCGATCAGCTGATTGGTGATATGTATGCGCTGGCGACCTGTAACGAAATCGGCCACCGCCGGTTGGTCGAAATGATGCGTGAATTCGATCTGGGCGATCTGGACGGCATCGCGGAATTCATCCTTGAGAATTCACGCCGCGCCACGCTCGAACGCATCGCCGCCTTGCCGCAAAAATCCGCCAGTGGCGAAATGACGGTGGACGGGTTTGATGTGCCGATCACACTAAAGGTCAAAGTCAGCGTTGAGGGCAACCGGATCCTGTCCGATTTCACCGGTTCTTCGGGGTTGGACAAAAAGGGCATCAACTGCCCGCTGGTCTATGCCAAGGCCTATGCCTGCTATGCACTCAAGGTTGCGATTGCACCGGAAATCCCCAATAACCACGCCTCTCTGTTGCCATTCGAGATCGCGGCACCAGAGAATTCAATCGTCAACGCGCAACACCCTGCGCCCGTCGCGCTACGCCACATCGTGGGGCATTTTGTGCCGGATACGGTCTATAACGCATTCGACAAAATTGTGCCTGGTCTGGTGCCTGCCGAAGGGGCGGGGTGCCTTTGCAATTTTCAGGTCTCCTTGCGTCCTCGCAGCGATGCACCGGCACCTGCACATGCGCGCCGTTCAGAGGTGCTCACTTTCAATTCAGGTGGTTCAGGCGCGCGGCCTGAGTTTGACGGTCTGAATGCGACGGCGTTCCCCTCGGGTGTGATGACCATGCCGATCGAAGCCACCGAACATGCAGGCCCCGTCATTATTTGGCGCAAAGAGCTTCGCCCGGACTCAGGTGGCGCCGGAAAGACCCGTGGCGGTTTGGGGCAGTTCATGGAAGTGGGGGCCATGGAGGGTCACGAGTTTGACATTCAGGCGATGTTTGACCGTGGCGATCATCCCGCACGCGGCAGTCGTGGCGGCAAGAACGGCGCGTCGACCACAATTGCGCAAGACGATGGCACGCCGATGCGAGTCAAGGGAAAGCAGTTCGTGCCGCACGGTCGCAAGGTCGTCATGGCCTTTCCCGGCGGCGCTGGCTACGGCGACCCCTCTCTAAGGGACAAGGCCGCCGTGCGCCGCGATCTGGCGCGGGGGTATATCTCTGCCGAAGTTGCGCAGCGGGACTACGGCCTTGCGCAAAGCGAAATCAACGCTGTGGAAGCGGCGATCGCCAAAGGGGAGGATGTATAATGGCCCTCGCAACCAACAGTCCGAACCAGACCTCTTACGATGTCATAATCATCGGGGGGGCCATCATGGGGGCATCCGCCGCATGGTTTCTGAGCGACAACAAGGATTTCAACGGCCGGGTTTTGGTTGTGGAACGCGATCCGAGTTATGAGAACTGTTCGACAACCCACACCAACAGCTGCATGCGGCAACAGTTTTCAACCGCGCTGAACGTCCAGATCAGCCAATTCGCCGCCGATTTCGTCAAGAACATCCGCAGCTATATGGGCGGGGATGAACGGGTGCCAGAGCTGTCGATCCGCTCGTTTGGCTACATGTACCTCGCGGATACTGAGGCATTCGCCGATGTGCTGCGCGAAAGCCAGCAGGTGCAACTGGCCCAAGGGGCGGCAACGCAATTGATGACGCCGGCCCAGATCGCAGCAGCCTATCCGTTCTACAACGTTGAAGATATTGTTTTGGGCTCGATCAACCTTGTGGATGAGGGGCTGTTTGACGCGGGCGCGGTGTTTGACTGGTGGCGGCGTCAATCGCGCGAACGCGGCGTTGAATATGTCCAAAACGAAGTCGTCGCGATCAATCGCAATGCCGCAGGCAACCGCGTTGAAAGCGTCACGCTGAAATCCGGCGATGTTGTCGCCTGCGGGCAGGTGGTGAATGCTTCGGGTCCGCGTGCCGCAGCCACAGCGTGTATGGCGGGCATCGACGTGCCGGTTGAGCCGCGCAAACGCTATTCGTGGATATTCAAGGCCGATACACCGCTGGATCGTGACCTGCCGTTGACCATCGATCCATCAGGCGTTCACGTGCGTGAAAACGGAGGCGGCACCTATCAGTGCGGCGGGCATGCCGATGTCGACCCAGCGGTCGACTACGACGACTACGTGATGGATTTCTCGATCTGGGAAAATCATGTTTGGCCGGTATTGGCGACCCGCATTCCACAGTTCGAGACCATCAAGGTTCAGTCCGAATGGGCAGGTCACTACGCCTATAACACTTTTGATCACAACGCGATCTTGGGGCCGCACTCGGAATTAACGAATTTTCTCTTCCTCAACGGGTTCTCGGGGCATGGGCTGCAGCAGTCCCCTGCAATGGGACGCGGTATCGCGGAATTGGTGGCCCACGGCGAATATCGCTCTCTGGATCTTTCGCCATTTGCCTATGATCGCATTCCCGCCAAACGACCGATAGTTGAAAAGGCGGTGATCTGATGTTGCTGGCACAGAATACCTTCACCAAGGCTCTCAAAGCCGGGGATAAGCAAATTGGTCTCTGGATCAGCTTGGCAAATAATTTTGCCGCCGAGGTTGTGGCGCCAGCAGGATACAACTGGGCTTTGATCGATATGGAGCATAGCCCGAACGATTACTTCAGCGTTCTGGGGCAGCTTCAGGCATTTTCCAACTACTCTACCGTGCCGATCGTTCGGGTGGAATGGAATGACGCCGTTGCGGTTAAGCGGTTGCTGGACCTTGGTGCGCCGGGATTGTTGTTCCCGATGATCCAAACGGTTGAAGAAGCGCAGCGCGCCGTAGCGGCGACGCGCTATCCGCCGCATGGCGTGCGGGGCGTTTCCGGCTCTACCCGTGCGAACAAGTTTGGCCGTGTGAAGGATTATACGGCGCGGATCGAGGAAGAGACGGCAGTCTTGTTGCAGGTTGAAACTCGTGCGGCGGTGGAACAGGCAGAGGCGATTTCGCAGGTCGACGGTGTTTCGGGCATATTCTTCGGGCCCGCCGACATTGCTGCCGATATCGGTAAGCTGGGCAAGCCTATGGACGCGGAAGTGTGGGGGCTGATCAAACCTGTCGCCAAGCGCCTGATCGCGCAGGGCGTGCCGGTTGGCACCCTGGTTCTTGACCCAGCATTTGCGGCGGAACTGCTGGCTGAAGGCTTCACGTTTGTGGCCTGCGGCTCAGATACATCGATCCTGTCCAGGGGTGCGGATCTGTTGCTGTCTCAGGTAGAGGGGGCAACGACATGAGCTTTGCAGCATCGCGGTTAGGGGCGGTCAAACCCTCTGCCTCTGCTTGGGTCAGCCAGGCTGCCAAGGCCGCCCGAGCGCGGGGCGAAGATGTGATTGATCTGGGTCTTGGAGAGCCCGACTTTGACACGCCAAACCACATCATTGAGGCGGCCCATACGGCGGCAAAAGCTGGCGAAACGCGCTATCCGCCAACGGATGGCACAGCTCGCCTGAAGGCTGCAGTTGTCACCAAATTCGCGCGTGAAAACAGCCTGAGCTATGGCATCAATCAGGTCATCGTGTCCAATGGCGCAAAGCAGGTCATCTTTAACGCGATGATGGCCACGTTAGAGGCGGGTGACGAGGTTATCCTACCCGCGCCCTATTTCGGGCAATACAAAGACATCGTGCTGATACTTGGCGGCGTGCCCATCGCGGTGCAATGCCCTGCAAAGGACGGTTTTCGTCTGACGGCGGAAGGACTACGCGGCGCGATCACTGAAAAAACCCGCTGGGTGCTCTTGAACCTGCCGTCCAACCCTGCGGGCGCGGTGTATTCCGACGAGGACCTATCCAGCCTTGGTGCAGTATTGGCCGATCACTCGCGCGTGATGACCTTATCGGACGAGATTTACGAGCACATTTTGTTCGATGGCCGTCAGTTTAAATCATTTGCAGCGGCTTGTCCTCACCTGAAAGACCGGATCCTGACTGTGAATGGCGTTAGCAAAGCCTATGCGATGACTGGGTGGCGTATCGGTTACGGTGGGGGGCATCCGGACCTGATTGCGGCGATGGCTAAAGTGCAAAGCCAGATCAGCTCGGGCGCTTGTACAATTGCGCAGGCAGCTGCTGCGGCAGCACTGGAAGGCCCACAGGATGAGGTGCGCAGGTTTTGCAAGGCGTTCGAAGCCCGGCGCGATCTGGTGGTGGCCAAGGTTGCAGGCATTGACGGGCTAACCCTCGAACCGCCAGGTGGCGCATTCTACGCCTTTATAGGCTGTGATGCGCTGATCGGCGCAAAGACACCCGAAGGCGCGGTCATCAAGGACGATGCAGATGTCACCGCATGGCTGCTCAAAGCAGGGGGTATAGCCGCCGTCCCGGGCAGTGCGTATGAATTGTCGCCCTTCTTCCGGATCTCCACGGCAGCGTCCGAAGCGGTGCTGGACCAAGCGATGGAGCGGATCGCAACGGCAGTTGCGCAATTGGAACGGGCCAAACAGACAGGAGAACCTCTATGAAGAAGTTGGTACTAACAGGAGCGGCTGGTCGTCTTGGGTCTTACCTGCGCGAGCCTCTTAGTAAGATGTGCGAAGAGCTTATCTCGACCGATCTGGCAGAAGAACTCGATACGACCTATCCAGGCGAGACCTACATCAAGGCCGATCTGCAGGACTTTGATGCGATGGTCCAGCTTTTGGCTGGCGCGGACATGGTCGTGCATTTCGGAGCCATCGGCGACGAAGCACCGTTTGAAACGCTCTTGGGTCCGAATTTTATCGGCGCCTATAACATCTGGGAAGCTGCCTATCGCAACGGCCTGCGGCGCGTTGTTTATGCCTCGTCAATCCACGCGGTTGGGATGCACAAGAAAACCGATTTCATCGGCATCGACGCCCCCCATAAACCCGATACGTTCTATGGGCTGGCCAAGTGCTTTGCCGAGGATTTGGCCAGCCTCTATTGGGATAAACGCGGATTGGAATCCGTCTGCATGCGTATCCTCTCTTGTGCGCAGGTGTCCAACCCGCGCGCCGTTGGCACTTGGCTGAGCTATGATGATTTGATCCAGCTTGTGCAGCGGTCGATAGATACGCCCGTCACGGAGTTTTCCGTTGTCTACGGCGTCAGCGATAATGACCGTGCGCCCGTGGACAACTCCAAAGCCAGCCATCTGGGATACCGCCCCAAAGACAACGCCGAGCAATTTGCGGAAGAGATTTTCGCCGAGGCCGGGCCGCTTGATCTGACCGACGTAGGCAATCTGCACCACGGCGGGCCCTTTGCAGCAGTTGATCTGGGGAACAGCGGTGTTGCCCACCTCAACCTCAAATCCGACGATACCGGAAAGGAATAAAACATGACCAAAGTGGCGCTTATCACAGCAGGCGGCAGCGGCATGGGGGCTGATAGCGCCCGTGCTTTGGCAGCCGATGGTTTTCAGGTCGCAATCTTGTCGTCCTCCGGCAAGGGTGAAGCTCTGGCAAAGGAATTGGGCGGTATCGGTGTGACGGGCACCAACAAATCAAGCGATGACCTGCAAAATCTGGTCGATCTGGCGATGGAGAAATGGGGGCGTATTGATGTTCTTGTAAACTCCGCCGGGCACGGTCCTCGTGCGCCTGTTCTGGACCTCACCGATGAGGATTGGCACGAAGGTATGGAGGTTTACTTCCTGAACGTCGTGCGCCCAACACGGCTGGTGACGCCGATCATGCAAAAGCAGGGCACTGGTGCGATCATCAATATCTCGACCTTTGCCGCGTTTGAGCCAAACCCCGTTTTCCCGGCCAGTGGTGTGATGCGCGCAGGCGTCGCGGCATTTTCCAAGCTTTTCGCGGACAAATATGCAGCCGATAACATCCGCATGAACAACGTCCTGCCCGGATTTATCGACAGCCTGCCCGAAAAAGAAGAATTTCGCAGCATGATCCCGATGGGCCGTTATGGCAGTTCGTTGAATGAAATCGCCAGCGTCGTCGCCTTCCTGGCCTCAGAAGGGGGCGCATACATCACCGGCCAAAACATCCGCGTAGATGGGGGCATTACACGTTCCGTTTAAGACCACGCAAGGGCCGCAAGAATAAAATAAATTGCCGAAAAACCAACAAGGAGAGACAAAAAATGAACCTACGGAAAACCTTTGGCGCGGCGATTGCCGGCGCCCTGATGCTGAGCACCTCGGCAATGGCTGAAACGCAATGGATCATGGCCTCTGGCTATCCCGAAGATAGCTTCTTCACCCAGAACATCCGCATGTTCATTGATGAGGTCGAGGCCGCAAGCGATGGCGAGCTCAAGATTGATCTGCGCGCAAACGGTGAATTGATCAAACTCGATGCAATCCGCCGGTCGGTTCAGTCCGGCCAAATCCATCTGGGCGAAATTCGCTTTGGTGTCTATGGCAACGAAAGCCCCATGTATACGCTTGATAGCTTGCCGAATGTGGCAGGGGACTATGATGCTGCGTGGCAGTTGATGGAGGCGCAGAAGCCGTGGTTTGACGAGGCATTTGGTGAAAGCGGTATGAAAGTGCTAAGCTATGCGCCATGGCCGGGTCAGGGGTTTTATACAAAATTCGAGGTGACCGACGGGGCACAGTTTGAAGATGTGAAACTGCGCATCTATTCGCCCGCAACCAAACGTATGGGCGATCTGTTGGGATTTGAGGCAACGATCCTACCCTTCGCCGAAGTGCCGCAGGCATTTTCGACTGGGCTGATTGATGCGCTATTTACCTCTGGTCAGACAGGCACGGATATCCAAGCGTGGGATTACGCTTCACATTTCACCTACACAGGTTCGATGCACAACAAAAACGGCATCATAGTGAACGAACGAGTTCTAAGCCGCTTGGACCCCGCCTTGCAAGAAGCCATCATTGCCGCAGGAGAAAAGGCAACGGAACGCGCGTGGGAGATGAGCAAGAAAGCCACGGACAGCAAACGCCAGGAACTTTCTGACGCGGGTATGACCGTCACTGATGCCTCACCTGAATTGCAAGCGAAGCTGAGCGAAATCGGCAGCGTAATGATCGAAGAGTGGAAGACCTCTGCTTCAGAAGCAGAGGTTGCTGCATTGGATACGTATTTGGCAACCCAGCAGTAAAACACGCCGGCGATAATGCAGGGCGGCAGCCGATATTTGCCGCCCTGACCGGATCTGTTTCCACTGTCTACGAAGGAAGCCTAAAATATGCTGCGTTCATCGATCAATTTATTGGCCCGTATCTGCGGATATCTCGCAGCCCTCTTTTTGGCGGGTATCGCAATTGCGACCTTCGCGCAGATTGTCGCCCGCCAAATGGGTACCCCAATTGAGACGACTGAATTATCGGGGTTCTTTTTAGCGGCCTCAACCTTTCTCGGGCTTGCATATACCTTCGTGAACGGCGTGCATGTGCGCATTGGACTGGTGTCCGAGTTCGCCCCCAAAACGATGCGCCGCGCTGTTGAACTCTGGGCGTGTTTGGCGGGGGCGCTGATCATCGGCTATGCCGCGTATCACATGACGCGGTTCACGGTCGAGAGCTATAGATTTGGGGACCTCAGTCCCGGCTTTATAGCGGTACCTTTGTGGATACCGCAATCGGCGGTCTCCTTCGGGCTTGGCGTAATGTTATTGTCTATGATCGAGCAGTTGACACTCGTCGCATCCGGCAGGGTTCCGGATTATGAAACAAACAAAGATAGCACGGTAGAATAACTGATGGATCAAACTTTTGTTGCTGTTGTAGTCCTCGCGTTTGCCTTACTGATCATGCTGGGATCAGGCATCTGGATCGCCATGTCATTGCTTGGGGCAGGGCTGATCGTTTTCATCTTTTTCGTGCCGCTTGACCCGGGTTCAATTCTTGCATCGACAATGTGGGACGCCAGCTGGAACTGGGCGCTGACGGCATTGCCGCTCTTCGTCTGGATGGGGGAAATCCTTATGCGGTCCGGGCTGTCATCCAGCCTGTTTCGCGGGCTATCCCCGTGGGTTTCGCGCTTGCCGGGCGGGCTGATGCACATCAATGTAATCGGCTGCGGGGTCATGGCCGCGGTGTCGGGTTCATCTGCAGTTACCGCAGCAACCGTAGGCCGGATGAGTATCCCAGAATTAAAAGCACGTAATTATGATCCGCACATGATGGTCGGATCGCTGGCCGGCGCGGGCACCTTTGGCCTGTTAATTCCGCCTTCGATTATCATGATCGTTTACGGCGTCGTCGCGCAACAGTCGGTGGCCCGTCTCTTCATCGCGGGTCTTATCCCGGGATTGATGCTGATTGTTTTGTTTTCTTCTTATATCGCCCTCTGGTCACTGCTGAACCCGCAGCGTGCCGGAGCAGCGCCTGCTCGTTTGCCGCTCTTGGACAAACTCCGTGCCTCCCGTGAGCTTTTACCTGTGATTCTGCTTATCGTCGCGATAATCGGTTCTATATATGGCGGTATGGCTACACCGACCGAAGCCGCAAGTATTGGCATTTTCGGCGCGCTTTTGCTCGCATTTCTTAACGGTAGCTTGAATCGGGGGATGCTGATTGAAAGCCTGCTGGCCGCAACGCGCATCTCGTGCATGATTTCGTTTATCATTGCCTGTGCGGCTTGCCTGTCGATTGCTGTAGGGTTTGCTAATATCCCACGCGCCGCCGCGGAATGGGTGCAGTCAATGGAGTTGAGTGCGGGCGCTCTTATTCTTGTGCTGACGGTGTTCTTCCTCATCCTGGGCTGCTTTTTGGAGGGTATTTCAATATTGGTGCTCTCAAGTGCGGTTGTTCTGCCAATGATTGATGCAGCTGGCATTGACCCAATATGGTTCGGGATCTACGCCGTCATCGTTATCGAGTGCGCGCAAATCACACCGCCAGTGGGCTTCAACCTGATCGTTCTGAAATCAATGACGGGGCGGGGTGTCGGCGAGATAGCCAAAGCGACGTTTCCGTTCTTGATGTTGCTCCTCTTCGCAATTGTTTTGATTTACGTTTTTCCAGGTATCGTGACATACCTTCCTAACCTCATGCTGGGGTAGGTGTTCATCGATCCTGAGAAGCTGCCTTGCATCGCTATCAGGGTTCCCGAAGATGTAGTTCCGAGCGATAGGATTGTTCCTGATACGCCAGATTGCTGCACGATGAACGAATGGCCGGTCTGGTGGAGCTGCAACGCAGCGCTCGGCCATAAAGCGAATGTCCGCTGCGGGCCGTTTTGTGGCGACGGCCCAGCGGTTTAGATTTCGATAGCTTCGGCGATCACCAGTGCATCTTCAAGCTCGACGCCGAGGTACCTGACAGTGCTGTCCATCTTGGTGTGACCCAACAGCAGTT